>NZ_JBVKBW010000010.1:0-354969 GCF_055635295.1 Streptomyces sp. NPDC111520 | reverse complement strand
AATGTCTTCACGAGAGCGGCACCATCGGGAGGAATGATCCCGACGTGCCCAGCGTCCTCGCTGTGTTTTTCTTCAAAGGAACCTCGCCCCAGACCGTATGGTCCGGAGACGGGGTATCAACATATCTGGCGTTGACTTTTGGCACGCTGTTGAGTTCTCAAGGAACGGAAGCTTCCTTCGAGACCGTTTCACCGGCCCCTCCGGGCTTTCCCTTCGTTGTCTCCAGCTTAGCAGATCCGATTTCCTTCTCTGCCACCCTCTGGAGGGGGTTCGCCTTCGGGCTTTCGCTTTCCGGCTTTTCCGACTCTATCAGACCGTTTCCGGGCTGATCCCCAGTCAGCGGGGCTTGTCATCGCGGCTGTTGGGCCGTTCCGACCGGTGAGACATTAGCGGATCGGTGGCGCCCGATGCCAATCGAGCAATTCCTTCGATCCTCATTCCGAAAAACGCACACGCGAACGAGACGACACATGGCCGTTCATCGAGTGGGTCCTGCGGGATGGCTGCCCGGGGCCGGCCGGAGCCGGTGTTCACCGGCGGGCAACTCGGAGAACATTACGGATCCCCCGTACGTCTGTCAAACCAGGGCAGGGGGGTCAGTCGAGGTCCTTCAGGCGGCCGCCGGCGTCCGGCTGGGCGGCCTCGACCCGGCGGAGGAGTCGGGTCAGCAGGTCACCGAGGCCGGTGCGTTCGTCGGGGGCGAGGTCCTGGAGGAGGTCCGCCTCGAAGACGGAGGCCATCCGCATCGTCTCCAGCCACTTGCTGCGGCCGAGGTCGGTGAGCTCGACGATGACGCGGACGCGGTTGCTCTCGTCGCGCTCCCGGGTGACGAGTCCCTCCGAGACCATGCGGTCGATGCGGTGGGTCATGGCCGCGGGGGTGAGGCCGAGCCGCTTGGCGAGGTCTCCGGGGCCGAGACGGTACGGACGGCCCACGACCACAAGGGCCTTGAGGACCTCCCACTCGGCGCTGGTGATGCCGACCGCCGACAGGTGCCGGCTGTAGCCCACGTTCATACGGCGGTTGAGCCTGCCCAGGGCCGTGACGATCTTCTCGACCTGGGGGTCCACCTCGGGGTATTCGCGCTGGTAGATCGCGATCTGCTCGTCGAGGTCCAGCTCCTGCGGGGTGCCGGCAGGGCCGTCGGCTGCGCTCGTCATGGCAGGAGTGTCCCACGAAACTCATTGGCCCTAAAGACTTCCGGCATGTACTGTTTAGCTTCGAAGTTTAAAGTTGAAGTCTTCAAGTTCGAGAACTACTGACCTAAGGGGTGAGTGTGACCACCGCGATGGGCGCCGCGCTGCGCCGGATCCAGCTGGGCAACGCGCTGAGCGCGTTCGGCAACGGCTTCACCGTCCCGTTCCTGTTCGTCTACGTGGCGCAGGTCCGGGACCTGGGAGCGGGCACGGCGGGTGTCGTGCTGTCCGCGTTCGCCGTGGCGGCGCTCGCCGTGCTGCCGTTCACCGGCCGGACGATCGACCGGAGCGGCCCGCTGCCCGTGCTGCTGGCCGGTGCGTTCGCGGCGGCGGTGGGCTCCATGGGCTTCGGGCTCGTGTCGAGCGCTCCCCTGGTGATCGCCGCGTCCGCGGTGATGGGCGCGGGCATCGCCGTGATGCAGCCGGCGCTGGCCACGCTCATCGTGTGGTGCTCCACGCCGAGGACCCGGTCGCGGGCCTTCGCGACGCAGTTCTTCCTGAGCAACCTCGGGCTGGGGGTCGGTGGTCTGCTGGGCGGGCTGCTGGTGGACACCTCGCGCCCGGGCTCCTTCACGCTGCTGTTCTCGATCGAGGCCGCGATGTTCGTGGTGCTCGGCGTCGTCGCGGCCTCCGTGCGGCTGCCGAGGGCGGCACGCCTGGAGGCGGCGCCCGCGGACAAGGCCGCCGGCGGCTGGCGCGCGCTGTTCGCCGACCGGGCGATGGTGCAGCTGTGCGTGCTGGGCGGGGTGCTGTTCTTCGCCTGCTACGGGCAGTTCGAGTCGGGGCTGTCGGCGTACGCGGTCGAGGTGACCAAGGTGTCGCCGGCGACGCTGGGCATCGCCCTCGCGGCGAACACCGCGGCGATCGTCGTGGCGCAGTTCCTCATCCTGCGGCCGGTGGAGCGCCGGCGGCGCAGCCGGGTGATCGCGGCGGTCGGCCTGCTGTGGGCGCTGGCGTGGGTGGTCGCCGGGCTGTCCGGGCTGACGGGCTCGGCGCACGGGATCGCGACGGCGATGCTCATCGCCACGTACGCGCTGTTCGGGCTCGGTGAGGCGATGCTGTCGCCGACGGTCGCGCCGCTGGTGGCGGACATGGCGCCGGAGCGGATGGTCGGGCAGTACAACTCGGCGTTCGCGCTGGTGAAGCAGCTGGCGCTGGCCGTGGGGCCGGCGGTCGGCGGGCTGATGGCGGGCAGCGGGATGTACGCCGAGTACATCGTGATGCTGGTCGCGTGCTCGCTGGCGGTCAGCGTGCTGTCGGTGCGGCTGGGCCGGCGCCTGACGGTCGGGCAGGACGCGCCGATGCGGGAGCCCGTGCTCGCCGCGTGATGCCCCGTCAGGTGGGGAGCGCGAACTCGCACCACACCGCCTTGCCGCCGCCGGGGGTCCGGCGGGACCCCCAGGCGGAGGCGATGGTGGCGATGATGGAGATGCCCCGGCCGGCCTCGTCGGCCGGTTCGGCGCGCCGGCGGCGCGGCAGGTGGTCGTCGCCGTCGGTGACCTCGATGATCAGGCGCCGGTCGGTGCGGCGCAGTCGCAGCCGCATGGGCGGGACGCCGTGCTGGAGGGAGTTCGCGACCAGTTCGCTGGCCGCGAGGACGCCGAGGTCGACGAGTTCCACGGGGAACCGCCAGGAGGTCAGCACGCCCTGGGCGAAGGCGCGGGCGCGGGGGGCCGCCTCGATGCCGCCGAGCAGTTCCAGGGAGGCGTTGCGGAACAGCTCGGAGTCGTTGCCCTCGCGCTGCGGGTACTGCATGACGAGCACGGCGACGTCGTCGGCGTGCTCGGAGGTGACGCCGAGGGCGCGCAGCAGGCGGTCGCAGATGACCTGGGGGCTGCCGGTGGCGCCGCCGAGGGCGTTCATCAGGGCGGCGACGCCCTCGTCGATGTCCTCGCCGCGGCGCTCGATGAGTCCGTCGGTGTAGAGCACGGCGGTGGCGCCCGGCCCGATGGGGATGGAGCCGGAGGTGTGGACCCAGCCGCCGGTGCCCAGCGGCGGTCCGGTGGGCTCGTCGGCGCGGCGGACGGTGCCGTCGGCGTCGCGGACGACGATCGGCAGGTGGCCGGCGGAGGCGTAGGACAGCCGTCCCTCGCTGGGGTCGTGGACGGCGTAGACGCAGGTGGCGATCTGGGTGGCGTCGATCTCGGCGGCGAGGCCGTCGAGGAGCTGGATGACCTCGTGCGGGGGCAGGTCGAGGCGGGCGTAGGCGCGGACCGCGGTGCGGAGCTGGCCCATGACGGCGGCGGCGCGCACGCCGCGGCCCATCACGTCGCCGATGACAAGGGCGGTGCGGCCGGCGCCGAGGGTGATGACGTCGTACCAGTCGCCGCCGACGGCGGCGTCGGTGCCGCCGGGCTGGTAGGTGGCGGCGACGCGCAGGTCGTCGGGCTGTTCGAGTTCCTGGGGGAGCAGGCTGCGCTGCAGCGTGACGGCGGTCGCGTGGAGGCGGCGCTCGCTCTCGCGCAGGCGTTCCGTGGCCTGCACCTGGTCGGTGACGTCGGTGGCGAAGACCAGGACGCCGCCGGTGTCGCCGCCGTCCTTCACCGGGACGGGGCTGCAGGTGAGGGTGAAGTAACCCTGACGGGTGGCGGTGGCGACCTTGCGGGCCTTGACGGTGCGCGGCTTGCCGCTGCGGAAGACCTGGTCCATCAGGGGGAGCAGGCCGAGTCCGGCGAGTTCGGGCAGGGACTCGCGGGCGGGCTCCCCGGGGGTGCGGGGGCCGAAGACCTCGGTCCAGGACCCGTTGACGTACCCGAGGTGGTGGCTGGGCCCGTGCGTGACCGCGATGAGGGCGGGCAGCCTGCCCAGCACCTCGCGTACGGGGAGGGCGTCGAGGGTGTGCGCCGGCGCGTCGGGGTGCTCGGCGGCCTCGCCGCGCGCCGCGGGGACCGCTCCGCCGGACGGGGGTTCGGCACCGGCGGCCGCCGCCTGGGCATTGCGTCGTTGTGTTCCGGGGAGCCGGGCGCTCCAACGCGTGAGGTTCAAACGTCCGATTCCTCGTATTTGTCACTCTTTGCAGGTGCTGGCGCACGCTTGGTCACGGGTCCAGTGTGGCCGACCCACCGCTCCGGGGGAATCGGCCACCGCATCCGCACTGGCGGTCAGGGCGCGTCGGGCTTGCGTCCGGTCTCCGCGGCGAGCTCGAACTCGGCGCGGGGGTTCTCCAGCGAGCCGAGCGAGACGATCTCCCGTTTGAAGAGCCCGGACAGGACCCATTCGGCCAGGATGCGCGCCTTGCGGTTGAAGGTGGGCATCCGGCTGAGGTGGTACGCGCGGTGCATGAACCAGGCGGGATAGCCCTTGAGTTTGCGCCCGTAGACCTGCGCCACGCCCTTGTGGAGACCGAGCGAGGCGACCGAGCCCACGTACTCGTGACGGTAGTCGGTCAGGGGCTCGCCGCGCAGGCTCGCGACGATGTTGTCGGCCAGGACGCGGGCCTGGCGCAGGGCGTGCTGGGCGTTGGGCGCGTAGACCGCCCCGGGGTCGTCGGAGGTGAGGTCCGGGACGGCGGCGGCGTCGCCGGCGGCCCAGGCCCCCTCGGTGCCGGCGATCCGCAGGTCCGCGGTGCACGTGATCCGGCCACGGCCGTTCAGGGGCAGGTCGGTGCGGGACAGCACGGGGTGCGGTTTGACGCCGGCCGTCCACACCAGCGTGCGGGTCGGCAGGCGGGAGCCGTCGTCGAGCACGGCGACGCGGTTCTCGACGGACTCCAGCCGGGTGTTCAGGCGGATGTCGACGTTGCGGCCGCGCAGCTCGCGGACGGCGTACGTGCCCATCTCCTCGCCGATCTCGGGGAGGATGCGGCCGGTGGCCTCGACGAGGATCCACCTCAGGTCGTCGGCCTCGACGTTGTGGTAGTAGCGCACGGCGTAGCGGGCCATGTCCTCCAGCTCGCCGAGGGCCTCCACGCCCGCGTAGCCGCCGCCGACGAAGACGAAGGTCAGGGCCGCGTCGCGGACCTCGACGTCGCGGGTGGAGGAGGCGATGTCGAGCTGCTCCAGGACGTGGTTGCGCAGCCCGACGGCCTCCTCCACGGTCTTGAAGCCGATGCCGTGCTCGGCGAGGCCGGGGATGGGCAGGGTCCGGGAGACCGAGCCGGGGGCCAGCACCAGGTGGTCGTACGGCAGCTCCAGCGCGGCGGAGCCCTCCTCCTCGGAGGCGAGGGTGGTGAGCGTGGCGACCCGCTTGCCGTGGTCGATGCGCCGCGCCTCGCCGACGACCAGCGTGCAGCGGTCCAGCACCCGGCGCAGGGGCACCACGACGTGGCGGGGCGAGATGGATCCGGCCGCCGCCTCGGGCAGGAAGGGCTGGTAGGTCATGTAGGGCTGCGGGTCGACCACGACGATTTCCGCCTCGTCGTGTTTCAGCCTGCGTTGCAGCCGCAAAGCGGTGTACATGCCCACATAACCGCCGCCGACGACCAGGATGCGCGGAATCCCGGATTCTTCTGCCGCGCCGGACGGCCCTTTGAGTGCTGCCATCGTCCCATGAGGCAATGACCCATCGGTGTTTGTCCACAGGGCGTACGGCAATGAATGGCCGAATCCTGTTCCCCGGCAGGTCACGGGCGGGTTGCTGACCGGTCTGAAGTGCCGGGAAGGAGAATCGGCGGCCCCGGTACTCCGATCGTGGGCGGGCTCCCCCTTCATTCTTGACCGGGGCTCAACTATGTTCGTATCCCGCCGGGGTGCACGCGCGGCGCCGTCCGCCGCCGCCCGGCGATCATGGGGTGGGGAGTCTCCGGGGGGAGACGCGATCAACCGGGGGATACACATATGCATATCCAGGACTCTCAGTGGGCGATGACCGCTACCGTCAGCGGCCATCCGGATACGGGCGTGAGGGGCGGCGGGAGCCGTACGTCCCCGCTGCGCGTGGACGCGCAGCGCAACCTCGAGCACGTCCTGCGGGCCGCCCGCGAGGTCTTCGGCGAGCTGGGCTACGGCGCGCCGATGGAGGACGTGGCACGACGGGCCCGGGTGGGTGTCGGCACCGTCTACCGGCGCTTCCCCAGCAAGGACGTGCTGGTACGCCGGATAGCCGAGGAGGAGACGGCACGGCTGACGGAGCAGGCGCGTTCTGCCCTGGGCCAAGAGGAGGAGGCCTGGTCGGCGCTGTCGCGCTTCCTGCGCACGTCGGTGGCCTCCGGCGCCGGGCGGCTGCTGCCGCCGCAGGTGCTGCAGGTGCAGCCGGCCGGCGCCTCCGACGGGACGCGTGTGCCGCAGCAGCGGGGCGGGGCCGACGACATCGCGTCGGGCGCCGGGATAGCCACGCTGCTGGACGTCGTCGGGCAGCTGGTGGAGCGGGCGCGGGCGGCCGGCGAGCTGCGCGCGGACGTGTCGGTGGCCGACGTGCTGCTGGTGATCGCCACCTCCGCGCCGTCACTGCCGGATCCGGCCCAACAGGCCGCCGCCTCGGCGCGGTTGCTCGACATCCTGCTGGAGGGGCTGCGCTCCCGTCCGGGCGCGTGAGGCTGACCCGTACAGGTGATGACCCGCGTCCGGGGGGTGAAACTCCCCGGACGGGTGGTTCTGGTGCTTGACAGGTCGCCGGACGGTACGGGTGTGCCACGCTTACGCCCGTGGATGAAGGAAACGGGGAGTCCGGTCCGCCCGCGGAGGCGGGGGCGGACTCCGGTGGGGGCCCGCCGTCCGGCCGCGTACCGGGGCAGCGGGAGCCGCTCGAGGAACGCCCTCCGGAGGCCGCGGACGCCCCCGGCGCGGAGCTGTCCGACGCCGACCTGGTCGCCCGTGTGCGCGACGGCGACGACAGCGCGTACGAGGAGCTGTACCGGCGGCACGTCGCGGCCGTACGGCGCTACGCGCGCGGCTGCTGCCGTGACCGGCACACCGCGGAGGACCTGACCGGCGAGGTCTTCGCCCGTACGCTGCAGGCGATCCGCGGCGGCAGCGGTCCGGACGCCGCGGTGCGCGCCTACCTGCTGACCACGGTGCGGCGGGTGGCCGCGTCCTGGGGCACCACCGCCAAGCGGGAGCAACTGGTCGACGACTTCGCGCTGTTCGCGGTCACGTCGGCCGGCGCCGCGGCGGCCGAGGGCACCCAGGAACTGGGTGCGGACGTGCGCGCCATGCACGAGGCCGAACGCTCGCTGGCCATCCAGGCCTTCCGCACTCTCCCCGAGCGCTGGCAGGCGGTGCTGTGGCACACCGCGGTCGAGGAGGAGTCGCCCAGCAAGATCGCGCCGCTGCTCGGGCTGACCGCCAACGCCACGGCCGTCCTGGCGCACCGGGCCCGCGAGGGACTGCGCCAGGCCTACCTGCAGGCGCACGTGTCGTCCTCGCTGACCGCCGAGGGGGCCTGCGCCCGCTACGCGGACCGGCTCGGCGCGCACGCCCGCGGCGGTCTGCGGATGCGGGCCGACCGGGAACTGCGCAAGCACCTGGAGGAATGCGCCAAGTGCCGCCTGGCGGCGGCGGAGCTGGCGGACGTGAACGCGGCGCTCAAGGGGCTGCTGCCGGTCGCGGTCGTCGGCTGGTTCGGCGCCGCGTACGCGGCGAAGGCGGCGGGCATCGCCGCGGGCGGTGCGGCGGCCGGTGCCGGCGCGGGCGCAGCGGCCGCCGCCGCTTCCAGCGGCTCGGGCGGTGGCGCCGCGGCGGGTGCCGGTGGTGCGGCGGCCGCCGAGGGGGCCGCCGCGCCGGTGAAGATCGCGGTGGCCGCGGGGCTGGCGCTCGCCGCGGCCGGCGCCGTGGTGGCGATCGCCCTGACCGGGGACGACAGCACCCCGCAGCCGCAGGCGGAGAGCAGGCCCTCGGCCGCGCCGGCCCTACCGGCGCCGCCGCCCACCCCCTCGCCGCCCCGGCGTTCCCCCGCGCCGAGCCCGACCCCGTCCGTGCGGACCCCGGTACGGGCCGCCCCCCAGGCGCCCACGCCTCCGGCACGTCCCGTCGAGGAAGCGGCTCCCACGCCCGCCGCGCCGAGCGCGCCGCCGCCCAGCCGTACCCCGGAGCCCACACCCACGCCCACCCCGACGCCCACTCCGGTGCCCGAGCCGGTGGTCTACCGGCTGAGCGGGCTCGGGTACGACGCCGTCGGCACCGCGGACCGGCCCACGATCCGGATCGGCGACTGGGTCTGGCGGCGCTGGGGCCTCGGCATCGACGGCACGCGCTACCCCGACGGCGTCACGGTCGGCGCGCCGGCCTCCGTCACCATCGACCTCAACCGCTCCTGCACCGCCTTCGACGCCGTCGTCGGCATCGACGACCTCGCGCTGGGCTTCGGCGCGGCCCGCTTCTCGGTCCACGGCGACCACGGCCGGCTGTGGCGCTCCGAGGTACTGCGCAGCGGTGACCCCGGCGTGCCGGTGCACGTGCCGATCGCCGGCAACCGCAGCATCCGGCTGACGGTCGAGCCGACGCGCAGGTTCCACGTGGTGAACGTCGCGGACTGGGCGCTGTCGAGGATCAGCTGCGGCTGAGCCGTCGCCGCGGCTCCCCGCCGGTTCAGCCGGCGGGGACCTCACACGCGCCGTCGGCGCACGCGTCCGCCGCGGGGGCGGCCGGCACGGCACCGGTCTCCCGGGCGACCTGTTCCAGCACGCGCAGGAAGGTCGAGGACTCCTGGCCGCCCTGAACCGCCCACTTGCCCTCGAAGACGAAGGTCGGAACGGCGTTCACCCCGATCCCGCGGGCGTCGTCGATCTCGGCGAGCACCTCCGCGAGGCCCTCGTCGGAGGCGAGGAACGCCGCGGCACGGTCGCGGTCGAGGCCGGCCCCGGCGGCGAGCGCGGCCAGGGTGTCGCGGTCGCCGACGTCCGCGCCCTCCGCGAAGTGGGCCACGAGCAGCCGGTCCTTGAGCGCGGCCTGCTCACGGGCACCGTAGGCGTTCAGGGCGTGCCACAGCAGGCGGTGGGCGAGCAGGGTGTTGTTCTCGATGGCGCGGTCGAAGTCGAAGGCCAGGCCTTCGGCGCGGCCGAGCTCCTCCAGCCGGGCGTCCATCGCCGCGGACTGCGGGCCGTAGCGCTCGTTGAGGTAGGCGCGGTGCGGCTCGGGGGTCTCGGACTTGTCGGGGACGAGCTGGAAGGGACGGTAGACCACCTCGACCTGGTCGGCCTGGGGGAAGGCGGCCAGCGCCCGCTCGAAACGGCGCTTGCCGACGTAGCACCAGGGGCAGGCGATGTCGCTGTAGATCTCGACCTTCATGCTCTCTCCGTCACCGAATCCGTCAGTTGAAGTCCTCAACCACGCAACGAAGGGCTCGTCCCCGGCCATTCCCCGGCCATCCGGTCCACACCGCGCGGTCAGGTCGTCGCGCCGGCCAGCAGCGCGTACGCGCCCTCGCCGCCCAGGTCCCGGCCGGCGGCGCGGGCCCGCTCGTACGGCCCGTTCCCCAGCGCCGCCCGGGCCGCCGCCTCGGCGGCGCGTACCCCCTCCTCCTCCGGGACCGGACGCGGCAGACCCGCCCGCAGTCCGTCGGCCGCCCCGTGCAGCCGGGCGGCCCGCCCGGGATCACCGACGGCGACCAGCACCTCCGCTGCGTACTCGGCCACGGCTGCCAGGCGCGGTTCGGCGCAGAAGCCGTCGAGCCCCGTGCGCAGCGCCTGCGCGAACCCTGCCAGGGCGCCCGCCCTGTCGCCCTCGGCGGCGGCCACCCGGGCCGCGAGGCCCGCCACGAGCAGCTCGAAGTCCGGCGGCGGCGTGCCCAGGCGGCCCTCTCCCCGGGCTAGTTCGACCAGCTCGCGGGCCCCGCCGACCTCACCGCGGCGCAGCAGGATCGTCGCCAGCAACGCCCGGACGTAGGCGCGGGCATCCCACAAGCCGTACTGCTCGGCCTCCTCACCGGCCCGGCGCAGCAGCCTCTCGGCCCCTTCGTCGTCACCCTCCCGGTGGGCCAGTTCGCCCAGCCGGGAACGGACGAAGATGCCCTCCACGTGGGCACCCAGCTCGGCGCCGAGCCGCAGCGCCTCCTCCAGGTCCGCGCGGGCCGCGGGGTAGTCGCCGTACGCCAGCGCCATCTCGGCGCCGGCCTCGCAGACCTGGGCGCGCATCCAGCGGTCGCCGAGCCGCTCGCTCAGCTCCAGCAGCTCCGGCCAGTCCGCGTCGGCCCGGGGGAGCCCGCCGGGGAGGTCGATCGTGATGTGCGTACGGAACATCAGCGCGGCCGCGAGCTCCCACTCGCCGCCGTACACGCGGCACGCCGCCACCATGGCGTCCGCGTGCTTCCGGATGGACTCGTAACGGCCCACGACGTAGTCGGAGAACGGCCACAGGATGCCCGGGAAGCGCGTGGAGTGCGGGCCCGGCACGCTGTAGACCTCGATGATCCGCGAGGCCAGCGCCAGCATCTGCGGGCTCTGCATCTCCTCGCGGGGCATGGTGTCGCTGACGACGAAGAGGTGGAGCAGCCGCAGGTTCATGCGCGGCCAGAAACCCGGGGCGTCCGGGCCGTCCGGCACGTCGGCCATGGCGATGAGCCGGACCAACCACTCGCGTGCCTCGTCGCGGAAGTTGCGCAGCCACCAGAACCAGCCCATGGCCAGGGCCAGTCCGATCGCTTCGTCCTCCTCGCCCGCGTCGATCGTCCGGTGCAGCACGGCCCGCACGTTGTCCAGGTCCGCCTCCACGAGGGCCGCCCAGACCAGCTGGTCGGGGCCGCGCATGGCGGAGTCGGCGGTGCGGGCGAAGTCCGTGAAGTACGCGGTGTGCCGGCGGGCCGCCGCCGCGAGGTCGGCCGGGTCCTCGGCGGCGCGCTCGGCGGCGTACTCGTGGATCGTCTCCAGCAGCCGGTAGCGCACCTCCCGCGCGCCGTGGTCGACGACGACCAGGGACTTGTCCACGAGCTGGCCGATCAGCTCCAGCGCCTCCTCCCCGCACACGGCCTCCGCCGCCTGCAGCGTGCAGCCGCCCGCGAAGACGCTCAGCCGGCGCAGCGCCGTACGCTCCGCCGCGCCGAGCAGGTCCCAGCTCCAGTCGACGACCGCGCGCAGCGTCTGCTGGCGGGGCAGCGCGGTACGGCTGCCCCCGGTCAGCAGCCGGAAGCGGTCGTCGAGGCGCTCCGCGATCTGCCGCGGCGTGAGCACCCGCAGCCGTGCGGCGGCCAGTTCGATGGCCAGCGGCAGCCCGTCGAGACGGCGGCAGATCTCGTCCACCGCCTCCGCGTGGTCGCGGTCCGCGTCGAAGCCCGGGCGCACCCCCGCCGCCCGTTCCACGAACAACCGGTGCGCGGTCGGCAGCGGCAGCGGCTCGACCGGGCGCACCGTCTCGCCGGGCAGGCCCAGCGGTTCCCGGCTCGTGGCGAGCACGGTCACCCCGGGGCAGGCGGCGAGCAGTTGGTCGGTGAGCGCGGCCGCCGCGTCGATGACGTGCTCGCAGTTGTCGAGCACCAGCAGCATGCGGCGCTGCGCGCAGTGCTCCAGCAGCCGTGCGGCCGGGTCGGCCTCCTGGCCCGCGCTGCGCACCTCGCGGGCCGCGGCCAGCACGGCCGTGTCACGGCGCCCGATCGCGCTCAGCACGGCGTCCGGCACGGCGGCGGGACGTTCCAACGGCGCGAACTCCGCCAGCCACACGCCGTCCGGATAGGCGGAGGACCCCGTCACCGCGGCCGCCGCCTCCTGCGACAACCGGGTCTTGCCGGAGCCGCCGGGGCCGGTCAGCGTCAGCAGTCGGTGCGCGCCGTCGGTCAGGCTGGCGCGCAGCGAACGCAGTTCTGCCTCGCGGCCGACGAAGCTGGTGAGACGGGCCCGCAGGTTCCCGTTCCGGGGCGGCGCGCCGGGGGGCGGCTGCGGCGGCCCGGCGGTCAGCAACCGGGCGTGCAGCGTCCTGAGTTCGGGGCCCGGGTCGGTGCCGAGGCGGTCGGCGAGGGCCAGCCGGGTGTCCTCGTACGCCGCCAGGGCGTCGGCGGGGCGGCCCGTCGCGGTCAGCGCCCGTATCAACTGCGCCCGGAACGGCTCGTGCAACGGGTGCTCGGCGACCAGCCCGCGCAGCTGCGGCAGCAGTTCGGCGGCTCGGCCGAGGGCGAGGCACGCCTCGACCCGGCGGTACGTCGCGGTCAGCCGCAGGTCCTCCGCCCGGGCGGCGGCCGAACCCCGGTCGGGCAGGTCCGCCAGCGCGGGGCCGCGCCACAGCGCGAGCGCGGCCTCCAGGGTCTGCGCGGCGGTCGCGGGGTCGCCGGCGTCGAGCGCGGCACTGCCTTCGCGCACCAGGCGCTCGAAGAGCTGGAGGTCGACGTCGTCCGGGGTGTCCGTGATCAGCCGGTAGCCGGCGGGCCCGGAGGCGACGATGTCCCTGCCGCCGCCCGCGTCCCCTGCCCCGAGGGCGCGGCGCAGCCTCGACACGAGCGCCTGCAGCGCGCCGGACGCGTCCTGGGGCGGCTCGTCGCCCTCGCCGCCCCACACCTCGGCGATCAGGGCGTCCGGGGACACCGCGTGCGGGGCGTGCAGCGCGAGTGCGGCCAGCAGGGCCCGCAGCCGCTTGCCCGTGCCCAGGGGCACGGGTGCGCCGCCGGGGCGATGCGCCTCCGTGGCGCCGAGGATCAGGTACCGCACCCGCCCATTCTCCCGGTGTGGACCCCCGCCTCGCGGTGCCGGGGGGGTGTGGTTCCGGCCGTTTGCGGGGTGCGGGGCGTCTGTGGCCGGGGTTGGGTCTCTCCCCTACCCTCCCTCCCTCCCCCGGCCGAAGGCTGGGGGAGGGAGGGAGGGCGGGCGGACGCCCGCCGCAGGCGCAACGGACTCGCACACGACAACCGGCCCCAAGGGGCACCGCCTCACGACGGGGCACCCCGGAAGGGTTAGTCGTCCTCGTCGCGCCGCCCGAGCAACTCGTCAGCCAAAGAGGGAAGGTCGTCCAGCGGGGTCTCCTCCGCCCACGAGGGCCGGGGGCGCGACCGGCGCCCCTCCTCCGGGAGGGACGGCATCTCACGCGTGCGCTCGTTGTCCGCGTCCCGCACCGCCGCGCCGGACGTCGCCGCCTCGGACGCCTCGGACGCCTCCGGACGGAAAATCCCGGGCGGCACCCGGTCCGCGGAGGGCACGGCCGGCAGGACAGCGGTCTCGTCCGCCGCGCCGGGCGCGACCGAGGGCAGGACCGCCGTCTCCTCCGCATCCGCCGCATCCACGATCCGCGGCGCCGCCACAGGCTTCGTGAAGTCCGGGAAGGCCGGCTTGACCGGCGGCAGGACCGCCGTCTCGTCGTCGACGGGCACCGCGCGCAGGACGGCGGTCTCCGCGTCAGCGGCTGCCGCAGCCCGGGGGGCCTCCGGAGCTTGGGGGCGGGGGGTCTCGACCGTCTGCGTCGTGTCCTCCGCCTCGATGCGCGCCTGCTCGGCCCGCATCAGGGCCTCCTCGGCCTTGCGCTGGCGCTCGACGCGTCGCTCCTCGGCCTCGGCGCGCAGCCGGGCCTCCTCCTCGGCCTGGCGGCGCAGCCGTTCCTGCTCCTCGCGGCGGACGCGTTCCTCGGCCTCGCGGCGGGCCCGCTCCTCCTCCGCCTGGCGGCGGGCCTCCTCGGCCTGGCGGCGGGCTTCCTCCGCCGCTGCCTCCTCGGCCTCGCGGCGGGCGGTCTCCTCGGCGAGGCGGCGGCGTTCCTCCTCCTCAGCGCGGAGCTTCTCCAGCTGGGCCTGGCGCTCGCGTTCGAGCCGCTCCTCCTCGGCCTTGCGGGCGGCCTCGGCCTCGGCGCGCAGCCGGGCCTCCTCCTCGGCGCGGCGGCGGGCCTCCTCGCGGGCCTCGATCTCCTGCTCCGACAGGGGGAGGAGCTCGTCGAGACGGTGCCGTATCGCCGTCGTGACGGCCTCCGGCTCCTGGCCCGCGTCGACGACCAGGTAGCGCGCGGGGTCGGCCGCGGCGAGGGTGAGGAAGCCGGTGCGTACGCGCTCGTGGAACTCGGCGGGCTCGGACTCGAGCCGGTCGGGTGCCTCGGTGAAGCGCTCGCGGGCCGCCTCGGGCGTGACGTCGAGCAGGACGGTCAGGTGCGGGACGAGTCCGTCCGTCGCCCAGCGGGAGATGCGGGCGATCTCGGTCGGCGCGAGGTCGCGCCCGGCGCCCTGGTAGGCGACGGAGGAGTCGATGTAGCGGTCGGAGATGACGACCGCGCCGCGCTCCAGCGCGGGACGGACGACGGTGTCGACGTGCTCGGCGCGGTCGGCGGCGTAGAGCAGGGCCTCGGCGCGGTGGGACAGCCCGCCGCTGGAGACGTCGAGCAGGATCGAGCGCAGCCGCTTGCCGACGGCCGTGGCGCCCGGCTCGCGGGTGACGACGACCTCGTGGCCCTTGCCGCGGATCCACTCGGCGACGGCCTCGACCTGGGTGGACTTGCCGGCCCCGTCGCCGCCCTCGACCGCGATGAAGAAACCGGAGGGCGCGGGCGCCTGCTCGGGCTCGCCACCGCGCAGGGCCTCGCGCAGGTCGCGGCGCAGGGGCACGCCCTGACGGTCGTCGGTCTTGCCGAGGACGAGGGCGGCGACGGGCAGCAGCAGCGCGCCGATGAGCATCAGGGCGTACGCGGCGCCGCCGTGGTCGAAGGTGAAGTGCCCGTTGACGACGCGGTGCGGGCCGATGCCGCCGGCCAGCAGGGGGGCGCCGACGGCACCGATCGCCATGAGCAGGTGCACGACCGCGTGGAGGTGGTCGGTGGCGCGCGCCTGGCGGGACTCCTCCGTCTCCTGGTCGATGAGGACGTGCCCGGTGTTGGCGGTGATCCCGGCCGCGACGCCGGCGAGCAGCGCCAGCAGCAGCACGGTCGTCGGGTCGGGCACGATGCCGGTCAGCAGCAGGGCCAGACCGGTGACGGCGATGGCGATGGCCAGCAGGCGGCGCCGCGACAGGCCCGGCAGGGTGTGCGGGGCGATCCGGATGCCGAGCACGGGGCCGGCGGTGAGCGCCAGCACGAGGAGGCCGAAGCCGACCGGGCCGCCGCCGAGGTCTGCGGCGTGCAGTACGGCGAGTGCCACGGCGGCCGCGACGGCGCCGGCGACGGTGGCGGTGCCGAGCACCAGCAGCGGTACGGCGCCGGTGCGCCCGCGGTCGTTGCTGCGCAGGCCCTGCAGCGGGGAGCGGAGCGGGGTGGCCTGGTCGCCCGGCAGTTGCAGCAGGTAGAGGACGGCGCCGGAGGCCGCGAACAGCCCGGCGGCGACGTAGGAGGCGAGCGCGGCCTGGTGGAGCCCGAACCAGTCGACGCCGAGGCCGATCAGGTTGCCGACGAGCGTGACGACGACCAGGCTCGCGGCCGCGATCGGGAAGGCGACGAAGCCGGTGCGCTGGTCGAGGCGGCGCAGCGCGTCAAGGCGGTCGGGCAGCGGACGTACCGTTCCTGCGCCCGGCGCGGGCGCGGGCAGCAGGCCGGGGGCCGCGCCGTCCTTGGCGACCGTCCACAGGCGCTCGGCCACCCCGGTGAGGAAGACGGTGACCAGCAGCCAGGCGACGGCGTCGCCCGGCACCCAGTCGATCCACAGCGGGGCGACGATCAGCAGCGCGAGGCGTACGACGTCGGAGCCGATCATCGTCCACCGGCGGTCGAGCAGGCCGCCGGGGCCGGTGAGCGAGCCCAGCGGGCCGAGCAGTACCGCGCCGAAGAGCAGGGCGGCCAGGACGCGCGCCCCGAGGACGGCCGCGACGGCGAAGGCCGCTCCGCGGTAACCGCCGCCGAAGGACTGCGCGCCCACGGCGGCCTGCGCCGTCAGGACGGCCAGGACCAACAGGGCGAGGCGGTCGCCGACGGTACCGGTCAGCTGGGCGCCCCACAGTTTGCGCAGGGGCGGGACCTTCAGGAGCGCGCCCACGGCGCGCTGCCGTGAGTCGGCTTCCAGTTCGTCGGCGAACGTGTCCGTCGGCTGCTCGGATCGCGTCATTCCGCCAGCCTATCGGGACCGGGTGCCGTGCCGGAGGGCGCCTGCCGGGACCGCGCCCGCGGCGCGGTCCCGCGGGGACTACTCGGCGGGCTCCGCGGCCGCGGACGCGGCCCTCTTCGCCGTGGTCCTGGCCTTGGCGGCGGTCTTCTTGGCGGTCGTCTTCGCCGCCGCGGTCTTCTTCGCCGCGGTGGTCTTGGCGGCCGTCTTCTTCGCCGCGGTCTTGGTCGCGGTCGTCGTCTTCTTCGCCGGGGCCTTCTTGGCGACGGCCTTCTTCGCCGTCTTCTTGGCGGGGGCCTTGGCCCGCTTCTCGGCGAGGAGCTCGTAGCCGCGCTCGGGCGTGATCGTCTCGACGTCGTCGTCACGGCGCAGTGTGGCGTTGGTCTCGCCGTCGGTGACATACGGGCCGAAGCGGCCGTCCTTGACGACGACGGGGCGCTCGCTGACCGGGTCCGTGCCCAGTTCCTTCAGCGGGGGCTTGGCCGCGGCGCGGCCGCGCACCTTCGGCTGGGCGTAGATCGCCAGGGCCTGGTCGAGGGTGATCGCGAAGAGCTGGTCCTCGGTCTCCAGGGAGCGCGAGTCGGTGCCCTTCTTCAGGTACGGGCCGTAGCGGCCGTTCTGCGCGGTGATCTCGACGCCCTCGGCGTCGGTGCCGACGACGCGCGGCAGCGACATCAGCTTGAGCGCGTCCTGCAGCGTCACCGTGTCGAGGGACATCGTCTTGAAAAGGGAGGCGGTGCGCGGCTTGACCGCGTTCTTGCCGGTCTTCGGGGTGCCCTCGGGCAGGATCTCGGTGACGTACGGGCCGTAGCGGCCGTCCTTGGCGACGATCTGGCGGCCGGTCTCCGGGTCGGCGCCCAGCTCGAAGTCGCCGCTGGGCTTGGCCAGCAGTTCCTCGGCGAGCTCGACGGTCAGCTCGTCCGGCGGCATGTCGTCGGGGACGTCGGCACGCTGCCCGGGCTCGCCCTCGGTCTCGGCGGCCTTCTCCACGTACGGGCCGTAGCGGCCGACGCGCAGCACGATGCCGTTGCCGACGGGGAAGGAGGACACCTCGCGGGCGTCGATGGCGCCGAGGTCCTCGACCAGCTCCTTCAGGCCGCCGAGGTGGTCGCCGTCGCCGTTGCCCGCGTCGGCGGCGCCGCCGACCGGGGTCTCGCCCTCACCGAAGTAGAAGCGGCGCAGCCACGGCACGGCCTGGGCCTCGCCGCGGGCGATGCGGTCGAGGTCGTCCTCCATCCGCGCGGTGAAGTCGTAGTCGACGAGCCGGCCGAAGTGCTTCTCCAGCAGGCCGACCACGGCGAAGGAGAGGAAGGACGGCACCAGGGCCGTGCCCTTCTTGAAGACGTAGCCGCGGTCGAGGATGGTGCCGATGATCGACGCGTACGTCGACGGACGTCCGATCTCGCGCTCTTCCAGCTCCTTGACCAGGGAGGCCTCGGTGTAGCGGGCGGGCGGCTTGGTGGCGTGGCCGTCGGCGGTGATGTCCCGCGCGGTGAGGGCGTCGCCCTCGGTGACGGCGGGCAGCCGGCGCTCGCTGCTGTCGAGCTCGGCGTTGGGGTCGTCGGCGCCCTCGACGTAGGCCTTCATGAAGCCGTGGAAGGTGATGATCTTGCCGGAGGCGGAGAACTCGGCGTCCCGGCCGTCGGCGGCGCGGCCGCCGACCTTGACGGTGACGGACTGGCCGACCGCGTCCTTCATCTGGGAGGCGACGGTGCGCATCCAGATCAGCTCGTACAGGCGGTACTGGTCGCCGGTCAGGCCCGTCTCTGCGGGGGTGCGGAAACGATCACCCGAGGGGCGGATCGCCTCGTGCGCCTCCTGGGCGTTCTTGACCTTGCCCGCGTAGACGCGGGGCCTGTCCGGCAGGTAGTCGGCGCCGTACAGCTGGGTGACCTGGGCCCGGGCGGCGGCGATGGCGGTCTCCGACAGGGTCGTGGAGTCCGTACGCATGTAGGTGATGAAGCCGTTCTCGTACAGCTTCTGGGCGACCTGCATGGTGGCCTTGGCGCCGAAGCCGAGCTTGCGGCTGGCCTCCTGCTGCAGGGTCGTGGTGCGGAAGGGCGCGTACGGCGAGCGACGGTACGGCTTGGACTCGACCGAGCGGACGGAGAAGGCCGTGCTCTCCAGGGCGGCGGCGAGCGCGCGGGCGGCGGCCTCGTCCAGGTGGAGGACGCCGGCGCCCTCGCGGAGCTGCCCGGTCGACCCGAAGTCGCGGCCCTGGGCGACGCGCTTGCCGTCGACGGAGCTGAGCTTGGCGCCGAAGGTGCCCGGGTCGGTCGCGTCACCGGCCCGGCCGGTGGCGAAGGTCGCGGAGAGGTCCCAGTACTCGGCGGAGCGGAAGGCGATCCGCTCGCGCTCGCGCTGGACGACGAGCCGGGTGGCGACGGACTGGACACGGCCGGCCGACAGCCGCGGCATGACCTTCTTCCACAGGACCGGCGAGACCTCGTAACCGTAGAGGCGGTCGAGGATGCGGCGGGTCTCCTGGGCGTCGACGAGGGTCTGGTTCAGCTCGCGCGGGTTGCGGACGGCTTCCTGGATGGCGTCCTTGGTGATCTCGTGGAAGACCATCCGGCGGACCGGGACCTTGGGCTTGAGGACTTCCTGCAGGTGCCAGGCGATGGCCTCGCCCTCGCGGTCCTCATCGGTGGCGAGCAGGAGCTCGTCCGACTCCTTGAGCAGGTCCTTCAGCTTCTTGACCTGGGCCTTCTTGTCCGCGTTGACGACGTAGATCGGCTGGAACTCGCTGTCGACGTTGACGCCGAGCCGCGCCCACGGCTGGCCCTTGTACTCCGCCGGCACTTCGGCGGCCCCGTTCGGGAGGTCGCGGATGTGCCCGACGCTGGCCTCGACGACATAGCCGGGGCCGAGGTAGCCCTTGATCGTCTTCGCCTTGGCAGGCGACTCGACGATCACGAGTCGGCGGCCGCTGCCCTGTGCGGTCTCGCGGGTCGGGGACAACTTCGCTCTTCTCTCCGGGTCGAAGGTGGTCTCGCTGCGGAGTGTGACCGTACATCCCGGTCCCGTGTCAAACGGGAAAAGTCCGCAACGCCACTCGAACGGTAACCCGACAAGCGTCCTGTCTGCCGCACGGACTGCCGCCCATGTCCGATTTGCCCAGCTCAGAGGATCAGGAACAGCCAGACCCCGACAAGAAGCGAAACGACCCCGAAGAAACCTGCCACGGCGACCGAGACCGGGCCCCCTCCTTGGACCACCGGCAGGTGCTTCAGCGACCGGGTGACGGTCCAGGCCAGGAGGGCTGCCCCGAAAACCGCGAACACCGTCCCGGCGAAGATCCCTGGCGCGGTTTCCATGTACATGCCCCCGGATCCCTCTCGCGCTCCATGACCGATGCCCCCCGCAGGCACGGAGAGTGGCACGCCGGGGCGGCTTCGGGAAGAACCCCCGGTGAACTCCGCCCGAAAGGGCCTGGCCGATTCCTTTCGCTCCCGCGCCCTCGGCCCGGCTCCGGCGGACCCGGGCGGACCCGGCTGCGAACCCTCCCGGCGGCTCCTTCCCACGGTCCCGTCGCTCTCCCCTCCGGCGTTCCCTGCCGGTGCTGCGCACCGCTCGCTCCCCCCGGACCGCCTTGACTCGCCTGACAAGATGTCCGGATACAGCGAACGTATCCTCAGGGGGAGTCCCGCCATGTCCGACCCGAACAACCCGTACGGCCAGCCCAAGCAGGACGGTTACGGCTACCCGCAGCAGCCCCCGGCCGGCCCCGGCGGCTACGGGCAGCAGCCCGGCTACGGCTACCCGCAGCAGGGCTACCCCCAGCAGGGGTATCCGCAACAGGGTTACCCCCAGGGCGCCTACACCGGGGACCCCAACGCCCCCTACGGATACGACATGTACGGCCGGCCGCTGTCGGACAAGTCCAAGGTCGTGGCGGGCGTGCTGCAGCTGCTGGTGGGCAGCCTGGGCGTCGGCCGCTTCTACGTGGGTGACGTCGGCATCGGCATTGCGCAGCTCCTCACCTGCGGCGGCCTCGGCGTCTGGGCGCTGATCGACGGCATCCTCTTCCTGACGAGCAACGACCGCACCGACTCCCAGGGCCGCGTCCTGCGCAGCTGAGGACGATGACCTCCCCGACCACCTGGGACCGCCTCAGGGCCGTGGCCGCGCGACCGGCCACGGCCCCCGTGGCGTCGCTGCTCGCGGGCGCGGCGGGCGCGGCCTACCTGTACGGCACGGACCCGCACCAGCCGGGGCACTGGCTGCCCCGATGCCCCTTCAACTTCGCGACGGGGCTGCTCTGTCCGGCCTGCGGCGCGACCCGCATGGTCTACGACCTGATGCACGGCGACCTCACGGCCGCCTTCCACGACAACGCGCTGCTGCTGCTGGCGAGTCCCTTTCCCCTCTATCTGTACGCGCGGTGGGTGACGGAGGGGCTGCGCGGCCGGTCGTACCGGCCGACGCTGGGACGACGTGCGCAGATGGCGGTCCTGGGGATCGCCGTGACCTGGGCCGTCGTACGCAACGCGGTTTGACAACGCGGCGATCACGGTTCCGTGACGTCTGTTAATCAGAGCGACAGATGTCCATTTCTAATGCCAAGATTCAGCCAATCCGACGCGGGGGGCCGGATCGTACCGATGCGCGCGCTCCCGCTGAACCGTCCCCGTTGCACGAGGAGCACGTCCATGGCCACGCCCGCCCCCACCACTGACGCCCCGTTCGGTCTCGACCCGTCGGGCCGGCCGCTGTCGGACAAGTCCAAGGTCGCCGCCGGTCTGCTCGGCATCTTCCTCGGCGGTCTCGGCATCGGCCGCTTCTACACCGGCCACACCAAGATCGGCATCCTGCAGCTGGTCGTCTCGGTCGTCACCCTGGGCGCCGGCGGCCTGTGGGGCTTCATCGACGGCATCGTGCGCATCGCCGGCAGCGCGCCCACCGACGCGCAGGGCCGCGTCCTGCGCTGACCACCCACGCGACGGCCCGCCTCCGCTCCGCGGCGGCGGGCCGTCGCGTTCGCTCACACCGGCTCGATGAAGCCCTGCTCCACCAGCAGCCGGATCGCCTCCGGCGTACGGTCCCGCAGCACCACCGGGTCCTCGCCCAGCAACTGGGCGATGGCATCGAGGATCCGACCGGCCGTCAACGTCCCGTCGCAGACGCCCGCGAACCCCGCGCCGACCGTGTCCACCCTCGTCGCGCGCCGCATGCCGCGGTTGGCCCGCAGGACGACGTGCTCCGGGTCCTCGGCACCGGGCAGGCCCACCTGCTCCTGCACCACCTCGTCCGCAAGGCGGAAGCGCGCGTCGAGCAGCGCCGCGTCGTCATGGGCCCGCAGGAAGTCCTGCCGGCCGAACCACGCCTCGATGTGCGGTCCGAGCGGCTGCTCCACCGGGTGCGGCCACTCCTCCGCGGTGACGACGGGACGGTCCGAGCCGGTCCTGCGCACGGTGATCCAGCCGAAGCCGACGGCCTTGGTCTTGCGCTGCTCGAAGGCGTCCAGCCATTCCTCGTAGCGTGCGGCGTACGCATCCGGCCCGGCCAGGTGGTCACCGCCGTCGCGCAGCCACAGCTCCGCGTACTGCGTGACGTCCTGCACCTCGCGCTGCACGATCCACGCGTCACAGCCGTCGGGCACCCAGCCGGCGACCCGGTCCCGCCAGTCCTCGCCCTCGGTGTGCTCCCAGTTGGCGAGCAGTTGGAGGTAGCCGCCCTCGGCGAGGTGCCCGGCGGCCTGCCGCACGACGGTGCGGCACAGGTCGTCGCCGGCCATGCCGCCGTCGCGGTAGGTGAAGCGGCTGCCCGGGGAGATGACGAAGGGCGGGTTGGACACGATCAGGTCGAAGCGCTCGTCGCCGACGGGCTCGAAGAGGCTGCCCTGCCGGACGTCCGGCTCGGGGGCACCCGACAGGGCGAGGGTGAGTCGCGTGAAGTGCAGGGCACGGGGGTTGACGTCGGTCGCGGTGACCCGGGTGGCGTGCCGGGAGGCGTGCAGCGCCTGGATGCCGGAGCCGGTGCCGAGGTCCAGCGCGCGGGCCACGGGCGTGCGGACGGTGATCCCGGCGAGGGTGGTCGAGGCGCCGCCGACCCCGAGCACGAGGTCCGCGCGGTCCACCCCGGGCGTCGTACGGATGCCGTTGGCGCCGCCCACGGCGCAGCCGAGGTCCGAGACGATGTACCAGTCCTCGCCGCCGTCGCCGCCGTAGGGGCGGACGTCCACGGTGGCCCGCAGTTCGTCGCCGTCCCGGACGAGCCAGCCGTCGTCCAGGGCCGCGTCGAGGGGCAGCACGTCACGCAGCTGGTCGTACGGTACGGGCTGCTGCAGCAGGAAGAGCCGCACCAGGCTCTCCAGCGGGCCGCCGCCGCGGGTGGCGCGCAGGGCGGGCACCGTCTCCGCCCGCGAGAGCGCGGCGTAGGCCGTCGCCCCGAGCAGGTCGAGGCAGCCGTCGGCCGTGAAGGCGGCGGCGCGCAACGCGTCGCGGAGGCGGCCGGCGCGGTCGGGGGCGGGCAGGGGCTGCGGGTGCGGCTGCGTACTCACGCTGCCATTGTCACCCCGGAGGGGGCGCCCGGCGGGCCCCACCCGCCCTCGGGCGGTCAGGACTTCGAGGGCTGGGCGCCGGAGTCCTGGCAGCCGGGCTGCTTCGCCATCGCCTCGCCGACCTCGCCGCGGCGCAGCGTGTCGAGGGCCTGCTCGCCGCTCTTGCTCACCTTGGCCAGGCTGTCGGAGACGCTCTTGAGGCCGTCGGCGAACTTCGCCTGGTTGGAGACGGGCAGCGCGTCGACCTGCTTGCGCAGGTTCGCGTACGCGGTGGACAGCGAGTTGAGGTCGCCGACCGCGTCCTGCTTGAGCTTGGCGCCGTCGTCGACCGGCGGGTCACCGGCCTTGCCGACGATTCCGGCGAGCGCCTTGTAGGCCTCCGAGATCTGACCGAACGCCGTGGAGTCGGCGCTCCTGACGTCCTTCGGCGTGGCGTTGCTCGGGGTGTTGCTGATGTGGGTGTTCGCGTCGTTGATCTTCTTGACCTGTGCGGAGGCCTGGTCGCAGACCGTCTTCGCCCAGGCGTCGAGCTCCTTGTTGCCGTCGCCGCATCCCGACAGCGACCCCGTCGCGAGGATCACAGCCGTGACGGACAGCGCAGCCGCGAGTTTGTTCTTCACGGCCCCGGAACCTACACGGCTCCTGTCCACGGGCCACATCGCTTCCGCTCGATGTGCCCACTATTGCCCCTTATGAACCAAGAACGGGGTGATGCATCTGACGTGGGCGAAGGCGGCGGGCGCCACCCCGGAGGATGACGCCCGCCGCCGTATCTGGATGAGCTCACACTACGTCAGACCGTGGCCGTGGCGTTCGGGTCGGCCGACCGCTTGGTGCTCTGGCCGTCGTCCTGGCCGGTGTCGACGCCCTCGTCCTCCTCGACCGCGATGCCGCGGCGCTTGGAGATGTAGACGGCGACCACGATGACCAGGATCGCCACGGCCGCGGCGCCGATCCGCACGCCGAGGTTGGCGTCGTCACCGTAGGAGAACTGGACCACCGCGGGGGCGACCAGCAGCGCCACCAGGTTCATGACCTTGAGCAGCGGGTTGATGGCCGGACCCGCGGTGTCCTTGAAGGGGTCGCCGACGGTGTCGCCGATGACCGTGGCGGCATGGGCCTCGCTGCCCTTGCCGCCGTGGTGACCATCCTCGACGAGCTTCTTGGCGTTGTCCCAGGCGCCGCCGGAGTTCGCCAGGAAGACCGCCATGAGGGTGCCCGCGCCGATGGCCCCGGCGAGGTACGAGCCTAGCGCGCCGATGCCGAACGTGAAGCCCACGGCGATCGGGGCGAGCACGGCGAGCAGACCGGGGGTGGCCAGCTCGCGCAGCGCGTCCTTGGTGCAGATGTCGACGACGCGCCCGTACTCGGGCTTCTCGGTGTAGTCCATGATCCCGGGCCGCTCGCGGAACTGCCGGCGCACCTCGAAGACCACGGCCCCGGCGGACCGGGAGACCGCGTTGATGGCCAGTCCGGAGAAGAGGAAGACGACGGCCGCACCGAGCAGCAGGCCGACCAGGTTGTTGGGCTGGGAGATGTCCAGGTCCAGCCACCTGAGGTCGCCTGCGGAGATGTTCGCCTCCCGCACCGCGGTGTCGACGGCCTCCTTGAAGGAACCGAACAGCGCGGTCGCCGCGAGCACGGCGGTCGCGATGGCGATGCCCTTGGTGATCGCCTTGGTGGTGTTGCCGACCGCGTCGAGGTCGGTGAGCACCTGGGCGCCCTCGCCGTGCACGTCGCCGGACATCTCGGCGATGCCCTGCGCGTTGTCGGACACCGGGCCGAAGGTGTCCATGGCGACGATCACGCCGACGGTGGTGAGCAGGCCGGTGCCGGCCAGCGCCACCGCGAACAGGGCGAGCCAGATCGAGGCGCCGCCCAGCAGGAAGGCGCCGTACACGGAGAGGCCGATGAGGACGGCCGAGTACACCGCGGACTCCAGGCCGACGGAGATGCCGGACAGGACCACCGTGGCGGGACCGGTCAGCGAGGTCTTGCCGATGTCGCGCACCGGACGCCGGCTGGTCTCGGTGAAGTAGCCGGTGAGCTGCTGGATGAGCGCCGCCAGCACGATGCCGATGGCGACCGCGACCAGCGCGAGGATGCGCGGGTCACCGCCGTGCGAGGCGATGTCGCCCGGCACGTTGGCCAGCTCTGCGTACGTCGAGGGCAGGTACGCGAACGCCGCGACGGCCACCATCGCCAGCGAGATCACCGCGGAGATGAAGAAGCCGCGGTTGATGGCGGTCATGCCGCTGCGGTCCTTGCGGCGGGGGGCCACCGCGAAGATGCCGACCATCGCGGTGAGCACGCCGATCGCCGGGATCAGCAGCGGGAAGGCCAGGCCGGAGTCGCCGAAGGCGACCTTGCCGAGGATCAGCGCGGCCACCAGCGTGACGGCGTAGGACTCGAATAGGTCGGCCGCCATGCCGGCGCAGTCGCCCACGTTGTCGCCGACGTTGTCCGCGATGGTGGCGGCGTTGCGCGGGTCGTCCTCGGGGATGCCCTGCTCGACCTTGCCGACCAGGTCGGCGCCGACGTCCGCGGCCTTGGTGAAGATGCCGCCGCCGACACGCATGAACATGGCGAGCAGCGCCGCACCGAAACCGAAGCCCTCCAGCACCTTGGGCGCGTCGGCCTTGTAGACCAGCACGACGACGGAGGCGCCCAGCAGACCCAGGCCCACCGTGAACATGCCGACCACACCACCGGTGCGGAAGGCGATCTTCATCGCGTGGTGCGAGACGGTCGTCAGGTCGGCCGCGGGCTCACCCTGCGCCGGGGTCGCGGCTCGTGCGGCAGCGGCCACGCGGACGTTGCTGCGCACCGCCAGCCACATGCCGATGTAGCCGGTGACCGCCGAGAATCCGGCGCCCACCAGGAAGAACACGCTTCGGCCGATGCGCTGCGACGTGGTGTCCGCGGGCAGCAGCATGAGCAGGAAGAACGCGACGACCGCGAAGACTCCCAGGGTGCGGAACTGCCGTGCGAGGTAGGCGTTCGCGCCTTCCTGCACGGCAGCCGCGATCTTCTTCATGCTGTCGGTGCCCTCGTCGGCACTGAGCACTTGACGTACCAGCACCACGGCGAGCACGAGTGCGGCCAGCGCCACGGCGGCGATGACGAGCACGAGATTGCGGTTGCCGTCCGTCAGTACGGGTGATGCGGCCAGGGGTTGAGCGATGTCCTGCAGGTGAGGGGTGAGTGGCCCCGCCATTCGTCCTCCTTGACGTTTGGCACGTGGGCGCGCGGCTCCGGCGACTTAGCAGCCGCGACGCTCAGGCTTGTGGGCTGAGCAAAGATGGACGGATTGTAGGGAGCCGAACTAGATCAAAACAGGGCGCAGGAAACGAAATTCGCCGAGGCCGGGGATATAGCAAAGGAGATCGCCCACAGATATCACCGGAAAAGGTGAACAGTCACCGTGTAAGTGGATCAACCACCGGGTGAACGCGGGCACGCCGAGCTGACCTGCGGCGGAAGCTCGCAGGCTGCTCGGCAGGAGCGCGTGAGGGGGGCGGAGCGGCTAGGAGAGCGCGGCCGGGTTCAGCGGCCAGCTCATCCGGATGACATCGCCGTACTCTCCCGAGAAGACCTCGACGTCGTCGACGAGGCCACTGATGACCGCCAGACCCATCTGGCCCTCGTCCTCCGCCTCGGAGGAGTCGGACGAGGACGACGAGCCGTCGGGAAGCGGCTCGGGGTGTTCGGCGGGGCTGTCGCCACGCGCCGAGGGCACACTGGCGGCGTCCGCGGGGCGGTCGTCCGCCTCGGGGGACTTGTCGCCGACCTCGATGGAGAACTTCTTCTCCTCCTCGGTCAGCACCACCCGGACCGGGCGGTCCGCACCGCTGCTGCGGTACAGGCCGACGGCCCGGCTGCACGCCTCACCGACGGCGAGCCGGACCTCGTCGAGGACGGCCTCGTCCACCCCTGCCCTGCGGGCTACCGCAGCCGCCACCAGTCGTGCGGTGCGGACGTGCTCCGGCAGTGCGCTGAAGAGCAGTTCTACGGTGGGCATGGCCTCCCCCTCGTGCCTGTGGGCGGGCAAGACAGGGGCCCGGGCGTCGGCGTCGCCCGGAGCCCCACGGTCCGGCGCCGAACGTCAGTCGGTCGCCGCGACGGCCTCGTCGACCGAGGTGTGGATGGGGAACACCTTGGTCAGGCCGGTGATACGGAAAATCTTGAGAATGCGCTCCTGGTTGCACACCAGGCGCAGCGAGCCTTCATGCGCGCGAACCCGCTTGAGCCCGCCGACCAGCACGCCCAGCCCGGTCGAGTCCAGGAAGTCCACGCCTTCCATGTCCACGACCAAGTGGTAGCTACCGTCGTTCACGAGTTCCACCAGCTGCTCGCGCAGCTTGGGAGCGGTGTACACATCAATCTCGCCGCCGACCTCGACGACCGTACGGTCGCCGACGGTTCGAGTCGACAGGGACAGGTCCACGGATCCTCCAGCACCTTGCATCGAGCGGTCGCCCCCCATGGATCGGCAGCCGCGATGGCATTCAATCACTTACCAGCGGGCATGCACGACGCCTTACGGCGATTGTCCGTCATGCCAGTGACACACTGAGTGCCGATGGCTCAGGATCATCTTCCGCAGTCGGCGCACGGCCGCACCTCCCCCGTCGCCCTCCTGGAGCGGCTTGCCACGGGGGCGGGCAGGGCCGCGCGCATCACCCATACGGAGCACTTGCCCCCACGGGCGGGTCGCCATGCCGATTGGCCTGATCAGATCCGCCCGGAGGTGATCGACGCGGTCCGCGCGTGCGGCATCGAACGGCCGTGGGAACACCAGGCCGAAGTGGCCGCCCACGCCCTCGCCGGCACCTCCGCGGTGGTCGCCACGGGGACGGCCTCCGGCAAGTCCCTGGCGTACCTCGTGCCGGTCCTCAGCGCCCTCGTGGACGGTTCCGAGGCGCCGAACGGCCGGGGCGCCACCGCGCTCTACCTCGCGCCCACCAAGGCCCTGGCGGCCGACCAGCGGCGTGCCGTGGCCGAGCTCGCCGCCCCGCTGGGCAAGGCGGTCCGCGCGGCCGTCTACGACGGCGACACGCCGTTCGAGGAGCGCGAGTGGGTCCGCCAGTACGCCACGTACGTGCTCACCAACCCCGACATGCTCCATCTGGGTGTCCTGCCGGGCCATTCGCGGTGGTCCTCCTTCCTCCGGCAGCTCCGCTACGTCGTGATCGACGAGTGCCACACCTACCGGGGCGTCTTCGGCTCGCACGTCGCCCAGGTCATACGCAGGCTGCGGCGTGTCTGCGCCCGCTACGGCGCCGATCCCGTCTTCCTCCTCGCCTCCGCGACCGCCGCCGACCCGGGCGCGACCGCGACCCGGCTGACGGGCGTGCCCGTCGCCGAGGTCACCGAGGACGCCTCCCCGCGCGGCGAGGTCGCCTTCGCCCTGTGGGAGCCCCCGCTCACCGAGCTCAGCGGGGAGCACGGCGCCCCGGTGCGCCGCACGGCCACCGCCGAGGCCGCCGACCTGCTGACGGACCTGGTGCTCGACGGCACCCGCACGGTGGCCTTCGTGCGCTCCCGGCGGGCCGCCGAGCTGATCTCCCTCATCGCGCAGGAACGCCTCGGCGAGATCGACCGCCGGCTGACCCGCCGGGTCGCGGCCTACCGCGGCGGCTACCTGCCCCAGGAGCGCCGGGCGATCGAGCGCGACCTGCACACCGGGCGGCTCCTCGGACTGGCCTCCACAACGGCCCTGGAGCTGGGTGTGGACGTCTCCGGGCTCGACGCCGTCCTCCTGGCCGGGTACCCGGGCACGAGGGCCTCCCTGTGGCAGCAGGCGGGTCGCGCGGGGCGATC
This sequence comes from Streptomyces sp. NPDC111520, assembly GCF_055635295.1. Classification (NCBI taxonomy): domain Bacteria; kingdom Bacillati; phylum Actinomycetota; class Actinomycetes; order Kitasatosporales; family Streptomycetaceae; genus Streptomyces; species Streptomyces sp. NPDC111520. The sequence goes on along the minus strand of NZ_JBVKBW010000010.1, from coordinate 326,655 downwards.
GGGTCAGGGGGCGCTGGCGGTGCTCATCGCCCGCGACGACCCGCTGGACACGTACCTCGTGCACCACCCGGACGCCCTCTTCCGCCGTCCGGTGGAGTCCACGGTGCTGGACCCGGACAACCCGTACGTCCTCGCGCCGCACCTGTGCGCCGCCGCGGCCGAGCTGCCGCTGGGCGAGGAGGACCTTGAGCTCTTCGGACCCGAGACCGCGATGCTGCTGCCCCAGCTGGAGCGCCGCGGGTTGCTGAGGCGGCGTTCCGGCGGCTGGTACTGGACGCGGCGCGAGCGGGCGGCCGACCTCACCGACATCCGCGGCGAGGGGGGCAAGCCCGTCCAGGTGGTCGAGGCCGGGACCGGGCGCCTGCTCGGCACCGTCGACGCGGGCGCCGCGCACACCGCCGTCCACGAGGGCGCGGTCCACCTGCACCAGGGCCGCACCTACCTCGTACGGCACCTGGACCTGGAGGACTCCGTCGCGCTCGTGGAGCAGGCCGACCCGCCGTATTCGACGATGGCCCGCGACACCACGGCGATCTCCGTGCTCGACGAGGACCGGGTCGAGGAGTGGGGCGAGGCCCGCCTCCACTTCGGCTCCGTCGAGGTCACCCATCAGGTCGTCTCCTTCCTCCGCCGCCGGCTGATCACCAACGAGGTGATGGGCGAGACCAAGCTGGACCTGCCACCCCGCACCCTGCGCACCCGCGCCGTGTGGTGGACGGTCACCGACGATCAGCTCGATGCCGCGCAGATCCACCCCGAGGAGCTGCCCGGCGCCCTCCACGCCGCCGAGCACGCCTCCATCGGCCTCCTCCCGCTCTTCGCCACCTGCGACCGCTGGGACATCGGCGGCGTCTCCGTGCCGCTCCACCAGGACACCGGGCTGCCGACCGTCTTCGTGTACGACGGCCATCCCGGCGGCGCGGGCTTCGCGGAACGGGCCTTCCGGACCGCCCGGAGCTGGCTCACCGCCACCCGCGAGGCGATCGCCTCCTGCGAGTGCGAGTTCGGCTGCCCGTCCTGCGTACAGTCGCCCAAGTGCGGCAACGGCAACGACCCGCTGGACAAGCAGGCCGCGGTCCGTCTGCTCGACGTGCTCCTCGCGACCGAGGGCCCTTCGGAGCCCGGACCCGCGTCGGCGCCCGCCCCCGATCCGGAGTCCTGAGGCCCCGCCCGGGAGCGGACCCGGGCGGGCCCGACCGCGGCCGTGACGTCGGCGACCTCACCGGTGACCGCGCAGCGCACCAGCCGGGCGTGCTGGGCCGCGGCCACCCGCCCGGCCACGGCGCAGGCCTCGGCGCTGCCCCGCAGGGCGTGGTCGGCGGCGGCCAGCGCCGCGAGGTCCGCGGCGGCCCCCGCGCGGTGGCGTGCGGCGACGGCGGCGCCGAACGCCAGCACGGTGCAGGCGGCCAGCGCCAGCAGCGCCCCCAGAAGGGCCGTCCAGACCGTCGCGGAACCCCGGTCGTCCCTTCGCCGGCTCACGGCCCCTCCCCCGGACCCTCCGCGGCGGCGACCGCCTCGCCGCGGAGGGTCAGGGACAGGGAACGGGCCTCCACCGTGACCCGGACCAGGTCGCCGCCCCGGTGGACCGAGACGGCGGCCCCGGCGGGCGCCGCGGCGCGGGCCGCGCTCAGCACCGCGGCGTCGGGCTCCTCGCGGGCCGCCGCGCGGGCTCCGGCCCGCGCGGCGTCGACGCAACGGATCTGCGCGGCCGCCGCGGCGATCCCCCACAGCAGGAGCGCCGTGAGGAACACCAGCGACGGGATGACCACCGCGGCCTCGGCCGTGACGTAGCCCGCGTCGCGGCGGCGTTCAGAACGCCACATCGAGGGCCCGCTTGATGAGCCCGGAGAGCGCGGAGCTGACCGCGCCCGAGGTGACGACCTTGTAGAGCACGGCCGCGAAACCGCAGGCCGCCAGCGTGCCCACGGCGTACTCGGCCGTGGTCATCCCGCGCTCGCCGGTGCGGCACCGGCGGCTCAGTTTCCTCAGACAACGCATGACTCGCATGGGATCCCCCTTCAGTTCGTCGTGCCGGCGAGGATCGCCCCCGCCAGCCCCATCACCACCGGCGCGACCCCCACGAGGAGGAAGGCCGGCAGGAAGCACAGCCCCAGTGGGGCGGTGATCAGCACTCCGGCGCGGCGCGCGCGTGCCGCCCCGAAACGGGCGTGTTCGGCCCGGCACCCAGCGGCGAGACGCGCGATCTCCTCGACCGGCGGCACTCCCGTCGTGGTCGCGCGCTCCAGGCACCGGGCGAGCTCCCGGCAGCCGAGCCGGTCCAGCCGGCCCCAGCACTGCGCGGGGTCGCCGCCCAGCCGGAGTTCGGCGGCGGCGCGGGTGAGCGCCTCCCCGAGCGGCCCGCCGAGGGACGGCCCGACGGCCTCCGCGGCCTCGCGGGGCCCTGCCCCGGCGGCGACGCAGGCGGCCATCAGATCTGCGGCCAGCGGCAGTTGGTGCGCGGCACGGGTCTGGTCCCCGGGCTGCGCGGGCCGAGGCCGCCGCTGCCGGCGGCGCATCGCCCACGCGGCGCCGAGCCCGGCCGCCGCGCCGGGGACACCGCCGATCAGGGCGAACGCGCCCAGGGCGACCCCGGCGACCGGCGTCCAGCTGCGGACGGAGGCCGCACCCGGCCATCGGCGGAGCCGCCTGGGCGGCGCCGCCCTCATGAGCAGCCGGAGCCTGCGCCGCGCGGCGCGCTCCCTCCGTGCGGCGGCGAGGGCAGCAGCCGCACAGACGGCGGCGGCCACGGACGCCACGACGATCCCCAGCCTGTGGACGGCCTCGCCGTTCATGACCCGCCCTCCGCAGCGCGGACGATGCGGGCGGTCCAGGCGAGCCCCGCCCATTCCAGGAGCCCGCCGGCGGCCAGGCAGCCGAGCCCGGCGGGTGTGCGCAGCAAGGTGCCGAGCGGATCCGCGCCCAGCCCGGTGCCCAGGACCAGCCCGAAGGCGGGCAGCAGGGCCAGCAGCGCCACGGTGGAACGGGGCGCCGCCAACTGGGCCCGCAGGTCCTCGCGCTGGTCGCGTTCGGCGCGCAGGGCGGCCGCGATCCGGTCCAGACCGTCCGCAAGTCCCGCGCCGCCGTCCACGGCCACCTGCCAGCACGCGGCCACACCGGAGAGCCCCTCGGCGCCCGCCGGCCGGGCGGCCGCCCGCAGTGCCGCCGGCACGTCACCGCCGAAACGGGCGGCGGCGAGCAGCGGCAGCGCGGCGTCCGACAGGCCGGGGCACTCCGCCCAGCCCTCACGGCCGAGCGCACCGGCCAGCGCGGCGGACGGGGCCAGTCCGGCCCGCAGATCGCCGGCGACCGCAGCGCACAACGCGCCCACCGCCACGGCCCGCCGTTCCGCCTCGGCACGCCGTTCCCGCCCGCGCAGCCACCGCCCGGCGAACGGCACGGCGGCCGCTCCGAGCAGGACCGGAAGCACCGATCCGGCGGCCAGGGCCACGACCAACCCGCCCGGAAGGAAAAGCACTTCGCGGCCGAGTCGCCAGCCGAACCGCACCCGGAACGGCTCCAGCAGCCCGTTGAGGCGGCTTTCGAGGTCTCCGGGCCCCAGGAGTCCACCAGGCGCCCCACGGGCCCCTGAGGCGCCACTCAGCAACGTGCGTGCCCTGCGCAGGACTTCGTCCCGTGCGCACAACGCCCACGCGGCGGCGCCCGCGCACATGGCGGCGAGGACCACGACGGCGTTCACGGCCGCGCCCTCTCGCAGAGCGCGGCCAACCGGGCCCACCCGGGGCCGCGTTCACCGCCGCACAGGGCCGGGACCGTGCCGACGATCCCGTCGGGGCCGCGCTCCAGGACGTGGATCTCGGCGACCCGGCGCCGGCCCGAGCGGTCCCGCACCAGATGCACCACCACCGACAGGGCGGCGGCCAACTGGCTGTGCAGTGCTGCCCGGTCCAGGCCCGCCACGGCGCCCAGCGCCTCCAGGCGGGCGGGCACATCACCCGCGGCGTTGGCGTGGACGGTGCCGCAGCCGCCCTCGTGGCCCGTGTTGAGCGCTCCCAGGAGATCGAGCACCTCGGGCCCGCGCACCTCGCCGACCACCAGCCGGTCCGGACGCATGCGCAGCGCCTGCCGCACGAGGTCCCGCAGGGTGACCAGGCCGGCGCCCTCCTGGTTGGCGGGCCGGGTCTCCAGCCGGACGACGTGCGGATGGCGCGGCCGCAGCTCCGCGGAGTCCTCGGCGAGGACGATGCGCTCGCCCGGCGGGACGAGGCCGAGCAGGCAGCTCAGCAACGTGGTCTTGCCGGAGCCCGTGCCGCCGGAGACCAGGTACGACAGGCGGGCGTCCAGCACGGCACGCAGGAGGGCGGCCGTGCCGCCGTCCATGCTGCCCGCGGCCACCAGTTCGTCCAGGGTGAAGGCACGGGTGCGGACCACCCGCAGGGACAGGCACGGAGCGCCGACCACCACCGGTGGCAGCACCGCGTGCAGCCGGGTGCCGTCCGGAAGCCGGGCGTCCACCCAGGGCCGGGCGTCGTCCAGCCGGCGGCCGGCCGCGGAGGCGAGCCGCTGGGCGAGCCTGCGCACGGCCGACGCGTCCGCGAACCGCACCTCGGTGCGCTCCAGCCCGGCGCCCCGGTCGGCCCACACCTCGTCGGGCCCGTTCACCAGCACATCGGTGACCTCCGGTTCGGCGAGCAGGCCCTCAAGGGGCCCGGTGCCGACCATCTCCGAGCGCAGCGCGGCCACCACGTCGAGCACCTCGGTGTCGCCGAGCAGCCGGCCCTGGGCCCGCAGCGCGGCGGCCACGCCGGCCGGGGTGGGCTCGTCGCCGGAGGCGGCCAGCCGCAGACGTACGGCGTCGAGCAGGGCGGGGGTCATGACGTCGGCGCTCATGCGGCCACGCTCCCGCCGCCGGACAGCGCCGCCGTGAGGAACGCCGAGCAGAACCCGGACAACGGGCCCCGGCCGCTGCCGCCCGGCGCCTCGCCGCCGTCCAGGGCGGCGGGCAGGCCGGGCTCGGGCGGCAGCTCGCCGGCGAGCGGGAGCCCGACCAGCTCGGCGAGGGCCTCGTCGGTGAGCCCCGAGCCGAAGGGGCCCCGGGCGACGACCCGCAGATCCCGCAGCACCATGGCCATCCGGGAGGCGACCCGGCCGGCGGCCGCGACCGCGCGCAGTTCGGCGGGGACGACCAGCAGGCCCACGTCGATCTGGGCGAGCGCCTCGGCCACCGCCTCGTCCATCCGGCGCGGCAGGTCGACGACCACCACCCCGCCGCGCCGCCGGGCGGCGCCCATCACCGACCGCATGGCCTGCGGCGGGATGACGACGGTGTCGCCGCGGTCCCAGCTGAGGACGCTCAGGGCGTGCGTCCGGGGCAGCGACTCCTCCAGCGCCCCGCTGCTGACCCGGCCCCGGGACTCGGCGAGGTCGGGCCAGCGCAGTCCGCCCACCCGTTCGGCCCCGAGCAGCACATCCAGCCCGCCGCCGAGCGGATCCGCGTCGACGAGCATCGTGCGGCGCCCGGAGCGTGCGGCCGTGACGGCCATCGCGCAGGCCAGGGTGCTGGCCCCCGCGCCGCCTCGGCCGCCGACGACCCCGATCGTCAGGGCCGGCTCCCCGGCGCCCTCCGCGACGTCGGCGATGCGGTCGGCCAGCCATGTCTCGGCGTCGGGCAGGAAGGCGACGTGCTCGGCGCCGACGTCCACGGCGCGGCGCCACACGTCGGGATCGTCCAGATCCCGGCCGACGAGGAGCACCCCCCGGCGGCGGCGCGCCGTACCCGGCACGCGGCGGGTGTCCGCGGCCCCGACCAGCACCAGCGGCGCGGCCTCCCAACTGCCCGGCGCCGGCGGGACCCCGAAGGCGACCTCCGGTTCCGCGCCCGCGGCGGCGCACAGCCGCAGCAGGTCGTCCAGGAGGGCCCCGTCCTCGGTGACGATGAGCGGGCCGCCGCCCTGATCGTCCTTTCCGCGCGGCCGTCCCGATGCCCGCGCGGACACCCGCCCTTCACGCGCTCCATTTGTTTCACCGTTGAATGATTCGGCGACCACGACGCCCCCTCGCTCGTTCCGACCCGTGCCGTCGGTATCCGGCACATGCACCGGACACATCTCCGGCGCGGCATTTGCCGCCAGAGTCTCGCGAGTCGCCGAAATTTGATGATCTTGGTGGGAATCAGTGGATAACCAGGCTGTTGTGGATATCTCCGCCACCCGCACGAGTGGCTTCCACCGCACAGCGCAACGAATGCGATCCGTCACTCAACGTAGTCGCGCGGGAAAGAGAACCGGCCCCCCGCGGAAGCCGCGGGGGGCCGTTCACATGCCGGGCGCGTTCGGACTCAAGGCCTGAAAATGCCCCCGGACATGCGACGACCCCCGCCGGGGGGGAGAGCGGGGGTCGTCCCCACGGTCCGACTCGGGGGGGGAGGAGCCAGACCGGGTTAGCACGGTCGCGAACGATCCGTGACTTCCATGGTGTACCCGAAGGCCTTCTCAGGCAAACCCACGCGCAGGAGCTTACGCCGAATGGTGGGTCCCTATGCTCGTCCTCGTGGAAAACCACCTGTCGCCGCGCACCGCCGCGTTCTTCGATCTCGACAAGACGGTGATCGCCAAGTCGAGCACCTTGGCGTTCAGCCGGCCGTTCTACCAAGGCGGCCTCATCAACCGGCGCACCGTGCTGCGGACCGCGTACGCCCAGTTCGTCTATCTGCTCGGCGGCGCGGACCACGACCAGATGGAGGGGATGCGAAAGTACCTCTCCGACATGTGCCGCGGCTGGAACGTGCAGCAGGTGCGGGAGATCGTGGCCGAGACCCTCCACGACCTCATCGACCCGATCATCTACGACGAGGCCGCCTCGCTCATCGAGGAGCACCACCTGGCCGGCCGCGACGTCGTCATCGTCAGCGCCTCGGGTGCGGAGGTCGTGGAGCCCATCGGCGAGATGCTCGGCGCGGACCACGTCATCGCCACCCGGATGGCCGTCGAGGACGGCTGCTACACCGGCCGGATCGAGCACTACGTCTACGGCCCCGCCAAGGCCCGGGCCATCACCGAGCTCGCGGAGGCCGAGGGCTACGACCTCAAGCGCTCCTTCGCCTACAGCGACTCGGTGACCGACGTCCCGATGCTCGAGTCCGTCGGCCACCCGTACGCGGTCAACCCCGACCGCGGGCTGCGCAGGGAGGCGGCGTCACGCGAATGGCCGACGCTCACCTTCAGCCGGCCGGTCCGGCTGCACCAGCGTGTGCCCGCGCTCACGATGCCCTCGGGGCCGGTCCTGGCGCTGGCCGCGGTCGGCGCCGCCGCCGCCACGGCGGGCCTGGTCTGGTACGCGGCGCGGCGGCGCAGGCTCGTCCTGTCCTGATGTGGACCCGATTGCACCTTTCGAGAAGAAGGCACCGACCCGGCCCGGTATGCAAAGAACCGTGGCGAGGGGTTCCGGTTCTCCCGAAGGTGCAGTACAAAGGTCTTACGGCCCGCGAGACCACGGACTTCCGCGAGGAACCCCGTCGAATCAGGCCCCACGGACCGAGCATGACAGCTGGGAACCCACGCGACGCAGACCCGCTGACCGGGCCGGCCGCACCAGGTGACGGGCAAAGTTCCCGACCTGATGGGCGAACATCGTGCACGCCTGGTAACCCGACGGTCATGCCAGCGGCGGCACCCGCGAGGTGCCGCCGCATCTTTGTGTCCACGCATCCCGCGCCGCCCTGCCCCACGGACCCCACGGATCCCGCGGGCGGCGCCTGCCCGGCGTCCTAGGCCTAGGCGGCGCCGCGCTGCAGGGCCTCGCAGACTGCCACGCTCTCCCGTACGCCCAGGCCCACGGCCTGCCCGCAGTGCGTGATCCAGGCGGCCATGCCCTGAGGGGTGCCGGAGGCGTAGCCCCGCAGCGCCTTCAGGTGGTCCGCGCGCCCGAGTTCGGCGTGGCCGACCTCCGCCGGGCAGATGGACTTGGGGTCCAGACCGCTCCCGACGAGGACGACGCGCTGCGCGGCGCGCGCCACGAGACCGTTGTACGAGCCGAACGGCCGCAGGCACAGCAGTTCGCCGTGCACGACCGCGGCGACGACCAGCGCCGGCGCCTCACTGCCCAACAGCAGCAGGCCGGCGAGCCCGTCGAGCCGCGCGACGACCTCCGCCGGTTCGGGCAGCGGGAATTCGGCGACGTCCAGGAGCGGCTCCTCGACCTTCTCGCCCGCCTGCCGCGGGCGGCCGACCGTCTCGTCCGGCGAGACGCCGCCGGCCGCGACCAGGTGCAGCCGGGCCAGCGCCTGCAGCGGCGACTGCCGCCAGACGGAGAGCAACTGGCCGGACTCGGCGGTGAGCCGCAGCGCGGCGCCCACCGCGCGCGACTCCTCGTCGGAGGAGAAGTCGCTGCGCCTGCGCACTTCTTCCAGCGCCCAGTCGGCCCCGGCGAGCGCCGCGGAGCCGCGGGCGCCGCGCAGCGCCGCCTCCGAGGACACCTCTTCGGAGCGGCGGCGCATCACCCGGTGCCCGTAGACCCGGTCCACGGCCTTTCGAACGGAGTCCACCGACTCGGTGACACCGGGGAGCGAACCGAGGACGGCGAGCGGATCAGCTGTCGTACCCATACCCACGACCCTACGCACCCCCGGCGGGGCGCCGGTGGGCGAGTGGGCATCGTCACGCGCACCGCGCGCGTCCGCGCCGTCCCGGGTGGGGCCCCGCCCGGGGCCCGGACACGGGCCCGCAGGCGGGCCCCGAGCCACCCCGATGTCCACCGACGGGTGAACTCCCGCGCCGGAGGCCGCTGGAGGGCGGCGCCGTCACTACGCTTAACGAACATGAAGATCGCTTTCGTCGGAAAGGGCGGCAGCGGCAAGACCACGCTGTCCTCCCTCTTCATCCGTCACCTGGCAGCCGCCCACGTCCCCGTCGTGGCCGTCGACGCCGACATCAACCAGCACCTCGGCCCGGCGCTCGGCCTCGACGAGGAGGAGGCCGCCGCCCTCCCGGCGATGGGCGCCCACCTCCCGCAGATCAAGGAGTACCTGCGCGGCGTCAACCCGCGGATCGCCTCCGCGGAGACGATGATCAAGACCACCCCGCCCGGCGAGGGCTCCCGCCTGCTGCGGATCACCGGGGACAACCCGGTCTACGCCGCCTGCGCCCGGCCCGTCGCGCTCGACGTCGGCGAGGCGCGGCTGATGGTCACCGGTCCCTTCCAGGAGTCCGACCTGGGCGTGGCCTGCTACCACTCCAAGGTCGGGGCGGTGGAGCTGTTCCTCAACCACCTGGTCGACGGCCGCGGGGAGTACGTCGTCGTCGACATGACGGCCGGCAGCGACTCCTTCGCCTCCGGCATGTTCACCCGCTTCGACATGACGTTCCTGGTCGCCGAACCGACCCGGAAGGGAGTGGCGGTCTACCGCCAGTACAAGGAGTACGCCCGGGACTTCGGGGTCGCCCTGCACGTCGTCGGCAACAAGGTGCAGGGCCCGGACGACGTGGACTTCCTGCGCGCGCACGTCGGTGACGACCTGCTGGTCACCGTCGGGCACTCGGACTGGGTCCGGGCCATGGAGAAGGGCCGGCCGCCGCGGTTCGGGGAACTGGAGGAGCCCAACCGCGCGGCGCTGCGGTCGATGCGCGACGCCGTGGACGCCTCGTACGAGCGGCGGGACTGGGAGCGCTACACCCGCCAGATGGTCCACTTCCACCTCAAGAACGCGGAGAGCTGGGGCAACGCACGGACCGGCGCGGACCTCGCCTCGCAGGTCGACCCCGGCTTCGTCCTGGGCGAACGGTTCACCCTCACCGGGTAATCGTTCGCCCGTTCGGGCGAATCCCGATCCACGGGCCCTATGTCTGCATTACTCTCCATTTACCGACTCTTGAGAGTAATCAAGCAATCACATTCCGTTACTTTCAAAGGCCGACAGCACCCGCCGCAACAGCCGTGACCACGACCGCGTACGCGCACCAGCCGGACGCAGCCGCGCCGCCCCGGAGGAGACGGGAACATGCACGCCACGCCAGAACCGCAGACGCAGCAGTCGCAGACCCCACCGCGGGATCTGCCCCCACCGCCCGCCGCCGAGGAAGGGAACACCGCCGTCTGGCGGCACGACCTCTCGGCCTCGATCACCGTCTTCCTGATCGCCGTCCCGCTGTCCCTGGGCATCGCCCTGGCCACCGGCGCCCCGCTGCAGTCGGGGCTGATCGCCGCCGCCGTCGGCGGCATCGTCGTGGGCCTGATGGGCGGCGCGCCGCTCCAGGTCAGCGGCGCCGCCACCAGCCTGGTGGTGGTCACCGCCGAGCTCGTCCAGCGCTACGGCTGGCGCACCACCTGCGCCATCACCGTGCTGGCCGGACTCGCCCAACTCGCCCTGGGCACCCTGAGGGTGGCCCGGGCGGCGCTCGCCGTCAGCCCGGCGATCGTGCACGGCATGCTGGCGGGCATCGGCGCCGCCATCGCGCTCGCCCAGCTCCATGTCGTGCTCGGCGCCAACCCCGACAGCTCGGCGCTCGCCAATCTGGCGGCCCTGCCCCAGCAGTTGTCGTCCCCGCACCCCGGCGCGCTGCTGATCGCGGCGGTCACGGTGGTCGTACTGGTCGGCTGGCCGCGCCTTCCCGGACGGGCCGGCAGGGCGCTGCGCACGGTCCCGGCGCCGCTCGCCGCCATCGCCGCCGCGACCGCCGTCGGCGTCCCCATCGTGGTGCCGCGGGTCGACCTGCCCGCCTGGCACGCGGTGGCGCTGCCCGGGCTGCCGCACGGACCGGTGCTCGGTATCGCCGCCGCCGTCCTGACCGTCACCCTCGTCGCGAGCATGGAGTCGCTGCTGTCGGCGGTCGCGATCGACAAGATCCGCTCCGGGCGCGGTGCGCCCGGGGACGCCGTCCCGGCCCGCCTGAACAAGGAGTTGCTCGGGCAGGGCACGTCCAACGTGCTCTCCGGCCTGCTCGGCGGGCTGCCGGTGGCCGGCGGCGCGATCCGCGGCTCGGCCAACGTGGCCGCGGGCGCGCGGACGCGCCGGTCCACGGTGCTGCACGGGGTGTGGGTGCTGCTGTGTGCCGGGCTGCTGGCGGGGCTGCTGGAGCACATCCCGCTCGCCGCCCTCGCCGCCCTGGTGATGGTGGTCGGGATGAAGATGGTGAGCTTCGCGCACATCAAGCACGTGCAGCGGCACCGGGAGTTCCCGGTCTACGCGGCGACGCTCGGCGCGGTGCTGCTGCTCGGCGTGCTGGAGGGGGTGATGACCGGCATCACGGTGGCCGTCTTCCTCTCCCTGCGCCGGCTGACGCACACCCGGATCACGGTGAACAAGGAGTCCGGCGTCCACCAGGTGCACGTACGCGGCCAGTTGACCTTCCTCGCGGTGCCCCGGCTGACCCGGGCGCTGGCGGAGGTGCCGGACGACGCCAGCGCCGTCATCACCCTGGACGGCTCCTTCATGGACCACGCCGCCTACGAGTCGCTGCAGCACTGGTGCGACGGCCACCGGGCGCGCGGCGGCTGGGCGACCCTCACGGGCCGGTCGGGCACACCGATCGCGGTCCCCTCCAGCACGCACGCCTGCCGCCCCTGGACGCCGTGGCGCAACCACCACTGCACCAAGCCGGGCACGGAGGCGGGTGCCGCCGGGCAGCTGGTGGGCGGGCTCAGCGCCTTCCAGCGCAACACCGCGCCCCTGGTCAGGGACGAACTGGCGCGGCTCGCCCGCGAGGGGCAGCGGCCCACCCAGCTCTTCCTCACCTGCGCCGACTCCCGCCTGGTCACGAGCATGATCACCTCCAGCGGGCCCGGCGACCTGTTCACCGTGCGCAACGTGGGCAACCTGATGCCGCCGCCCGGCGCCGACGCCTCCTGCGACTCGGTGGGCGCCGCGATCGAGTACGCGGTGGAGGTGCTGAAGGTCGGCAGCATCACGGTGTGCGGGCACTCCGGGTGCGGCGCGATGCAGGCGCTGCTCAGCGGGGCGGGCCACGAGCCGGGGGCGCAGACCCCGCTGGCCCGCTGGCTGCGCCACGGCCGCCCGAGCCTCGCCCGGCTGGAGCGGATCGGCCGGCTCGGCCGCGGAGAGGTCGCTCTCGCCGACCGCCCGGTGGCCGACGAGCTCGAACGGCTCTGCCTGGTCAACGTCGTGCAGCAGCTCGACCACCTGATGGCCCACGCCTGCGTCGCCCGCAGGGTGGCCGAGGGATCGCTGCAGCTGCACGGGATGTACTTCCACGTCGCCGAGGCCCAGGCCTACGTCCTCGGCGCCGGGAGCGGCACGTTCGCCGCCGTACGGCCGGAAGTGCTCGACACGGTCTGACCGGGCCGCCCGCAGCGGCGGCTCACCCGACCGGTCCAACCGACCGGCCCACCCTCCCGGCCCGCCGCGCACCCGCCGGCGGGCCGGACCCGTGCAGGGGCGCCGCACCGCGACAGGTCTAAACCAATATTTGCGGCGAACCCTTGTCATTCCGCCCCTCCGGCTGGTGAGCTATGGCGTGGGACACAAGAGGACACCCTGCGAAGGAGCACGGCGTGAGCAACGAGAGCCTGGCCAACCTTTTGAAGGAGGAGCGCCGGTTCGCTCCGCCCGCCGAGCTGGCGGCCGGTGCCAATGTGACCGCGGAGGCCTACCAGCAGGCCGGTGACGACCGACTGGGCTTCTGGGCGGCGCAGGCCCGCCGGCTGAACTGGGCGAAGGAGCCGACCGAGACCCTCGACTGGTCCAACCCGCCGTTCGCGAAGTGGTTCGCCGACGGCACCCTGAACGTCGCCTACAACTGCGTCGACCGGCACGTCGAGGCCGGCCACGGCGACCGAGTGGCGATCCACTTCGAGGGCGAGCCCGGTGACGGCCGGGCCATCACCTACGCCGAGCTCAAGGACGAGGTGAGCCGCGCCGCCAACGCCCTGACCGAGCTGGGCGTCACGGCCGGCGACCGGGTCGCCGTCTACATGCCCATGATCCCCGAGACCGTCGTGGCGATGCTGGCCTGCGCCCGCGTCGGCGCCGCGCACTCGGTGGTCTTCGGCGGCTTCTCCGCCGACGCGCTGGCCGCGCGCATCGCCGACGCCGACGCCAAGCTGGTCATCACCGCCGACGGCGGCTACCGCCGCGGCAAGCCGTCCGCCCTGAAGCCCGCCGTGGACGACGCGGTCGGCCGCTCCGCCGGCGTGGAGAAGGTGCTGGTCGTCCGGCGCACCGGCCAGGAGGTCGCGTGGACCGAGGGCCGGGACGTGTGGTGGCACGAGATCGTCGAGCGGCAGTCCGCGGAGCACGCCCCGGAGGCCTTCGAGGCGGAGCACCCGCTCTTCATCCTCTACACCTCCGGCACCACCGGTAAGCCCAAGGGCATCCTGCACACCTCGGGCGGCTACCTGACGCAGACCGCCTACACCCACAACGCCGTCTTCGACCTGAAGCCGGAGACCGACGTCTACTGGTGCACCGCCGACGTCGGCTGGGTCACCGGCCACTCGTACATCGTCTACGGCCCGCTGGCCAACGGCGCCACCCAGGTGCTGTACGAGGGCACCCCCGACACCCCGCACCAGGGCCGCTTCTGGGAGATCGTCCAGAAGTACGGGGTCACGATCCTCTACACCGCCCCCACGGCGATCCGCACCTTCATGAAGTGGGGCGACGACATCCCCGCCAAGTTCGACCTGTCCTCGCTGCGCGTCCTGGGCAGCGTCGGCGAGCCGATCAACCCCGAGGCGTGGATCTGGTACCGCGAGCACATCGGCGGCAGCCGCTGCCCGATCGTGGACACCTGGTGGCAGACCGAGACCGGCGCCATGATGATCTCCCCGCTGCCCGGTGTGACGGAGACCAAGCCCGGCTCCGCGCAGCGCCCGCTGCCCGGCATCTCCGCCACCGTCGTGGACGACGAGGCCAACGAGGTGCCCAACGGCTCCGGCGGCTACCTCGTCCTCACCGAGCCGTGGCCGTCGATGCTCCGCACCATCTGGGGCGACGACCAGCGCTACCTGGACACCTACTGGTCCCGCTTCGAGGGCCGCTACTTCGCCGGCGACGGCGCCAAGAAGGACGAGGACGGCGACATCTGGCTGCTGGGCCGGGTGGACGACGTCATGCTCGTCTCGGGCCACAACATCTCGACCACCGAGGTCGAGTCGGCCCTCGTCTCGCATCCGAAGGTCGCCGAGGCGGCCGTGGTCGGCGCCACCGACGCGACCACCGGCCAGGCCATCGTCGCCTTCGTGATCCTGCGCGGCACCGCCGCGGCCGAGGACGGCGAGGAGCTGATCGCCGAGCTGCGCGACCACGTCGCCAAGACGCTCGGCCCGATCGCCAAGCCGAAGCGGATCCTCACGGTGGCCGAGCTGCCGAAGACCCGCTCCGGCAAGATCATGCGGCGTCTGCTGCGCGACGTCGCCGAGAACCGGGAGCTGGGGGACGTCACCACCCTGACCGACTCCACGGTCATGGACCTCATCCAGACCAAGCTCCCGACCGCCGCGAGCGAGGACTGACGACCCCCGCCACCGCACCGAAGAGGCCCCCACGGGGGCCTCTTCGCCGTTTCACGGCGGTGCGGACGCCCCTGCGGACGCCCCTGCGACGCCCGGCGATTGTCCGTAATGTGAAAAACGCCGGAGGCTCCGGCGCCGAGCCGGTAAGCTGCTGAGCGCGTAAAGAACGCGACAGTGCATCGGGGCGTGCCGGGAAGTCTGGTCGGCAAGGTGATCAGCCATGCCGAACCCGACCGGAGGTCCAGCCCCCGTGACCGCGACCAAGCGCCGCCGTTCCGTCTTCCTGGGCCGGATGCCCCTCCCGGAACGGAACTTCGTCGCCGACGCGCTGCGGACGGAGACGGTGGGCGGCGTGATGCTGCTGGTGGCCGCCGTCCTGGCACTGGTCTGGGCGAACAGCCCGCTGGGTGACTCCTACCGGTCCACCGTCGCCTTCCACTTCGGGCCCGCGTCGCTCCATCTGGACCTGTCGGTGGGGCACTGGGCCGGGGACGGACTGCTGACGGTCTTCTTCTTCGTCGCGGGCATCGAGCTCAAGCGGGAACTGGTGGCGGGTGAGCTGCGCCGTCCTTCGGCGGCCGCGCTCCCCGTCATCGCCGCGCTCTGCGGCATGGCCGTGCCGGCGGTCGTGTACGCGGTGGTCAACACCGTCGGCGGGGGTTCCCTGCAGGGCTGGGCGGTGCCGACGGCGACCGACATCGCGTTCGCCCTGGCGGTGCTGGCCGTGCTCGGCACGGCGCTGCCGTCCGCGCTGCGCGCGTTCCTGCTGACCCTGGCGGTCGTCGACGACCTCTTCGCGATCCTGATCATCGCGGTCTTCTTCACCTCGGGCATCAACTTCGCCGCGCTCGCGCCGGCCGTCGCCGGGCTCGTCCTGTTCCGGCTGCTGCTCCGCAAGGAGGTGCGCGGGTGGTACGTGTACGTGCCGCTCGCCCTGGTCAACTGGGCGCTCATGCACGCCAGCGGGGTGCACGCCACCATCGCGGGCGTGGCGATGGGCCTGATGCTGCGCTGCCACCGGCGGGAGGGCGAGGAGCGGTCCCCCGGAGAGCGGATCGAGCACCTCGTACGGCCGCTCTCGGCGGGACTCGCGGTGCCGCTGTTCGCGCTCTTCTCCGCGGGGGTGCCGATCGCCGGCAGCGCGGTCGCCGAGGTGTTCCACCGTCCCGAGACGCTGGGCGTGGTGCTGGGACTGGTCGTCGGCAAGGCGGTCGGGGTCTTCGGCGGCACCTGGCTGGCGGCACGCTTCACCCGGGCGGAGCTCAACCCCGACCTGGCCTGGCCCGACGTCCTGGCCGTCGCCACGCTCGCGGGGATCGGCTTCACGGTCTCCCTGCTCATCGGCGAACTGGCCTTCGAGGGCGACCAGGTGCTGACCGAGGAGGTCAAGGCGGCCGTCCTGATCGGCTCGTTCACCTCCGCGGTCCTCGCCGCGGTGCTGCTCAAACTCCGCAACGACCGGTACCGGCGGATGTGCGAGGACGAGGAGCGCGACGAGGACCGGGACGGCGTCCCGGACGTCTACGAGTGGGCGAACCCCGAGTTCCACCTGCGCATGGCGGCGATCCACGAGGCGAAGGCGGCCGAGCACCGCAGGCTCGCGGAAGTGGCGCGCTCCGGGGGCAGCGGCGAGGATGAGTCGGGCATGATCGGGGGGTAACCCGTTTGCCCCGGATGACGACTGACGCACCATGACGACGACGGAGGACCCGATGAGCCGAGCGGACGAGCCCGTGAACGTGGGGGTGACCGTGAGCCCCAACGGAAGCCGCAGCCTCGGTCAGCTCTTCGCCTCGGCGACGGCGGACCTGTCCGAGCTGGTCCACGAGGAGATCGCCCTCGCCAAGGCGGAGCTGAGGCAGGACGTCAAGCGCGCCGGCATCGGCGGCGGAGCGGTGGGAGCGGCCGGCATCCTGGCGCTCTTCTCGCTGCCGGTGCTCAGCTTCGCGGCGGCGTACGGCATCCACAACCTGGGGCTGGGCCTCGCCTGGTCGTTCCTCATCGTCGGCGGTGCCTACCTGGTGCTGGCGGGCCTGCTGGGCCTGATGGCGCGCTCGAAGTTCAAGAAGATCAAGAAGCCGGAGCGCAGCATCGCCTCCGCGAAGGAGACCGCGGCGGTGCTGCAGGGGGTCAAGCCGCACCCGCGCAGCGCCTCCTCCAACGGATCGGGCGCCACGGTGGAGGCCAAGGTGTGACACGCTCGGGGCATGACGGTCGCTGAGAGTTCCCCGGTGCGCGTCGACGGACCCTGGACCCACCGGGACGTCGCCGCGAACGGTGCCCGCTTCCACATCGCCGAGCTCGGCGACGGCCCCCTGGTGCTGCTGCTGCACGGCTTCCCCCAGTTCTGGTGGACCTGGCGGCACCAGCTGACCGCGCTGGCCGAGGCGGGCTTCCGTGCCGTCGCGATGGACCTGCGCGGGGTGGGCGGCAGCGACCGCACGCCCCGCGGCTACGACCCGGCCAACCTGGCGCTCGACGTCACCGGCGTGATCCGCTCGCTCGGCGAGCCGGACGCCGCGCTGGTCGGGCACGACCTCGGCGGCTACCTGGCCTGGACGGCGGCGGCGATGCGGCCCAAGCTCGTCCGGCGGCTCGCGGTGTGCTCCATGCCGCATCCGCGGCGCTGGCGCTCGGCGATGCTGACGGACCTGCGGCACAGCGCGGCCGGCGGCTACGTGTGGGGGTTCCAGCGCCCGTTCATCCCGGAGCGGCAACTCGTCGCGGACGACGCGGCGCTGGTGGGACGGCTGCTGCGGGACTGGTCGGGACCCCGGCTGCCCGAGGACGAGACGGTGGACGCCTACCGCCGGGCGATGCTCATCCCCTCGACGGCGCACTGCTCGATCGAGCCGTACCGCTGGATGGTGCGCTCGCTGGCCCGGGTGGACGGCTTCCAGTTCAACCGGCGCATGAAGCGTCCGGTGCGGGTGCCCACGCTGCACCTGCACGGTTCGCTCGACCCGGCGATGCGGGCCCGGCACGCCGCGGGCAGCGGCGAGTACGTGGAGGCGCCGTACCGCTGGCGGCTCTTCGACGGGCTGGGGCACTTCCCCCACGAGGAGGACCCCGCGGCGTTCTCCGCCGAACTGGTCAACTGGCTGCAGGACCCCGAACCGGACCGTTGATCCAGTATGACCATCAGCCAAATGCCGGGCGCATAGGCCAACTGATGGAGCGGCAGGCGGTTACCGACCATGGAGCCCGGGCAGACAGCTCGGTATGGGCTGGACGCACGACTACCGTGACGTGTCACGCGACCGCCGCGCCAACAGGGCGCGGGTCACCACCGGGACGCAGGCCCCGGACCACGGGTCCGGAGGCTCCCGACTCGGCATTCCCCACATCCTCAGGCGCCGCGCCCGCTGGGTGGGCGCCCGGCTGAGGCATACCCGCGACTGACCGCGCGCGGCCGACCGCACACGGCTGCACACGGCTGTCCGCACACGGCCGACCGGCACCGTCCGGCCGGCCGCTCCCCGCAGGACCTACAGGGCGCAGCCCTCGGTGTCGACCTGCCGGCTCGCCGTACGCCCGGCCCGGACGTCCGGCTGGACCTCGTCCGCCGTCAGGGCGTAGCCGGTGTCCGCGTCGTCGAGGGACTTGGCGAACACCACGCCGTACACCTTCCCCTCGGGGGTGAGCAGCGGTCCGCCGGAGTTGCCCTGGCGGACCAGTGTGTACAGCGAGTAGACGTCGCGCTCGACGGTGCCCCGGTGGTAGATGTCCGGGCCCGAGGCCGGGATGCGCCCGCGCACCCGGGCGGCACGCACGTCGAAGCCGCCGTTCTCCGGGAAGCCGGCGACGATGGCGTCGTCGCGCGAGTCGGCGTCGGTGCCGCTGAAGGACAACGCGGGCGCGTCCAGGGACGGTACGTCGATGACCGCGATGTCGCGCTGCCAGTCGTAGAGCACGACCTTGCCGTCGTACACCCGGCCCTCGCCGCCGATCTGCACGGTCGGGTTGTCCACGCCGCCGACGACGTGGGCGTTGGTCATCACCCGGTGCGGGGCGAAGACGAAGCCGGTGCCCTCGAGCACCTTGCCGCAGCTCGGTGCCGTGCCGACGACCTTGACGATGCTGCGCCGCGCGCGGCCGACGACCGCGCTGTCGGCGAGCGCCGGGTCGGGGGCGGGGACGGCGGTGATGGGCTCGTTGCCGAACGGCGAGAAGACCTGGGGCAGTCCGTTCTGCGCGAGCACCGAACTGAAGTCGGCGAACCAGTTGTCGGCCTCGCGCGGCACGATCTGCGCCACCCCCAGCAGCACCCGGGAGGAGCGCACCTCACGGCCGAGGCTGGGCAGCGTGGTCGTGGTGGCGAGCGCGGAGCCGATGAGCCAGGCGACCAGCAGCATGGCCAGGACGTTCACCAGGGCGCCGCCGACGGCGTCGATGGCCCGGGCCGGTGACCAGCTGATGTGCGTACGGACCTTGTTGCCGAGGTGCGTGGTGAAGGCCTGGCCGACCGAGGCGCACACGATGATCAGGACCACCGCGGCGACCACCGCCACCGTGCCGGGCTGGGCGCTGCCGGTGACCGCGTTCCAGATCGCTGGCAGCACGTAGACCGCGACCAGACCCCCGCCGAGGAACCCGACCACCGACATCACGCCGACGATGAATCCCTGGCGGTAGCCCACGATCGCGAACCACACGGCGGCCAACAGCAGCACGATGTCCAGCACATTCACCTGGACACCGTCTCATGGAGGATCAACCCAGCGGGACCGTCTTCGCGCGATCCCAGGGTCGTTCCCAGCCCGCGTGGTGCAGGATCCGGTCGATCAGGCCCGCGGTGAAACCCCACACCAGGGCGCCCTGCACCAGGAAGGCGGGCCCCTGGAGGCCGCTGGGATGGGTCACCACGGCCCGGTTGGCGGGGTCGGTGAGATCCGCCACGGGAACGGTGAACACCCGTGCGGTCTCCGCCGGATCGACCGCTCCCACCGGGGACGGCGTACGCCACCAGCCGAGGACCGGTGTCACGACGAAGTCGCTCACCGGGATGTAGAGCCGCGGGAGCACCCCGAAGACCTGCACCCCCGACGGGTCGAGGCCGGTCTCCTCCCACGCCTCGCGCAGCGCGGCCCGCAGCGGGCCCTCGCCCTCCGGGTCGCCGTCCTCGGGATCGAGCGCACCGCCGGGGAAGGAGGGCTGCCCCGCGTGGGAGCGCAGGGACGCCGCCCTTTCCATCAGCAGGAGTTCGGGCCCCTCGGCCCCCTCCCCGAGGAGGATGAGTACGGCCGAGGGCCTGCCGCCATTCGGCGGCGGCAGGAAACGGCTGAGCTGCTCGGGCCGTACGGCGTCGACCGCGTGGACCACCGGGGCCAGCCATGACGGCAGCCCCTCGCGGTCCAGGGTGACGTCCTCGATGTCGGGTCGTGCCTGCGTCACTCCACCTCCAGCGGCGGCGCCGCCTTGCCCGGGAACCCCGGCGGCGGCTTGAGCCGCTGTCCCGGGCCGCCGGCCAGCTCGTACTTCAGCAGCTTCTTCGCCTTCTCCGGGTCGGTCTCGCCCTCGCCGTACGCCGGGCACAGCGGGGCGATCGGGCAGACGCCGCAGGCGGGGCGGCGGGCGTGGCACATCCGGCGGCCGTGGAAGATCAGCCGGTGCGAGACCATCGTCCACTCGCTCTTCGGGAAGATCGCCATGACGTCCTGCTCGATCTTCTCGGGCTCCTTCGCGCTGGTCCAGCCGAAGCGGTGGACGAGCCGCTGGAAGTGGGTGTCCACGGTGAGCCCGGGGACGCCGAAGGCGTTGCCGAGCACCACGTTGGCCGTCTTGCGGCCCACGCCGGGCAGCGTGACCAGGTCCTCCAGCCGGCCGGGCACCTCACCGCCGTAGGTGTCGCGGAGCGCGGCGGACAGGCCGAGCACCGCCCGCGCCTTGGCGCGGAAGAAGCCGGTGGGGCGGAGGATCCGCTCCAGCTCCTCCGGGTCGGCGGCGGCCATCTCCTCCGGCGTCGGATACGCGGCGAACAGCGCGGGGGTGGTCTGGTTGACCCTCAGGTCGGTCGTCTGGGCCGAGAGGACGGTGGCGACGAGCAGCTGGAAGGGGTTCTCGAAGTCGAGCTCGGGATGGGCGTAAGGGTACAGCTCGGCGAGCTCGCGGTTGATCCGGCGGGCCCTGCGCACCATGGCCAGCCGCGACTCGGACTTGCGCGGCGCCCGCGTCCGGCCGGTGGAGGTCTTGCGGGCAGCCTGTTCGCTCACAGCGGAATCCGCGGCGGCGGCCACCCTTCCGGCCCCGCCACCCTGCCGTTTCTTCTGCGCACTTGGCGTATCGGACACCCGGCCAGCCTAAGCCTCGCCACCGACAATCGCCCTGGAGAGCAGGGATCCGGCCCCCAAACGGACCCCCGGGACACAATCACACGAGCACATAAGACAGACTTGTGATTGATCGCACTGTTTTGCTGTCGGGCATGATGGGGACCGACCCAGCGATGTCGACAAGGAGAGAGCTCGTGGACGACGTTCTGCGGCGCGCACCGCTTTTCGCGGCGCTCGACGATGAGCAGGCCGCTGAACTGCGCGCCTCCATGACGGAGGTCACGCTCGCGCGTGGCGACTCGCTGTTCCACGAGGGGGAACCCGGGGACCGGCTGTACGTCGTCACCGAGGGCAAGGTGAAGCTGCACCGCACCTCCCCCGACGGCCGCGAGAACATGCTCGCCGTCGTCGGACCCGGCGAGCTGATCGGTGAGCTGTCGCTCTTCGACCCCGGCCCGCGCACGGCCACCGCGACCGCGCTGACCGAGGTGAAGCTGCTCGGCCTCGGCCACGGCGATCTGCAGCCCTGGCTCAACGCCCGCCCCGAGGTCTCGACTGCCCTGCTGCGCGCCGTCGCCCGGCGCCTGCGCCGCACCAACGACGTGATGTCCGACCTGGTCTTCTCCGACGTGCCGGGCCGCGTGGCCAAGGCGCTGCTGGACCTGTCGCGCCGCTTCGGCGTGCAGTCCGAGGAGGGCATCCACGTCGTGCACGACCTGACGCAGGAGGAACTCGCCCAGCTGGTGGGCGCCTCCCGCGAGACCGTCAACAAGGCCCTCGCCGACTTCGCGGGCCGCGGCTGGCTGCGCCTGGAGGCGCGGGCGGTCATCCTGCTGGACGTCGAGCGGCTGGCCAAGCGCTCGCGCTGACGCCCGTACGCGTACGAGAAGGGGCGCCCACCCGGAGGTGGCGCCCCTTCGGCGTCCGCGGTGCGGGTGGGGCCGTCAGATCAGCCCGTGCTCCAGCAGGTAGTCCAGCTGCGCCCGCACCGACAGCTCGGCGGCCGGCCACAGGGCGCGGTCGACGTCCGCGTACACGTGGGCGACGACCTCCGAGGGCGTCGTCAGGCCCTGCTCCACGGCCGTCTCGACCTGGGCCAGGCGGTGGGCGCGGTGGGCGAGGTAGAACTCGACGGCGCCCCGCGCGTCGGCCAGGACCGGGCCGTGGCCCGGCAGGACGGTGGCGACGCCGTCGTGCATCGTCAGGGCCTGCAGCCGGCGCAGCGAGTCCAAGTAGTCGCCCAGCCGCCCGTCGGGGTGGGCGACGACCGTGGTACCGCGGCCGAGCACGGTGTCGCCGGTGAGCACCGCCCGGTCGGCGGGCAGGTGGAAGGAGAGCGAGTCCGCGGTGTGCCCGGGGGTGGGTACGACGCGCAGCTCCAGGCCGCCGGTGGTGACGACGTCGCCCGCGCCGAGGCCCTCCTCACCCAGCCGCAGCGCCGGGTCCAGGGCGCGCACGGCCGTACCGGTCAGCTCGGCGAAGCGCGCGGCGCTCTCGGCGTGGTCGGGGTGGCCGTGCGTCAGCAGGGTGAGGGCGATCCTCTTGCCGAGGGAGTGCGCGGTGGACACCACGGTGTTCAGGTGGCCCTCGTCGAGCGGGCCCGGGTCGATGACGACGGCGAGCTCGGAGTCCGGCTCGGAGACGATCCAGGTGTTCGTGCCGTCCAGCGTCATCGGCGAGGGGTTCGGCGCGAGCACGCACACCGCGCGGACGGTCGCCCGCCCGCCGATCTTGGCGCGGGGGTCGCCGGGCTGAAGGGCCGAGGTCATTCGGCGGCTCCCATGCGCTTGGTGAACTCGTCGTGGCCGGGCCAGGTCAGCACGATCTCGTCGCCCACGAGGGCGGCCCTCGCCAGCACGGGGGTGAGGTCGCGTCCCGCCGCGGCGGAGGCCAGGGCCGCCGCCGCGGACCCGTACGGGAGCAGTTCCCGCAGCGTCGCGATGGTCGGCGGCAGCATGGTCATCTCGCCGCGGTCGTAACCGTCCACCGCTTCGGCGGGCCGTAGCCACACCGTGCGGTCCGCCTCCCCCGACACGTCACGGGTGCGCTGGCCGGGCGGAAGCGCCGTCAGGAAGAACCAGGTGTCGTAGCGGCGCTCCTCGAACTCCGGGGTGATCCAGCGGGCCCAGGGACCGAGCAGGTCGGAGCGGAGCACGAGCGCGCGCCGGTCGAGGAAGTCGGCGAAGGACAGCTCGCGCGAGACCAGGGCGCGGCGGTCCGCCTCCCAGTCCTCGCCGGTGGTGTCCGCGACGACGGACGCCTCGTCGGACCCGGCCAGCAGCACGCCGGACTCCTCGAAGGTCTCGCGCACGGCCGCGCACACGATCGCCTGCGCCGAGGCGGGGTCCAGTCCCCGGCCCAGCCGGGCGGCCCAGTTCTCCGGCGAGGGGCCCGTCCAGGCCACCGGGCGCTCGTCGCGCGGGTCCACCCCGCCACCCGGATAGGCGTACGCGCCCGCGGCGAACGCCATCGACGCCCGGCGCCGCAGCATGTGCACGGCGGGACCGCCGTCGGCGTCCCGCAGCAGCAGGACCGTCGCCGCACGGCGCGGCACGACGGGCTCCAGGGTGCCCGCGGTGAGGGCGCGGATCCGCTCGGGCCAGGTCGGCGGGAACCACTGGCCGTTCGTGGTGGTCATGGGGCGGATGCTATGCGCTTCCGCGGGGATGTTCGATAGGGCCCGGACCGGGCGGCGGGCCGGGGCGCCCCTCCGGCGGCCGGGGCACGGCCCGCCGGAGGGGTACCGGACGTCAGTCCTCGACCTCGACCTGGATCTCGACCTCGACGGGCGCGTCGAGCGGCAGCACGGCCACCCCGACGGCGCTGCGGGCGTGCACGCCCTTGTCGCCGAGGACCTCGCCGAGCAGCTCGCTCGCGCCGTTGACGACGCCCGGCTGACCGGTGAAGTCGGGGGCGGAGGCGACGAAGCCGACGACCTTCACGACGCGCTTGACGCGGTCGAGGTCACCCACGACGGAGCGGACCGCGGCCAGGGCGTTGAGCGCGCAGGTACGGGCGAGCTGCTTGGCCTCCTCCGCGGTCACCTCGGCACCGACCTTGCCGGTGCAGGTCAGCTTGCCCTCGACGACGGGCAGCTGACCGGACGTGTACACGTACGCGCCGGACCGGACGGCCGGGACGTACGCGGCGAGCGGCGCGGCCACGGCGGGCAGGGTCAGCCCCAGCTCGGCGAGCCGCTGCTCGACGGCGCTCACGCGTTCTTCTCCCGCTTGAGGTAGGCCACCAACTGCTCGGGGTTGTTGGGGCCCGGCACGACCTGGACGAGCTCCCAGCCGTCCTCGCCCCAGGTGTCCAGGATCTGCTTCGTCGCGTGCACCAGCAGCGGCACGGTCGCGTATTCCCACTTGGTCATGAGGGGACTGTAATGCCTGGCACAGCCACGCCCCTGCGTAGCCCCGCCCTCGACTGGTTAGGCTCGCAGGTGTGAGGCTGCACATCGTGACGGGCAAGGGCGGCACGGGGAAGACGACCGTCGCCGCGGCGCTGGCACTCGCCCTCGCCGCCGAGGGACGGCGGACGCTGCTGACGGAGGTCGAGGGGCGCCAGGGCATCGCCCAGCTCTTCGAGACCGAGGCGCTCCCCTACGAGGAGCGCAAGATCGCGGTGGCCCCGGGCGGCGGCGAGGTCCACGCCCTGGCCATCGACGCCGAACAGGCGCTGCTGGACTACCTCGACATGTTCTACAAGCTCGGCCGGGCGGGCCGGGCCCTGAAGAAGCTGGGCGCGATCGACTTCGCGACCACGGTCGCCCCGGGCCTGCGCGACGTCCTGCTGACCGGCAAGGTCTGCGAGGCGGTGCGCCGCAAGGACCGGGCCGGCTGGCGGTCGTACGACGCCGTGGTGCTGGACGCGCCGCCCACCGGACGGATCACCCGCTTCCTCAACGTCAACGACGAGGTCGCCGGGCTGGCCCGGTTCGGCCCGATACACAATCAGGCGCAGGCCGTGATGCGGGTGATGAAGTCCCCGGAGACGGCCGTGCACCTGGTCACCCTCCTGGAGGAGATGCCGGTCCAGGAGACCGTGGACGGTGTCGAGGAGCTGCGCGCGGCGGGTCTGCCGACCGGCGCCGTGGTCATCAACATGGTGCGCCCGGTGGTGATGGACGGCGCCGCCGTCGCCACGGCGCGCGACGGGCGGCGCACGGCGATCGCCAAGGCCCTCTCCCAGGCCGGGCTGGGCGGCGCGCGGCGCGGCGGCCTCGCGGAGCGGCTCGTCGACCCGCTGCTGGCGCAGGCGCACGAGCACGCGGAACGGGTGGCCCTGGAGCGCGCCCAGCGCGAGGAGCTGACCGCGCTGGGCCTGCCGGCGTACGAGCTGGAGCTGATGGGCGACGGGGTCGATCTCGGCGGGTTGTACAGATTGGCTGAAAATCTGCGGAAGCAGGGGCTGGGGGTCGCATGAGCCTGGAGAGTCCGGTATTGGACATCGACCCGTTGATCGACGATCCGAGGACCCGGATCGTCGTCTGCTGCGGCTCCGGAGGGGTCGGCAAGACCACCACGGCCGCGGCGCTGGGCGTCCGTGCCGCCGAGCGCGGCCGCAAGGCCGT
This sequence comes from Streptomyces sp. NPDC111520, assembly GCF_055635295.1. Classification (NCBI taxonomy): domain Bacteria; kingdom Bacillati; phylum Actinomycetota; class Actinomycetes; order Kitasatosporales; family Streptomycetaceae; genus Streptomyces; species Streptomyces sp. NPDC111520. The sequence continues at coordinate 301,386 of NZ_JBVKBW010000010.1, read as the reverse complement.
CGTGCTGACCATCGACCCGGCACGCCGGCTGGCGCAGTCCATGGGGCTCTCGGAACTGGACAACACCCCGCGCAAGGTCGCCGGCATCGACGAGTCCGCGGGCGGTGAACTGCACGCGATGATGCTCGACATGAAGCGGACCTTCGACGAGGTCGTGCTGCAGCACTCGGACCGGGAACGGGCCCGGGCGATCCTGGACAACCCCTTCTACCAGTCGCTCTCCGCGGGCTTCGCCGGCACGCAGGAGTACATGGCCATGGAGAAGCTGGGCCAGCTGCGCGCGCTCGACGCGTGGGACCTGATCATCGTCGACACCCCGCCGAGCCGGTCGGCACTGGACTTCCTGGACGCCCCGAAGCGGCTGGGGTCCTTCCTGGACGGTCGCTTCATCCGGCTGCTCATGGCCCCCGCGAAGGTCGGCGGGCGGGCCGGCGTGAAGTTCCTCAACGTCGGGATGTCGATGATGACCGGCACGCTCAGCAAGGTCATGGGCGCGCACCTGCTGCGCGACGTGCAGACCTTCGTGGCGGCGATGGACTCGATGTTCGGCGGCTTCCGCTCCCGCGCGGACGCCACGTACAAGCTGCTCCAGGCGAACGGCACGGCGTTCCTGGTGGTGGCCGCACCGGAGCGGGACGCGCTGCGGGAGGCCTCGTACTTCGTGGAGCGGCTGGCGGCGGAGAACATGCCGCTCGCCGGGCTGGTGCTCAACCGCGTGCACGGCAGCGGGGCGGCGCAACTCACGGCGGAGCGGGCACTGGCGGCGGCGGAGGCCCTGGACGACCTGACCGCGGCGGACGACCCCGACGACATGGACGGCGTGGACGCCGTGGACGTTGTCGACCACCCGGGCGCCCTCGGCACCGACGAGGCCGGTCCTGTGGCCGGGGAACCGTCAACTCCCCGGCTGACCGGGGAGTTTGACGAATCTGCAGAAAATCTTCAAAGCGTCGGCATTGTGGATCAGCCCGGCGGGAAAGCTGGACTCCGTACGGCCGACGGCGGCGAAGGGACCCCCAGTACGGACAGTGCGGACACGAGCTCTCCCGAATCGCCCACCGGCTCCCCGGCCGCAACCGCACCCGCGGCACCCGCGCAGGACCCCGCAGCGGACCGGCCCCCGGAGACGGACCCGCTGGACGCCGACCGTCTCGCCGCCGGCCTGCTGCGCCTGCACGCCGAACGGATGCAACTGGTCGCGCGCGAGCGGCGCACCCGCGACCGCTTCGTCTCCGTGCACCCGGACGTGCCCATGGTGGACGTCGCGGCCCTGCCCGGCGACGTCCACGACCTCGAGGGCCTGCGCGCGATCGGCGAACGCCTCGCGCAGGGTCAGCCGACGGCTGCGTAGTCGTCGTAGTCCCCGTCGTAGCCCTCGTCGTCGAGCGGGAGCACACCTGTGCTGCGCTCGTACTCCGTGCGCGCCGTCTCCAGCAGCCTGCGCCACGAGGTGACCGTGGGACGCCGGCGCAGCAGCGCCCTGCGCTCCCGCTCGGTCATCCCGCCCCAGACGCCGAATTCGACGCGGTTGTCCAGGGCGTCGGCCAGGCACTCGGTGCGTACCGGGCAGCCGGTGCACACCGCCTTGGCCCTGTTCTGGGCCGCTCCCTGGACGAAAAGTTCATCCGGATCCGTCGTGCGGCACGCGGCCTGCGTACTCCAGTCCGTAACCCAGCTGCTCATGCTGGCGCCGTCCTCTCCCGAATCGAGGCTCCCCCACGGCGGCAAGCGGCATATTCACCGTTGCCAGTTGAGGACGTTACGGAAGGTGGGCACGGCGCAACAGCCCTTTCAGGCCCAATCTTGAATGGCCCGAACGGACTATGGGTATGCGGCAGATCACCCGACGGAGTGAGCCGACGACAGAAAGGGCGAATCGACGCAAAACGGTCAGCTCGCCACTTCTGGGGCCTGAGATCCAGGTCACATGGCTGGCATATGACAGGAATTCGGGCAGTTCTCATCACCCACAAGAGTGATGACGGAGGACAGACGTGTGCGCAGTGTTGGCGCCTGTCTGTTACAGAGTAGGCGAACAAGCATGCCCACGTCCCGGGAATGGCAACGTAAGCTGCACCCCATGGGTCACAAGCGATCGCGCCCCACCAGCAGCGGCGGCACCAGTTCCGCGCAGCAGGCCGCCAAGTTCCTGGGCGTCAGTGTCCTGGCCGGCGTCGTACTGGCCGGCATCGCCCTGCCGGCGGCAGGGGCACTCGGACTGAGCGCCAAGGGCACCGCGGCCGGATTCGACTCCCTGCCGGGCGAGCTCAAGCGACCGCCGCTCTCCCAGAGCACCCAGATCCTGGACACCAAGGGCGACCTGATCGCGACCGTCTACTCGCGCGACCGCAAGGTCGTGGGGCTCGACAAGATCAGCAAGTCGATGCAGCAGGCCATCGTGGCCATCGAGGACGCCCGCTTCTACGAGCACGGCGCCATCGACGTCAAGGGCATCCTGCGCGCGCTCAACAAGAACGCCCAGGAGGGCGGTGTCTCCGAGGGCGCGTCCACCCTGACGCAGCAGTACGTCAAGAACGTCTTCGTCGAGGAGGCCGGCGACGACCCCACCAAGGTCCAGCAGGCCACCCAGCAGACCCTCGGTCGCAAGATCAAGGAGATGAAGTACGCGATCCAGCTCGAGCAGGAGCTGGGGAAGCAGAAGATCCTCGAGAACTACCTCAACATCACGTTCTTCGGCGAGCAGGCCTACGGGGTCGAGTCCGCCGCCCGGCGCTACTTCAGCAAGTCCGCGAAGGACCTGTCGCTCACCGAGTCCGCGCTGCTGGCCGGCCTCGTCCAGTCGCCGAGCCGCTACGACCCCGTGAACGACCCGGAAGAGGCCAAGAAGCGCCGCGACGTGGTGCTGCAGCGCATGGCCGACATGAAGGACATCACGCAGGCGGAGGCCGACGAGGGCAAGAAGAAGCCGCTCGGCCTCAAGGTGACCCAGCCCAAGAACGGCTGCATCACCGCCGTGAACGGCGCCGGCTTCTTCTGCGACTACGTGCGCCAGGTCTTCCTCACCGACAAGACCTTCGGCAAGACCAAGTCCGAGCGCTCCAAGCGCTGGGACCAGGGCGGCCTCACCATCCGCACCACCCTCGACCCGAAGGCGCAGCGGTCCGTCCAGGACTCGATCAGCCGGCACGTGTACAAGAGCGACGACGTCGCCACCGCCGTGACGCTGGTCCAGCCCGGCACGGGCAAGATCATCGGGATGGGCCAGTCCCGCCCGTACGGCTTCGGGAAGAACCAGACCCAGATCAACCTCTCGGTCAACCAGGCCATGGGCGGCGGCGTCGGATACCAGCCCGGTTCGACCTTCAAGCCGATCACCGCGGCCGCGGCCATAGAGCAGGGCACCGACCCGGCGCAGACCTACCCGTCGCCCTACGAGATGCCCTACCCGAGCCCGGTCACGACCTGCGGCGGCAACTGGCTCAACACCGAGAACGCGACGGTGTCGAACGAGAACGAGTCCGAGAAGGGCCCGTACTCGATGAAGGAGGCGACCGCGAAGTCGGTCAACACCTACTACGTCCAGCTGATCAGCGACATCGGCGTCTGCCCGGTGGTCAAGATGGCCGACTCGATGGGCGTCCAGCGGGCCAACGGCAAGAAGCTCAGCCAGGTGCCCTCCCTCACCCTGGGTTCGCAGGAGGTCTCGCCGCTGACCATGGCGAACGCCTACGCGACCTTCGCCAACAAGGGCGTGTACTGCACCCCGGTCGCCATCCAGTCGATCACCGACGCGAGCGGCAAGAAGCTGCCGGTGCCCAAGACCGACTGCGAGCGGGCCATGACCGAGCAGACCGCGGCCACCCTGAACACCCTGCTCAAGGGCGTGGTCGAGGACGGCACCGGCCAGCAGGCCGGTCTGTCCGACCGTGACAGCGCGGGCAAGACCGGTACGACCGACGAGCGCTACGCCGCCTGGTTCGTGGGCTACACCAGCGACATGGCCGGCGCGGTCTGGGTCGGCGACCCGGCCCACAAGCGCCACATGACCAACATCACCATCGGCGGCGTCTACCACGCCAAGGTCTTCGGCGCCGACACCCCGGGCCCCATCTGGCGGGACGCCATGTCCGGAGCGCTGACGGGAACGACCTCCGCCAGCCTGCCGACGGTCGCGATCCGCGAGCCCGAGAAGCCCCGTGACCACGATGACGACCACCACGGCCCCGGCGACAACGGGGGCAACGGCAACGGCGGCGGCAACGGCGGGGACGACGGCGGCCTCTTCGGCGGGGTCTTCGGTGGCGACACCGCGGGCGGCGACGGCGGCAACGGCTTCACCACCGGTGGCGGCAACGGCCGCGGCGGCGGGAACAACGGCGGCCCCGGCGCCGGGACCGGCGTCGTCCCCGAGACGGGCGGCACCGGGGCGGGCTGATCCCCCGGGACACGACGTGACGCCGAAGGGGCGCCGGGACCGAACGGTCCCGGCGCCCCTTCCGTCGTCCGTCGTCCGCTGCCGGCGGCGCCGTCAGCCGCCGGCGAGCTGCTTGCGCACCTCGGCCGCGACCCGGCCGCCCTCGGCCAGGCCCGCGACCTTCGGGTTCACGATCTTCATGACCGCGCCCATCGCCTTGGGCCCCTCGGCCCCCGACTCCGCGATCGCCGCGGCGACGATCCCGGCCAGCTCCGCGTCGTCCAGCTGCTTGGGCAGGTAGGCGTCCAGCACGGCGCCCTCGGCCAGCTCGCGCTCCGCGGACTCCTTGCGGCCGCCCTGCTCGAAGGCCTCGGCGGCCTCCCGGCGCTTCTTCGCCTCGCGGGCGATCACCTTCAGCACCTCGTCGTCGGAGAGCTCGCGCGCCTCCTTGCCCGCGACCTCCTCCTTGGTGATCGCGGTGAGGGTGAGGCGGATGGTGGACGAGATCAGCTCGTCCCGTCCCTTGATGGCAGCCGTGAGGTCGTCGTGCAGACGCTGCTTGAGCGTGGTGGTCATGGCGTCGAGTCTGCCAGGTCGCCACCGGGAGGGCCGGAAATTTATCCCTGACGAGCCGTCTGCCACCATGGAGGGCATGCGCGCGCGATACGGAGTACCCCTGGGCATCACAGTCGCCGGAGCCGCCTGCGTGGCCTACGCGGCGGGAATCGAAGTGCGGTCCTTCCGCCTGCGCAGGGTCCGGGTGCCGGTGCTGCCGGCCGGGATGCGGCCGATCCGCGTCCTGCAGCTCTCCGACATCCACATGGTCAGCGGCCAGGACAAGAAGCGCCGCTGGCTGCAGTCGCTGGCCGGACTGCGGCCGGACTTCGTCGTGAACACCGGCGACAACCTCTCCGACCCCCACGGCGTCCCCGAGCTGCTCGACGCCCTCGGCCCGCTGCTCGACCTCCCCGGGGCGTACGTCTTCGGCTCGAACGACTACTACGCCCCCAAGCTGCGCAACCCCGCCCGCTACCTGATCGAGCGCGTCCGGGGCCAGCACGGCCTCAACGGCAAGAACGACCCGGCGATCGGCGTCACCCGCAACCCCTGGGAAGAGGTACGCGACGCCTTCGACGTGGCCGGATGGGTCGGGGTCAACAACACCCGCGGCCGCCTCAAGCTGGACGACGGCATCGAGATCGCCTTCGCGGGCCTCGACGACCCCCACATCCGCCGTGACCGCTACGCCGCGATCGCCGGGGGCCCCGACACGGACGCCGACCTCTCCCTCGCCGTCGTCCACGCCCCGTACCTGCGCGTGCTCGACTCCTTCGCCGCCGACCGCTACCCGCTGATCCTCGCCGGGCACACCCACGGCGGACAGCTGTGCATCCCCTTCTACGGTGCCCTGGTCACCAACTGCGACATCGACACCGACCGGGTCAAGGGCCTGTCCACCCACCGGGCCGCCGGGCACCGCTCCTACCTGCACGTCTCCGCGGGCTGCGGCACCAACCGCTACACCCCGGTCCGCTTCGCCTGCCCGCCCGAGGCCACCCTCCTCACCCTGACCCCGGGAGCCTGAGCCGCCCGCGAAAACCGGATTTCGTCTCCAGCGGGAGGTCCGCTAGAGTAATCCTCGTCGCGCCGGGCCGAAGGCCACGACGCGACACCGGGGTGTGGCGCAGCTTGGTAGCGCGCTTCGTTCGGGACGAAGAGGCCGTGGGTTCAAATCCCGCCACCCCGACTTCGTGGATGCAGATCAGGGCCACCTGGGAATTTCCCGGGTGGCCCTGTTGCGTGACCATCCGCGTGACGGACGCTCACGGTCAAGGCAACTCGGGGCGTACCAGCGCCTTGGCGAACGGTTCACCGCTGGAGCGGGCGTACGCCATTCGTTCGCGGATCTCTCTGAGAGTCGTCGGCCGGTAACCGGGACCACCGCAACAGCTCTTGTGGAACCGGACCCCCGCGTTCACGAGCACGGAAAGCACCCGCCAGCCGGCCCTGTCGTTGCGACGCGGCGCGGCGAAGGCGGAGCCCACGTGGATGAGCGGTTCAGCACAACGTGGGCACAGCCGTTCGTGGTCCCCGACGTACGGCTGCTTGTAGGAGGCTCTGCAGGGCAGGCAGACGTACGACGTCTTTGCATGGGGCATGCGCCGAGGCTACGGGTGGTACGGGCCGGGCTTCCACAGGATTCTCCGGCGGGTGCGCTGACCGCACCCGTGCCGGACACGGTCAGCGTCCGGCGTCGGCCCGGATTGCAGAGCCAAGGCCCCCCCCGGTCCCCGCAGGCCGACCGACCGGAGATCGCGTCCGGGCCCACGTGTAGCGTCATGTGGCTGCACGGCCCCCGGAGAAGCAGATGGACGACATAGCCGGCGCGATCGTGGGCGCCGTCTTCCGCGGTGTCGCGTCGCTGATCACGGACCTGGTCGGCGATGCGGTGCTGGAACGGCTGTCCAGGCCCGTCAGGCGGGTCCTCGGACGTCTCGGGCCCCGCCGGCCGGCCTCGGGCTCCGACGCCCCCACCCCGGCTCCGTGACCGCGCGCACCCCTGGGTGATCCGGCCCGGCTCGACAGCCGCACGTCAGCCGCAGACCGTGCCCGGGTCGGGGAGTTCGCCGTGGGCGAGGTAGCGGTCGACGGCGTCGTCGATGCAGGGGCTGCCGCGGTGGTAGGCGGTGTGGCCGTCCCCGTCGTACGTGAGGAGCCGGCCGGAGTCGAGCTCGCGGGCGAGGGACTGGGCCCAGGGGTACGGGGTGGCGGGGTCGCGGGTGGTGCCGACGACGAGGATCGGGGCGGCGCCGGGGGCGGCGATGGGGCGGGGTTCCTGGATCGGCGCCACGGGCCAGTGGGTGCAGAGCACCAGGAACGGGGCCAGCGAGGCGCCGAACTGGGGCGAGGCGCTCAGGAAGGCGGGCAGCGCGGCCTCGGCCTCGGCGGGGGTGAAGCGGGCGCCGAGGGTGGCGCTGAGGCAGTCGACGGCGAGCAGGGCGTCCGCGGCGTTGCCGGAGTCGTCCTCGTCCGTGCCGGCGAACTGCTGCAGGTGCGTGGTGTCGCCGGCCAGGGCCTGGCGCAGCATGGTGCGCAGTTCCTCCCAGGACGCCTCGCGCAGGGCCGTGATGACCGCGGTGAGGAGGTCCTCGCCGGTGACGGCGATGTCCTTGCCCTGGCGCAGCGGGCCGGCGTCCAGCTTGTCCACCAGGCCGTCGAGGACGCGGCCGGCCTCCGCGACGGAGTGCCCGACCGGGCAGTCGGGGCGGGCGGCGCAGTCGGCGGCGAAGGACTCCCAGGCGAGCTGGTAGCCGGCGGTGCTGTCCAGGTTCTCGTGGTAGCCGTCGATCGCGGGGTCCACGGCGCCGTCGAGGACCATGCGGCCGACCCGCGAGGGGAAGAGCTCGGCGTAGGTGGCGCCCAGGTAGGTGCCGTAGGAGTAGCCCAGGTAGTGCAGGCGCTCGTCGCCGAGGAGGGCGCGTACGACGTCCATGTCGCGTGCCGCGTCGGGGGTGCCGAGGTGGGGCAGCAGTTCGCCGGCCTGCTTCTCGCAGGCCTCGGCGAGGTCCCGGAACGCGTCGTAGGAGTCGGCGATCCCCGCGGCGTCGCCGGAGACGCGCAGGCCGAAGCCCATGGGGGTGGCCGGGGTGTCGGTGTCGCAGTCGACGGGGGTGCTCTCCCCCACGCCGCGGGGGTCGACGGCGACCAGGTCGTAGGCGGAGCGCATGGCGGGGGAGAAGGTGCCGGCGGCGGCGACCAGGTAGTCGACGGCGGACTCCCCGGGTCCGCCGGGGTTGACCTGGAGGGAGCCGACGTGGGCGGCGGCGTCGCCGGTGGCCCGTACGCGGGCGGCGGTCAGGGTGATGTCGCCGGCCTCCGGGCGGGAGTAGTCCAGGGGCACGCTCACGGTGGCGCATTGGAAACCGGGGACGTCCTGGCAGGACCGCCAGTCGAGGCGCTGCTCGTAGTAGCGCCGCAGCTCCGGGGGCACGCCCGCGGCGGGGTCCGCCGCCCGGCCGTCCCCGGGTGTCGCCGGCCGGGGCGGGACGGCGGTGGCGCAGGCCGCGGTCAGCAGCAGCCCGCAGGTGCTCAGCACCGCGAGCGCGCCGCGCAGCCTGCGCCGGGGTATCCCGTCGGTCTCCAGGACAGCGATCATCGCCACGCCTTCCTCGTGCGCCGTGTGACGGGAGCACCGGACGCGGCGCCGGGTCCTGCCCGGGGGCCGACGGGTCCGGTCGTGTCGCGGAGCGCTCGGACGCGCCCCCGCGACTCCGCTGCGTTATCAGCCCATCACACGTCGTGCGTGGCGGCGGCCCCGGGTGGGCCGAAGGGGTGAACCTCCGGGCCGCCCCGGAAGGGGTTCGGCGGGGCGGTTCAGCGGGGCGCGTAGGCGATGCGCTCGAAGGGCCAGTCGCGGGCCAGCCAGTCGCGGACGACGCGGTGGAGTTCGGCGTCCAGGGCGGCGTGCGGGGCGCTGACCCAGGAGCGGACGTCGACGGTGCCGGGCTCGGCGCGGGAGCCGTAGACGTACACGCAGCCGATGACCTCGCCGCCGGGCACGGACAGGACGGTATAGGTGAAGCCGGTGCGCCGCTCGAAGTCCTCCGCGTGCTTGCGCAGGTCCTCGAGGTTGGCCTCGGGGGTCATGCCGTCCGGCGGCGGCCAGGAGCGGCCCTCGAAGCCGGGGGTGGCGCGGATGTGGTCGATGCCGGCCGTCCAGGCGGCGTGGTCGGCGGCGTTGTGCCGCGGGCCGAGGGGTTCCAGGCGGAAGCGGTCGGTGGCGGGCGGCTCCGGGACGGCGAAGCCCGGTGGGACGAGGGGCTGTTCGGCGGCGGTCATGACGCGAGGGTAGCGGGATGCCGCCGGGGCCGTCGTCGCCGCGGCGGCGCTGTGCGAAGGTGGGGCCATGGGTGTCGCGTTCGTGGTCTTCATGACGCTGCCGGGCCTGGTGATCCTGCTGTGCGCAGTGGCCCTCGTCGACCAGGTGCTGCGCGCGGGGCGGTGGGCCGGGCGGAGCGGGCAGGTCTCCGCGACCGGCTTCGAGCAGCTGCACGCGAGCTTCTCCCCCGGCAAGCGGAGCGAGTTGGACGAGCGACGGGCGACGCTCCTGCTGCGCGACGAGGAGGGCGACGGCGCACCCCCGCGGTCGCGCGTGGACCTGGGCCGGGGGACGGCGCTGATCGTCGTTCCGGGACGTGATCGCAGCGGGTGACGACGCCCACGGTCCGCAGCGGGGCACGATCGGGTTTGATGGTGGCATGAGCGACGTCATGGCTGGGATGCCGGATTGGGAGAAGCGCTTCCGGGCGCCACGCGTCGGACTGCCGGAGTGGGCCGAGGACGCCCCCCACCGCAGCCTGTTCGTGTCGAATGCGACGGGTACGTACGAGCTCTACGCGTGGGACCGGACGACCGGGACGCAGCGGCAGGTCACCGACCGGCCGAACGGCACGTCGGACGGGACGCTGACGCCGGACGGCGCGTGGGTGTGGTGGTTCGCGGACACCGACGGGGACGAGTTCGGGGTCTGGATGCGGCAGCCCTTCGAGGGCGGTCCGGACGAGCCGGCCGCGCCCGGCCTGGAGCCGTCGTACCCCGCGGGGCTGGCACTGGGCCGCGGGGGGCTGGCGGTGGTCGGCCGCTCCACCGACGAGGAGGGCACGACGGTCCACGTCGTACGTCCCGGGGCGGAGCCGGTGGAGATCTACCGGCACGAGGAGTCCGGCGGGGTCGGCGCGCTGTCGGAGGACGGCACGCTGGTCGTGGTCGAGCACACCGAGCACGGCGACGCGATGCACTCGGCGCTGCGGGTGGTCACGACGGACGGGACGACGGTCGCGGAGCTGGACGACAGCGAGGGCGGCACGAAGGAACTGGGCCTGGAGTGCCTGGGGTTCGCCCCGGTGCCCGGGGACGCCCGGCTGCTGGTGGCGCACCAGCGGCGCGGCCGCTGGGAGCCGATGGTCTGGGACGTCACGGCGGGCACGCAGACCGCGCTGGCGATCGACCTGCCGGGCGACGTCGCGGCGGAGTGGTACCCCGACGGCACCGCGCTGCTGGTGGTGCACTCCTACCGGGCCCGCAGCGAGATCTACCGCTACGGGCTGGCGGACGGGGAGCTGACCCGGCTGGAGACCCCGGCGGGCTCGGTGAGCGGCGCGACGGCCCGGCCCGACGGGACGGTGGAGTTCCTCTGGTCGTCGGCGGCGGCGCCCTCGGAGGTGCGGTCGACGACCGGCGCGGTGGTGCTGGAGGCGCCGGGCGAGCGGGCCCCGGGCTCGCTGCCGGTGGAGGACGTGTGGGTGGACGGCCCCGGCGGCCGGGTGCACGCGCTCGTCCAGCGGCCCGCGGCGGGCGAGGGCCCGTACCCGACGGTGTTCGAGATCCACGGCGGGCCGACCTGGCACGACTCGGACGCCTTCGCGGCGGGCCCGGCGGCCTGGCTCGACCACGGCTACGCGGTGGTGCGGATCAACTACCGCGGTTCCACGGGCTACGGCCGGGAGTGGACGGACGCGCTCAAGCACCGCGTCGGCCTGATCGAGCTGGAGGACATCGAGGCGGTCCGGACGTGGGCGGTGGAGTCGGGCTTCGCCGACCCGGCCCGGCTGGTGCTCTCCGGCGGCTCCTGGGGCGGCTTCCTGACGCTGCTGGGCCTGGGCACCCGGCCCGAGCTGTGGACGGTGGGCCTGGCGGCGGTGCCGGTCGCGGACTACGTGACGGCGTACGGCGACGAGATGGAGGCGCTGAAGGCACTGGACCGCACCCTGTTCGGCGGTTCCCCCGAGGAGGTCCCGGACCGCTACGAGGCGTCCTCGCCGATCACGTACGTGGCGCGGGTCAAGGCCCCGGTCTACATCTCGGCGGGCCTGAACGACCCGCGCTGCCCGATCCGGCAGATCGAGAACTACGTCGAGCGGCTGGCGGGCCTGGGCAAGGCGCACGAGGTCTACCGCTACGACGCGGGGCACGGCTCGCTCGTCGTCGACGAGCGGATCAAGCAGCTACGACTGGAGCTGGACTTCGTCCGGCGCCACCTCGGCGGCTGAGGCCGCGGCCGGCCCCTCCTCCTCGGTGAGGCCGAGCTCGGCGTCGCGCCGGGACTCGGCCTCCCGCCGGACGAGCCGGAACCACATGAAGACCACGAAGCCGGCGAAGACGAACCACTCGCCGGTGTAGCCGAGGTTCTGGAAGGCCTTGAGGTCCAGGCCGGTGCCGCTGGGCGCGACCGGCGGCACGGCCCGCAGCGGCGCGCGGACGCCCTCGGTCTGGGTGATCCAGGCGCCGTACACCTGGTACGGGACGAGGTTGACCAGGGAGGCCGCGCTGATGATCCCGAGCTGCCCCCCGGGAAGTCCGCCGCGGTCGATCGCGCCGTCGGTGTCGGCGCCCTCGGGGGCCTGCAGGGCCCCGGTGACGGTGACCTCACCGGCCGGCGGCGCGGGCACGCCGGCGGCGGTCGCGCGGTCCGCGTCGCCGGGCAGCCAGCCGCGGACGACGGGCAGGACGGCCTCGCCGTCGCCGGTCCGCAGCAGGGTGAGCACGTAGTAGCCGGTGCGTCCGTCGAGCTCGCGGCCCGGTACGAGGAACTGGTGCGCGGCGTCGTAGCGGCCGGTGGCCCGTACGGCGCGGCCGACGGTCTCGGTGGTGACCGCGGAGGCCGGACGCGGCAGCAGGCGCTCCAGCGGCACCGCGTCGCGGGCGGCGGCCGCGGGTGTGTCCTGGGCGGCGCGGTGGCTGTCGACGCGCGCCTCGAACCGGCTCAGCTGCCAGCTGCCCATGAACGTGCAGACGACCACGGCGCACACCATGAAGAGGTGCCCGCCCAGCCAGCGGGGGGACAGCAGGAACCGGTACACGCCGTCCACGGTACGGGGCGGGCGCCCGGTCCCGGGAACCGCCCCCTGCTACGGGGCGGCGACGGCGCCGGTCTTGTACACCGTCCCCGCGCAGGCGCCGTCGATCGTCGCGTTGACGACGGGCGCTCCGGCCTCGGGGGTGTGGCTCAGGACGACGGCCGCCGGACCGGTCTGGCCGGTGCCGTTCTCACCCGCCGGGGGCGCGGACGCCTCGCCGGTCGGGCTGTCGGTGGCGGTCGCGGTCGGCGTCGGCGAGGACGGGGGCGTGCAGCCGCCCGGGCCGCCGGCGGCCGGGACCCAGGTGAACTCGACCCGGTAGCTCTGCCCGGGCTTGAGGATCAGCGCCTTGCCGAGGGAGTCGGGCAGTGTGGTGCCGTCGTTCGCGGTGTGGTCGACGACGCTGATGCGGGCCGCTTCGGCCGCGCCCTGGGCGGCGAAGCCCACCGAACCGCCGCCGTCGACGGTGCACGAGCCCTTGGAGACGTTCCCCACCTGGAACCAGCCGCTGACCCGGCCGGAGCCGTCGACGGCGCCGGCGTAGCCGGAGGCGTTGCCGAGGTCGCCGGTGGTGCACAGCGGGGCGTTGGCCGCGAGCGTGTCGGAGGGGTCCGCGGGGCCCGAGGACCCGGGGGTGACCTGCCCCTGGGAACCGCCGGTGCGCGTGGGGTCCGCGTCGGGACGTCCGTCGCCGTCGGACGGGCTCGGCGTGCCGGCGTCCGCGGCGGGACCGTCCGGCTCGCCGTTGGTGCCGCCGGTGTCCTGGGCGCTGGAGGCGTTGGCCGTCCCGGCTTGGGTGGAGCCGGAGATGTTCGCGGCGTGCAGGGCCGCGGGGACCGCAACCAGCGCGAGCAGGCACGCGGCCGCCGTGCCGGCCAGCAACTGCCGCCGGTGCGCCCGCCGGGCGGGGACCGCGCGGCGCAGGTGCTCCAGCGTGTCGTGGCCGGGCTGGATGCCGCTGACGGCGTCACGCATGAGCCGGCGCAGCGCCAGTTCGTCGGGGCTCAGCCGTTCCTCGGGACCGCCGCCGCTGATGTCGTTCTCAGGTTCCATACCGCCGGGTGGGTTCGGGTTGGTCATGCCGGGGCCTCCATCGCGACGCGGAGCGCCGCGAGACCGCGCGAGCCGTACGCCTTGACCGAGCCTATGGAAATGCCGAGGGTCTCGGCCACTTGGGCTTCGGTCATGTCGGCGAAGTAGCGCAGGACGAGCACCTCGCGCTGCCGGCGCTGCAGTTTGCGCATGGCCGCCTTCAGCTCGTCGCGCTCCAGCGCCTCGTACGCGCCCTCCTCGGCGCTCGCCATGTCGGGCATCGGCTTGGACAGCAGGCGCATGCCCATGATGCGGCGACGGAGCGCGGAGCGGGAGAGGTTGACGACGGTCTGCCGGAGGTAGGCGAGCGTCTTCTCGGGTTCGCGGACCCGCTTGCGGGCCGAGTGGACGCGGATGAAGGCTTCCTGGACGACGTCCTCGCAGGAGGCGGTGTCGTCCAGCAGGAGCGCGGCGAGGCCGAGCAGCGAGCGGTAGTGGGCCCGGTAGGTCTCGGTGAGGTGGTCGACGGTCGTCCCGACTGACATCGCGCCGTCAGTGTCGCCGCGGTCCGCGGGCGCCTGCACCACAGGCCAGGGCGCGATCACCGGGATCCCGCCGACTGCGCGCGACGGCCGCCGGACGTGCGGGCGCGCCGGGGCGCCGCCCAGCCCCACGAGGGGCGCTTCGATGCCGAGTGCCTCTGCCACGACTGTTGGACACGCGTCCCCCCGTCAGGGTTGTACGCCCGAGGCACCGTTTTTGGCGGTGCAGCACATATGCCCATGCGTACCAACTCTTCCCCAATGCCCCTTTTTGCTGGCGCTGTTGCGCCGCGCCCGGCCTGCAGCACAGTAGGGCAGTGCGCTGACACAAGGACGCTCCCTGTGCGTCGCGCGGTTGCGACACACAGGGAGCTGAAATTGTCTGGCGCCTACAGGCTTCCGATCAAGCGGTATAGACCAGGGATTTGGGTCACTCGACCGAAATCGAGGTGCTCAGCGGCCCGTTCCTCCGTAGACGACCGCTTCGTCGCTTTCGCTGTCCAGACCGAACGCGGAATGCACGGCGCGCACGGCCTCGTTGACGTCGTCGGCGCGGGTGACGACCGAGATGCGGATCTCCGAGGTGGAGATCAGCTCGATGTTGACGCCCGCGTTGGACAGCGCCTCGAAGAACTGCGCCGTGACCCCCGGGTTGGTCTTCATGCCGGCGCCGACCAGCGAGATCTTGGCGATCTGGTCGTCGTAGCGCAGCGCCTCGAAGCCGATGCCGCCCTGGACGCGCTTGAGGGCCTCGATCGCCTTCGGGCCGTCGGCCTTGGGGAGGGTGAAGGAGATGTCGGTCAGGCCGGTGGCCGCGGCCGACACGTTCTGCACCACCATGTCGATGTTGATCTCGGCGTCCGCGATCGCCCGGAAGATGACGGCGGCCTCGCCCGGCTTGTCGGGCACCCCGACGACCGTCACCTTGGCCTCGGATGTGTCGTGCGCGACACCGGAGATGATCGCGTGCTCCATGCCCTGCAGGTCCTCTCGCGGCTCGTTGCTGACCCAGGTGCCCTGGAGGCCGGAGAACGACGACCGGACGTGGATCGGGATGTTGTAGCGGCGGGCGTACTCCACGCAGCGGTGGAGCAGCACCTTGGAACCGGAGCTGGCGAGCTCCAGCATGTCCTCGGACGAGATCCAGTCGATCTTCTGCGCCTTCTTCACCACGCGCGGGTCGGCGGTGAAGACGCCGTCGACGTCGGTGTAGATCTCGCACACCTCGGCGTCCAGGGCCGCCGCCAGCGCCACCGCGGTGGTGTCGGAGCCGCCCCGGCCCAGCGTCGTGATGTCCTTGCTGTCCTGGGATACGCCCTGGAAGCCGGCCACGATCGCGATGTTGCCCTGGTCGAGCGCGGTCCGGATACGGCCCGGCGTGACGTCGATGATGCGCGCTTTGTTGTGGACGGAGTCGGTGATGACACCCGCCTGGCTGCCGGTGAACGACTGCGCCTCGTGTCCGAGGTTTTTGATCGCCATCGCCAGCAGGGCCATGGAGATCCGCTCTCCGGCGGTCAGCAGCATGTCGAACTCGCGGCCGGTAGGCATCGGAGATACCTGTTCGGCGAGCTCGATCAACTCGTCCGTCGTGTCACCCATCGCCGAGACCACGACGACCACCTGGTGGCCGCTCTTCTTGGCATCGACGATCCGCTTGGCAACGCGCTTGATGCCCTCGGCATCCGCAACGGAGGAGCCGCCGTACTTCTGCACGACAAGGCCCACGTGCGCTCCTCAAATCCGGTACTGCGTTCGGCTCAGTCTAACGAGCAGGCCGGGACGGACCCCTCAATACCACATGCTGAGATGTCGGGCCCACTCCGCGAGCCATCTGCCCATCGACACGCCGGGGTATGCACACCGACCGGCGTGCTCCCGGTCACTACGCCCCCGGCGCCACACCCCGGGACGACCACGCGCCCGCCCCCGGGAGGGGACGGGCGCGGTGACGTACGGGTACGGGTCCCGGTTCGGGTCCCGGTTCGGGTCCGGCTTCAGCGGCTGGGGCGCAGCCCCAGGGGCCTGGCGATCTCGGCGGCCATCACCCGGCCGGCCTCGGCGGCGAGCTTCTCCTCGTCGTCCGCACCGTGGTCGGTGTCCAGGCCGTCCAGCGCGTCCAGCGGGCTGTCCAGCCGCACATGGGCCACGAGGGACTGCAGGGCCCGCAGCGAGGCCGAGGCCGTCGGCCCCCAGTTGGACAGGTAGGAGAACTGCCACCACCACAGCGCCTCGCTGACCCGGCCCTCACGGAAATGCGCCAGGCCGTGCGCGAGGTCCGTCACCACGTCCGCGAGGTCGTCGGAGATCCGGCAGGCCACCGGCGTGCTGCGCGGCACGTACGGGTCGAAGACCTCGGAGTAGACGTCGATCGGCTCCAGCAGCACCGCGAGCCGCTGGCGCAGCTCGTCGGCGTCGGGCTCCGGGCCGATGTCGGGCTCGTAGCGTTCCTCCGGGACGATGTCCTCGTGCGCCCCGAGACGGCCGCCGGCGAGCAGCAGCTGGGAGACCTCCAGCAGCAGGTAGGGCACCGCGCTGTCGGGGTCGTCGCCCTTGGCGACCTCCCGCACCGACAGGATGAAGCTCTCGATCTGGTCCGCGATCGAGGAGGCGAAGTCGTCGGGGTCCAGGGCGTTGTCAGACATCAAGCAGCCGCCTTCCTTCAAAGGCCCGGCCGAGCGTGACCTCGTCGGCGTACTCCAAGTCGCCGCCGACCGGCAGGCCGCTCGCGAGACGGGTGACCTTCAGTCCCATCGGTTTGACCATGCGTGCGAGATACGTGGCCGTCGCCTCCCCCTCGAGGTTGGGGTCGGTGGCCAGGATCAGCTCGGTGACCGTGCCGTCCGCGAGCCGCGCCAGCAGCTCCCGTATGCGCAGGTCGTCCGGGCCGACCCCCTCGATCGGGCTGATGGCGCCGCCGAGCACGTGGTAGCGGCCGCGGAACTCGCGGGTCCGCTCGATCGCCACCACGTCCTTGGGTTCCTCGACCACGCAGATGACGGCCGGGTCGCGGCGCGGGTCACGGCAGACCCGGCACTGCTCGGCCTCCGCGACGTTGCCGCAGACCGCGCAGAACCGGACCTTCGCCTTCACCTCGCCGAGGGCGTTCGCGAGCCGTCGGACGTCCGCGGGATCGGCCTGGAGGATGTGGAAGGCGATCCGCTGCGCGCTCTTGGGACCCACGCCGGGCAGTCTGCCCAGCTCGTCGATCAGGTCCTGAACCACGCCCTCGTACACGCTGTGCCCTCTTCCCCGCCGGAACTAGAAAGGAAGGCCGGGGATGCCCCCGAGCCCCTGGGCGAGCGGGCCGAGCTTGTTCTGCTGCAGCTCCTGCGCGCTCGCGGTGGCGTTGTGCACGGCGGCGACGACCAGGTCGGCCAGCGTCTCCGTGTCCTCAGGATCGACCGCCGCGGGGTCGATGACCAGACCCCGCAGCTCGCCGGCTCCGGTCACGGTCGCCTTCACCAGGCCACCGCCGGCCGTACCCTCGATCTCGGTCTCGGCGAGCTCCTGCTGGGCCGCCGCGAGGTCCTGCTGCATCTTCTGTGCCTGCTTGAGCAGCTGCTGCATGTTCGGCTGACCACCACCGGGGATCACGGTCTCGCTCCTGCCTCACGACGTCGGTTGTGCGGGTAGGGCGAGCCTACGTGCTCGGGCGCCCGCTCGCGCTACCCGTACGAGGGAACGAGCGGCGCGCGTCGCCCGTTCCGCCCCGGCCGTGCCGTTCCCCACAGGAGGAACGGGGCCGCCGCCGCTACTCGTTGGCGATCTCCTCGATCAGGGTGGCACCCAGCTCGCGCACGATGAGGTCGTGGCCGCTGAGCGCCGTCTCGTCCAGGTCCGGGTCGTCGTCCTCGGGCATGTCGTACTCGACGGGCGGGGGCTCGTCGGCGACGGGCGGGTACGCGGAGGCCGCCGGCGCCGCGTTGACCGCGGCACGGGCCGCCGCCGCGGGGGCGGGCGGCGGTGCCGGGGACGGCCCCGGGTTCTGGGACTGCTGGTGCGGTTGCTGCGGCTGCTGGTGCGGCTGCTGCTGGTGCGCGGACGGTGCCGGGGAGGCGGGGGCGGGGCGGGGCCCGCCGGAGCCGCCGCCCGGTCCCGCCGGGCCGGAGCCGCCGGGGCCGCCGCCCGGGCTGACGATCGCCTCGATGCGCCACTGGACGCCCAGGGCCTCGCTGATCGCCTGCTTGAGCACCTCCTCGTGGCCGCGGTTGGCGAAGCTGTCGCGGGCGCCGGGGTTGTCGAAGCCGATCTGCAGCGTCGACCCGTCGAAGCCGACGAGCCGGGCGTTCTGGTCGAGCAGTATCCAGGTCACCTTCCGCAGCCGCTTGACCGCCTCGAGGACGGTCGGCCACATCTGGTGGACGCGCGAGGCGTCGCCGATGGGCTGCGCGGCGGACGCGGCGGGTGCGCTCGGTGCCGGGGCGGGGGGCTGCGCGGGCGTGGCGGCGGGGGCGGGCTCCGGGGCCGCCGCCGATGCCGCGGTGGGCCAGGCGCCGGGACGCTGCCCGCCGCCGGGGGCGGTGGCGGTCGGCCACGCGCCGGGACGCTGCGCGGCGGGGGGCTGCGCGGGCGGGGGCGCGGGAGTGGGCTCCGGGGCGGCCGCGGGGGCCGGCGCGGGTGGGGGGGCGGGGGCAGGTGCGGGGGCCGGGGGTGCGGTGAACGCGGCGGGTGCGGGGGTGGGCGCGGGGGCGGCTTCGGCGGGCCGGGCCGGGCCGCCCATCGCCGCGCGCGCCGCGGCGGGGCCGCCGCCGGGCGGGAGCGGCTCCCCGAACTCCACGACCGGGACCGCCGGGCCGCCCGCGGGCGCCGCGAAACCACCGGCGGACGCACGGCGTTCCAGCCGGTCCAGGCGGGCCTGCAGCGACCGCTCGTCGTCGTAGGCCGCCGGAAGCAGCACGCGGGCGCAGATCAACTCCAGTTGCAGACGCGGCGAGGTCGCCCCGCGCATCTCCGTGAGCCCGGCGTTGACCAGGTCCGCGGCGCGGCTCAGCTCCGCCGCGCCGAACACCCCGGCCTGGGCCCGCATCCGCTCCACGACGTCGGCGGGGGCGTCGATCAGGCCCTTCTCCACCGCGTCCGGCACCGCCGCGAGGATCACCAGGTCCCGCAGGCGCTCCAGCAGGTCGGCCACGAAGCGGCGCGGGTCGTGGCCGCCCTCGATCACCCGGTCCACGACCTCGAACGCCGCCGCGCCGTCACCGGCGGCGAAGGCGTCCACGACGTCGTCGAGCAGCGTGCCGTCGGTGTAGCCCAGCAGCGAGGTCGCCATGGCGTACGTCACACCGGCCTCGCCGGCACCGGCGAGCAACTGGTCCATCACGGACATCGAGTCACGCACCGAGCCGGCCCCGGCCCGGACCACCATCGGGTACACCCCGGCCTCGACCGGGATCGCCTCCCGCTCGCAGACCTCCGACAGGTAGTCGCGCAGCGTGCCGGGCGGCACCAGCCGGAACGGGTAGTGGTGGGTGCGCGACCGGATGGTGCCGATGACCTTCTCGGGCTCGGTGGTCGCGAAGATGAACTTGAGGTGCTCCGGGGGCTCCTCGACCACCTTCAGCAGGGCGTTGAAGCCCGCCGAGGTGACCATGTGCGCCTCGTCGATGATGTAGATCTTGTAACGACTGCTCGCCGGCCCGAAGAAGGCCTTCTCCCGCAGGTCACGGGCGTCGTCCACACCACCGTGCGACGCCGCGTCGATCTCGATCACGTCGATCGACCCCGGACCGTTGCGGGCCAGGTCGCGGCACGACTGGCACTCCCCGCACGGCGTCGGCGTCGGGCCCTTCTCGCAGTTCAGGCAGCGCGCCAGGATGCGGGCGCTGGTCGTCTTGCCACAGCCGCGCGGCCCGCTGAACAGGTACGCGTGGTTGACCCGGTTGTTCCGCAGCGCCTGCTGCAGCGGGTCCGTGACGTGCTCCTGCCCGATGACCTCGGCGAAGGTCTCGGGACGATAGCGGCGGTACAGAGCGAGGGACACGACTACGACGATATCGGCCCCCACCGACACCCGGGCCCGGCGCATGTGACGACGGCCACACCGAGGCCCTCCCTCGGCCTCCCCGGCCCGTGTTCCCGCAGGCCCGAGGGCAGCAAAAGACCCCCCACGCACCCGCCAGAGCCCACCTACCCTTGCTGCCTTCCGGCCCTGGGGGGTTTCAGCGAGATAGCGCCACGTGAGGGGCTGCGCCCAGCCTACATGATCGGATCACCCGGGAACGAGTTCGCGAGCACTCCCTCCGGTCTAGTAATGTTTGCCGCGGAGGATTCGCCTAGTGGCCTAGGGCGCACGCTTGGAAAGCGTGTTGGGGGCAACCCCTCACGAGTTCGAATCTCGTATCCTCCGCCAGTGCCTCACCGGGCACGTTGTCGAAGGGCCCCACCGGTCGCGGTCGGGCCCTTCGACGTTCTCCGTCTCAGTTTCCGTCTCAGTTGGTATCCGGCGAGCTCCACAGCGCGTCGCCGACCTGGCGAGCCACGTTCTTCAGCACGGGTCCGGTCACGTGCATGTACCGCGAGCGCATCCGAGCCGAGCCACCGGGTTCCCAGCCCATGATCGCGTCCACGACGACATCCGGGACGCCGAGCAGAAGTAGGACTGTCGCCGCGGTGTGGCGAGCGTCGTGCAGCCGGCCATCCCGTACTCCCGCGAGCTGAAGCAGCTCCTTCCAGTGGTGGTAGTCCGTGTTCGGCACCAGTGGCGAGCCGTCAGGCTGAGCGAAGACGTAACCGGCGCCCTGCCAGGTGTCGCCGGCGGCGATCCTTTCGCGCTCCTGTTCCTCCAGGTGGCGACGGAGCAGCTTGATCAGCGGGTCCGGCAGGCCGATGGTGCGGCGGCCGGCCCGTGACTTGGTCGACTTGTACTCGCGGCGTACCTGCTCGCGCTGGGGGCAGTACCCGGCTTTCCTGCCGCAGTCGCCGCCGCAGCCATGCGCGTACTTCGGGCGAAGGCGGTTCTTGCGGGTGCGGAGGTATCCGGTCTCCAGGTCGATGTCCTCCCAGTGCAGACCCAGGGCCTCTCCCTGTCGCAGCCCGAGGGCGAGCGCGATCACCCACCGAGCGCTGTTGCGTCGCTTCGATGCCTGCAAGAGCAGGCTCTGAACCTCCTCGATCGTGTACGGCTCGATCTCTTCTTCTTCGAGGCGAGGTGCTTTTGCGATCTCTGCGGCGTTCGTGGGGACGTGCCCGCGGCGCAGGGCCTCCCCGATAGCCGTGCGCATAGTGCGGTGGGCATGGTGTGCCGTACCGGCGGCGCTGCCGCTGTCCTGCATCTTCCGGTAGAAGCGCTCCAGGTGCTCCGGCTCCAGCCGGTCCAGGCCGTGCGCTCCCAGGCCCGGCACCAGGTGGACGCGGACATCCACCTCGTAGCCGTCGTAGGTGTTCTCCGACACGTGCGGCCTGGCGATGTTCTCCACCCAGTGCTCAAGCCACGTCTTCACCGTCCAGGCCTTGCCCGGCTTCCGCAGCTTCTTCTCATCACGCAGCCGCTCCAGCTCCCGAACAGCCTTGGTGACCTCCGCTCGGGACGTCCGCTCCACGTGGCGCGGTCGGGCCTGCCGTCGTCGCGGACGCCCACGGTCACACGGCCATGCCACTTTCCGTCCTTGCCAAAGTAGATCGACGACGCGCCGTTGGGCTGCCGTGTCCTCTGTCGGTCCGTCATGCACTCCCCCTCAGGCAGCCACGATCGTGTGGGTGGTTCGGCGAAGCCTCGCCACATAGGCGGGGAGAGCGTCAGCGGGGACTTTGCGCAGCCGGCCGACAGTGACCGACTCGATCTCTCCCGAACTGATGAGGCTGTAGCAGGTGGTCCGGCCGATCCCGAGTCGCCGAGCGGTCTCTTCCACGGTGAGGAGCAACAGCGTGGGGTCTCCCGCCCCCAACAGGTCATGCAGTTCGTTCACGGCCATGTCCCCTCCTCATCGAGTTCCTTCAAGGCTTCGCGGGCGGTTTCGCGGTTGAGCTGGAGGTCCCGGGCGATCGACGCGGCAAGGACGGATTCGCCGGGGGTGTGGCCGTGTCCGGCGTAGGCCCAGTGGGCGAGGACGAGCGTGGTGGCTTCCGGGGAGTCGTCGGGGTCAGGCAGGCCGAGGGCTTCGCGTTGTTGGGCGGCACGGTAGTCGGCTCGGACCTGGCGCAGGGCGCCGAGGGTGGTGGAGTAGCGGCGGGATTTGGTGGAGAAGTGGCCGCGGAAGCCGAGCATGTGGGCCCAGTCGAGGAGCTTGCGGTCGGGGTAGAACTTGTGGAGGTCGAAGCAGGCTTCGATCAGGCGGCGCGGGTGCGGGGGGACGCCGAGGAGTACGAGGGCTTCGCGGTTGCCGACCCGGCGGTCGACGGTGCCGGTGGTCTCGGCGGCTTTGGTGGCGTACTTGGCCACGTAGGAGGCCACAGCCTGTTCGGTCAGCTCCCCATCCGTGCCAGCGTCAGCAGACCGGATGGGCTGGACATCGAGCTGCGTACCCCAAGTGAGGGTGCGAGCTGGGTAGTCACCGGCCGCGGGAACGGGCACAGAGACGCGACGTGCAGCTGCGCGGATAGCGTCGGTGAGCAGGTCGAGGGTCGCCCACGGTGGGGGCGGGGAGTCGGGTCCGTCCGGCCCGTCGAAACGGACGACGGCGTGGAAGTGGACGGCGCCCCGGCGTTGGTACTCGGCGACCTTCCCGAACGAGACCCGGCACCGTTCGCGGGCGGCTTTCTGAGTGAGGCCGGCGCGGGCGGCGATCTCCCGGCGGAGGTAGCTTTTCGCCCGTGCCGCCACATCGGACGAGGCGAAGACCCTGCAACTACCCCCCGGCGAACCGGTCGTCGAGCTCCATCGGACGACCTACACCGCTTCCGGCCTGGTGATCGAATTCGCCATCGGCGTGCACGCAGTCTCGCGCTTTGCCTGGGAGTACGACTTCAAGGTGCCCGACTCCGCCAAGGACAGAGAAGGCCAGCAGTGATCTCAACACAGGATTGGGCAGACACACGGCGCCTGTGGGACTACCACCAGATGGGCCGCACGCCCCGTCCATGCTCGGTTGCCGTCGGCCTCGGCAGCCACGACCTGGGCGTGGCCGACACGGCGGTGGACCTGTACAAGCGCGGCATGGCGCCACTGCTTGTGTTCACCGGGACCACCAGCCCCACGACCCGCGAACGCATGCCCCGCGGTGAAGCCGTCCACTACCGGGAGCGGGCACTTGAGCTCGGTGTCCCCGGCTCAGTCGTGCTTGTAGAGCCCCTCGCCCGCAACACGGGCGAGAACATCCGCTTCACCCGAGACTTGCTTGAGAAGGCCGGGATCGATGTGTCCTCGGTCCTGCTGATCAGCAAGCCGTACGAGGAGAGGCGAGCGTTCGCCACGGCACGCAAGCTGTGGCCCGAAGTCGAGATCATCAGCGCTTCCACACCGATGATGTTGGGCGAGTACGTCGACTCCATCGGCGACGCTCGTCTAGTGATCGACATGCTTGTCGGTGCCCTACAGCGGCTGCTGATCTACCCCGAGCAAGGCTTCATGATCAGCCAGCCGGTGCCGGACGACGTGATGGCCGCGTACAAACGGCTGCGCCTGCACGGCTTCACAAGTCGGCTCATCACCACTGACGCCACCTCCGCTTAGCGGTTGAGCGCACGCGTCACGCTGCACGACTGCCCTTCGCGTTGCACTATGACCTACATAAAGTAGTCGACGGTTCCGCCTCCTCCTTGGATGCGAGGAGGCAGATCGTGAGGCTGTGCCTGCCCGGAGAGAAGGCGGGCGAGGTATTCCGTCAAACCGCAGTGAAGGTCGGTCCAATGATCGCTCGCCGATCCGACCACCACAGTCCACTCATCGGGGGTGTCACCCCCCGTACGCCAGTAGAACTCATCCCCTTCGACCGAGGAGCCCCACACGAGGAGTCCATCTGGGTCAGGGAAGACCTCGAACCCACCAGTCATGTCCTCATCCCGGAGACCTTGCAGGTTCTCCAGTTCAGTACGACACCGTTCCACGAACTCCCCTTCCCGGCCCGGCTTGGGCCTGCTCACGTAGAGGAAGTCGGAGACGATCAACCCGGGGTACCAGTCGGCCAGCTCCACATAGTCGCTAGGAAGATCCGTTCCGAGCAACTGAGCTATCGCCACCCAGTCGATGCCACGAGGCCGTGCCCGTCGATGCTGGCGCAAGTCCGGCACCACGCCCGCAAGCCGTTCGACGCTCAACGCTTCCCCCTCAGAAACCGCGGGCCCTCAGTAGGACCTGTTACAGGTTTCTCTACCTCATCAAGACGCTCCCGCCGCGCAGAGCGCGGCGGCGCGCGGCCCGGCGCCTCGGCCCGACGCTCCAGTCTTCGCCCCGCTCCGGCCCGGCCGCCGGCCGCCCGCCAAACGGCGAAGGGTTGCCGAGGGGAAACCCGCTGTGGCTGGGGCGGTCGGCTCCACGGCTTTACACAGCCACCATGGGGCGAGCCTCGAAGATCGGGGCCCGCATCGGGCTATTGCGGGCAGGCAAGGAGCCAGCCCGATTCGCGGCCAGCGTACGGGCCCCGATCTCTCGCCCCATGGCAGCTCCCGTGCAAAGCCGCTACGCCAACCTTGACGCCGGGCGAGCGGAGGTCACCGGGGAATCTCCTGCCCGGCCTCGGTAAGGACGAGCGTGAGGCGACCCAGCCACTCGAAGTCGTCCGGGTACTCCCAGTTGTCAGCATCGGCCAGCAAGGCAGGAAGGTCGTGCCGAGGGATGGATGGTCCAGGCTGAACTCCCGGTGTGCCGTCAACCGCGGTCCAGGGGATGTAGCGGGAGACTTCAATCCACCCCTTGTCGATCAGCGGCAGAAGGATTGCCGCAAGCTCGGTGGGACCGGCGGATGCCAACGGTTCATCCAGATCTCCCCGGACGCCCGGCAGGATGTCAATCTCCGTCGCATTGATCATGAATGCGCGCTCTGCTGACGACAGCTCGTCTGTTGCGGGATAGCTCACCTCGGGATTGTCCCAGTTGCAGAAGACGCCTCACCATCGCAAGCTCTCGGGCCGTTGCCGGGCCGTCAACGGGTGGCCAACAGTGACAAACGGCGACAGCGGTCGACCGACAACCCGCAGGTCAGAAGATGGACCATCGAAGGAAGCGCAGGTCGGGGCGGCACCAAATCACTTCCAGAAGAACTGTGCGCGACCTCCGAGATCAGTACACGCGGGCCGCGGCGGTAGTGTCCAGACCGAGCACGTAGGTCATCAGAAGCCGAGGACAAGACATGCAGGCCGCAGACTGGTACGCCCTCGGGCTGTGCGTTGGGGTCGGCCTCATCCTGGTTATCGCTCCCTTGGTGATGTCCGGCAAGCGGGCCCACTGGCAGAACAGCGTGTGGTGGAAGAAGGCCTACGTCGCCGTACTCACGATCTTGGCGCTCTCCCAGACGGACACGGTCATCCGGATCGTCACGACGGTGACCGCAGTCTGCGCTGCCTACGCGCTTGGCCGGCGGAAACCGTCGCGCCAGTAGTTCGCGTCGACGGACGCGTGCCACGTCGGGCGGGGCCGTACGGGGAACCACGGGGAACAGCGGTGAGAGCACAGCATTTCTGCAGTTGAGCGTCTGCCCAGGCGGGGCCCGGTCCACAGCCTCAGTCTTCCAAACTGGTGCTCCGGCCGTAGCTTGACCACCTGCGCCACAGCGTGCCGCAAGACGTATGGTTTCGGTCGTGAAGGCTCCCTGGGTAAGACGTGGTGGTTTTTGGCTCGCTGCATGGGTCATCACCACATTGCTGTTCTGGTTGATGCGGAAGGTGACCGACGAACCAGCAGGTTGGATGGCATCTGGAGTCTTCGCCCTGTTCGCGCTGGTTGTGGGCGAGTTGTCCCCACGGTGGCACCGCTACCGGCGATCAAGAAAGCAGGCCCGTGCGCGCTCAGCGGCTGCCAGCGAATAACGAAGTCGGTCGCCCCGGGCCGTCTCTGGGCCGTCCGAGGGCGCACAACGCTGACAACCGTTGACGGCACAGCCTCAGGTCACAGCGTTGATCACTCACGAGGTCCCAGGTGGGTAGGGCTTCGCACCACTTCCAGAAGAAATGACAAGAGCATCCGTAGACGAAGCCGAGGGGGCATCGTGATCTCGCTGCGTTGCATGGCGACGCGATTGGTCGATGACGACTTTCCGGGGTGGGTCGAGGTCGCACTGATCGACGCTCATGATCGCGCGTGGACGATCATAGACAAATGTCCGATCTTCGGTGGTCCGGAGCTTGGGCCTGACACGACCTATCCGGTGGAGATCACGGTGGACTGCAGGGTGCTTGACCCCGTTGCCGATCTGACGGCCGGCGGTGTGGTCAAGATTTCTACTGATCCCCACGGTGTCACCGCCGTTGACGGGACGGACGAGTTCGACGTCAAGACGGATCACCTGGTCAGCAACCCGCGATAGTCGTATGCCCGTGCCACTCTCGTGCCGGAAGGGGCGGGGAATCAGGGGGAATCGCGGTACGCAGGGGGAAGCGCCGCTGACTCCATCCAAGGCTGGGAACCTCCAGGTCAGACCGTGATCGCCCCACCTCGCTCCTAAAGAGGTGATCGCGGATCCTGGCGCGGTGCACCATGCAGCGATGCGAGTCTTCGGCAGTCCAACGGCGGCACCCAGGATGCTGCTACTCAACGAGGTGAGGTTCGATCCGGATTGGATCTTCCGCCTCGAACGTCCTCTGTTTCTCTTGCCAGGAGATCGGGTCTCCATGGATGGGGGGCGTCTTCTGGTGCAACGGGCCGGCGGCCGGGAGGAGTACCCAGCTGCCGACCTCGCTCCGTGGTGCAGGCGTTAGCGGCTCGTCTGACGGCCGTGCCCGCTGCGTGCCCGATCGAGCGGATAGCTGCGGTCAGTCAGAGTCCGCTACGTGCTGCGGCACGGCTACGCGTGCCCCCCGTTTCCCCCGATCAGAACCACTTTCCCGCCCGCCAAGCCCGGTGATTCCCAAGCCCAGAGCCCCCAGGGTAATCCGCTTCCCGCGAAGTACGGCCTCAGCTCATTGCAACATCACTGTCCGTCACGCCAACGATCGGGGAAACCATGTCGGGTGAACGTGTCACCGTCTGCCTACCACCCTCTGCCGGCTCTGATGTGCCAGGCGCCATAGCGGCTGCCGTTGCGCCTTACGACAGGAACAGCGACATCGAGCCCTACCAGGGCGAGTGGGACCACTGGCACCTCGGAGGGCCGGGCAAGGAGTTCACCGTGGTCCCCGGACACGAGCACGATCCACGCCTGCTCAGGGAGCCGCTCACCTCGCGCGGCGAAGTACGCAACTGGGTGCCGTCCCTGTGTGACGGCGGCCCCCGCGGCCTGCTCGACTTCGAGGCCATGCGTGCCCATGCCGCAGCGGAAACCGAACGCCTCTGGAAGGAGCGAGACGACTTCGCCGCCGCCTCGATCGAATTCGACCTTCCTGCTGTCTACCGGCTCCAAGCCAAGTGGGCGGTCCCCACCGAACACCTGCTCACTCTCGACGGCGTATGGACCGATGGGTCGATTCCCTCACGGCCCGGGTACGGCAACGAGTACCTCTCCTTCGCCAATGCCTACGTCGACAGCCTGGCACCGGACATCCTGGTCATACGTCTCCGCATCCACTGCTGACGCCACTGCGGCACGCCGCGTGCTCCAGGTGGCCCCGCGGGACAACCCTTGGCTAGGGAAGTCCGTCTCAGTTTCCGTCTCATTCATCGGCGTCCAGACCCATTCGCCTGTGTGTCTCAGTAGCTCTGAACCACTCCGCTGAATTGGGCCGGAGGCATATCGACTGTCGTGAACAGGCTCCTAAGGCGCACCAACAGACTTGGAAAGCGTGTTGGGGGCAACCCCTCACGAGTTCGAATCTCGTATCCTCCGCCAGTGCCTCACCGGGCACGTTGTCGAAGGGCCCCACCGGTCGCGGTGGGGCCCTTCGACGTTCGTGGTCTCAGCTGGTCTCCGGCGGGCTCCACAGCGCGTCGCCGACCTGGCGGGCCACGTTCTTCAGCACGGGTCCGGTCACGTCCATGCACCGCGAGCCCGTCCGGGCCGAGCCGCAAGGTCCCAGCCCATGATCGCGTGGCTGGCCGGCCTCACTACGACGTGCGGGTCACAGACGTACTGCTCGACCGCTGGAGGGCCGAGTTCGAGGGCATCGGCCCGGAGGGACTGCTCATCGTCGTGTCGAGGCTGTTGGGCGCACCAGCCGGCCAGTGGGAGGGTGCGGCGGCGGGTGAGCTCACGGATGAACTGAGGAGCGCAGCCGTCGCATGGGCACAGGGTTGGTTGTCCGGATAGCCGGGCTCGACCTGTGCCTGATGCGTGCCCGATCGGGCGGTGAAATGCGGTCGATCAGGGTCGTGGACACGTGCCGATGTGACGGTTCGGGCAGCCCCGTGGGGCCGGTGAGAGGGGATCCGATGCCTCTCGTAGGCCAGCGCTTACGATCGGGGATGTGTCTGCCGAAGAACCCAGTGTCGTCTGGGCCTTGGAGGGTTACAGCAAGATCGACGGCTCTCTCGTCAGCGAATCCCCCATCACCCGCGAGCAGGTCATGCAGCTTCGCGCAGTGATCGGGCCCGATCCAGACGATCCATGGATGATCTTTTGCTACCCCGTACCCGCCGACAGCTGGTCGGCGGTGGACAGGATCCTGAGTTGCGGCGAGCCAGACGCCAACCTTGGCTACCTGACCAGCGCTTACGCCGCCTCATAACCGGTGTGTTGTCGGCCGAGTACCAAGCCGATCGACATCACCGGTTGACATCAACGTGGATGGATCACCACGAAGCAGGGCGGCCTCGTACCGACCAGAGGCCGCCGGCGTTGGCGCCTTCTCTCAGCCGCATGGAGCCGGGCCCGAACTTGTAAGGCGATGCTCACGAGGGCTGGATGCCTCGTCCTGCCTCTGTGAGGCTGCGGGGTGAACCGACGGCAGCATGAAACATCGCCGCTTCAAGTGGCCTCGTACTCGCTGACACATGCGGTCCGCCGATCGAACCCAACTCCACATCAGGAGCCGCCGTGAACGCGCTCACAGCAATTGCGGGGGAATCCATGTCACCGCACAGCGAAGCCATCACCATGATGATCTTGGGCTTGGGGGCAACGGTCTTCGGCTTGATCGCCGTCAGGCATACCGACTTCTTGCTGTCATACAGCAACCAATCGCAGCAGGATTTCCACGACGCCTATGGGTGGCCTGCACCAACCGCTGGCACACGCAAGTTCAACCGCATCATCGCCAAGCTCGTCGGGTGGGGGCTGGTGGCCGTCGGAGCAACTTTCGCGATCATCGGGATCTTCAACCTCGTCGCACGGTAGGCACCCTCACGATGCCGAGGCGTCTCAGTTCCCGTCCGACTCGCCAGCGTCCAGCGTCGTTCATCAACGAGTGCGCTGTCGACGCCATCACCACACCTCGCACCCGGGTCAGTACCCGGCCGCCGTTGCCGGTGGTGCCGTCGCCGGTGGCCGCACCCGCGTACCGGACCGCCCCGGAGTCCGGCAGGGTGGCCTGCAGGCCTGGTTCTGAGAGGATCCGGCGTGTTCAACTTCGGGATCGAGGGCTACCGGCCTCAATGGCTCAGCGGCCGCTCCGCGGTCATGGCAGGCCACGGTCGGCAACTACGTGCGCTGGTCGGCCGGCGGCTGACCCATGTCTGGCTGGTCTGGGACGTTCAAGACGACGAGTGGTTCCCCGACTGCCCTGTGCTGCTCGACTTCGCCGGCGAACAGGTCGAGATCAACCACCACAAGTTCGACGACCTCTCCCTCACATGGAACACGGTCGATCCCCACCAGCCGGTCCTGTGGGCGGACTTCGATCTCCAATGGCGCCATGACGTGCGCCCCGAATGCCACGCCCTCCAGGGCCAGGTCCTTGAGGACGTGGAGCTCCTCGAATGGGCCGGGAGGGACATGGCCCAAGGCAGCGTCGCTGTCAGCTTCCGATTCCCCCACGGTCAACTGACCATCGCCAACGGGCTCGATGAGAACGAGATCACCTTCGGGGCGCCGGATTCCTGCTACCGGCGTCACTCACTGCGCTGAGGCACCCCCGGCGTCGCTCGCGCCCCGCTGCGCGCCGGAAGGTCGGCCTGATCACGTCCCGGGTGGGTCGGGCGTGGGGCGAGGGGATTCCAGGCGGAGGACGAGTGCACGCAGGGCGCGAAGTTCTGCGTCCAGCGCCTGCGCGCCTTGGCGGGTGAGAGCGATCCAGGTTCGGGGGCGCCGACCGGCGTAGCCCTTCTCCACGGTGATCAGGCCTGAGTCCTCCAGCACCTTCAGGTGCCGGGAAAGGTTTCCGTCGGTGACGGCAAGCTGCTTCTTCAGGAAGCCGAACTCGACTCGATCGGCCTCTCGGGCGATGGTGAGGACGCCGAGGCGCACACGCTGGTGGACGGTGTCGTCCAGCGACTGGGTCGGATGGACGCCTTCCGGCTCATCCGACCCAGCGGTCGAGTCCTCGACACTCATGGTGCGACCGTACCGGCACCAGTGGCGTAGGGCGTCGCTCGACGACGGGCCACAGCCCACTCGGCCAGGCCGGCGAGGAGCAGGAGGGCGGCGAGCAGGAGCGCTTTGGCCTGCGGTCCGTCGGTCCAGTCGGGGTGTACGGGGTGCTGCCAGGGGAGCCATCCGCTGCCCCAGGAGGCCCCGAGGTAGCCGGTGAGCAGCAGGGCGTGAGAGATGCCGGCGGCTACGGCGAACCAACTGCGTTCGGCGATTCCGAGGGCCAGGAGTCCGATGCCGACGAGGTACCACGGGGAGGCGTAGTTGTTCTCCAGCAGCTCGGCCTCCCACGGTTGGTTCCTGGCGAACAACAGGGCCATCAGGGCCGTCGTGA
Source organism: Streptomyces sp. NPDC111520 (assembly GCF_055635295.1). NCBI lineage: Bacteria > Bacillati > Actinomycetota > Actinomycetes > Kitasatosporales > Streptomycetaceae > Streptomyces > Streptomyces sp. NPDC111520. Next base: position 270,757 of record NZ_JBVKBW010000010.1, on the reverse strand, counting down.
TCGCTGCGGTGGCCACGGCGGTCGTGCGGATCCACACACCGCGGCGGGGGACGACGCCGCGGTCCTCACCACGCAGGCGGTACCAGCGCGCGAAGACGAACCAGGCCAGGGGGAGCAGCGAGAACCACACGCCCCAGGCCGTGGAGCGCAGGACGGCCCCGTCGAACTCCCCCTTCAGACAAGGGGCCCCTGGTTGATGGACGACGCACAGGCCACTCAGCTCGGCGTAGGCAAAGGCGGGATACGACCCGATGTAGCGGCCGTGGGCTCCGAAGTTGAAGGCGTACCGGGCGATTGGGGCAGCCGCCAGGGCAAGCAGGCCGAAGCCGAGCAGGGCGACCCGCGAGCCGTTCATCTGCGCGCGGGTCCTGACCCGCAGGTCTTCCGTCGCCGCCAACAGGCCGACCGCACGCGCCCTCGGTTCGGATCCCGCGCTGCTCGGTGATGGCGTCCCCATGGTGTCCCCCTGTGGTCGCACTTCGTGAGCGCTTCGGGAGCACTCGCAAGCGGGCCGCCGGTCGGTCGGCCACTCGAACTTTGCGATACAAAGTACCTTGCAGTCAAGAGCAGTTGTGGCCGGTTCGCCACCTTCGGGTTGGGCCCTGATCTTGCAAGCGCTTGTCGGACATACTGTCCGCGTGGATCGCATAGGCACGTACACCGTCGAGAAGAAGCTCGGCGAGGGCGGCATGGGCACGGTCTACCTGGCGCGGTCCCGCGGTGGCCGTGCGGTGGCGGTGAAGGTCGCCAGGCCGGAGCTGGCCTCCGACCCCGCCTTCCGTGAGCGGTTCCGTGCGGAGGTGGCGGCGGCCCGTACGGTGGGCGGATTCCACACGGCCCCGGTCGTGGACGCCGACCCCGACTGCGCGACGCCCTGGCTGGCGACCGCGTACGTGCCCGGACCCACGCTCGCGGAACTCCTCGCCACCGGGGGCCCGTTGGACGAGCCGAGCCTGCGGAGCCTGGGTGCCGCGCTCGCGGAGGCGCTCGAGGCCATCCATTCCTGCGGTCTTGTCCACCGGGACCTCAAGCCCGGGAACATCGTCATGGCCGAGGACGGCCCCCGCGTGCTGGACTTCGGCATCGCCCGCGCCGTGGAGTCCACCCGGCTGACCGCTACGGGAGCGGCCTTCGGCACCCCCGGGTACCTCGCTCCCGAACAGGCGCTGGGCGAGGACGTCACGGGCGCCGCCGACATGTTCGCGCTCGGTGTGGTCCTGGTCGCCGCGGCGGGCGGGAGCGCGTGGGGCGAGGGAACGCCGATGTCCTTGATGTACCGCGCGGTCCACGAACCCCCGGACGTCGCCGTGATCCCACCGGACCTGCGCGAGGCCGTGACCTCGTGCCTGGCCAAGTCCCCCTCGGCGCGCCCGACGCCCTCCGCGTTCCTGGACCTCCTGACCGTTCCCCCGGCACCGCCCGCCGTGCCCTCGGCGGACCGTGTCCCCACGGCCTACGCGGCAACGGTCTCCGCGCCGCGGCCGCCGGAGAGGCCGGGGCGGCCCCCCGTCCCGGACCCCTCCGGTCCGGAGGACGACGCGCCGTCGATGGTCGCCGCCGACCGGGCGGCGAGCATCGCCGCGGACGGCGACGGGATCGCGTTCCAGCTCGACCACACCACGGCCGAGTTCGCCTGGTCCGAGATCACCGCCGTCGAGTACGGGGCACACCGACGCGGCAGGCAACTCGTGGTGAAGGTCTACCTGCGCGACGGCACCTACACCTGTGAGGTCAGCGCCCACCGCAAGGCCGATGTCGACGCGTGGCTCGAACAGCTCGAAGACGTGCTCGACTGGCACTTCGACACGTAGGAACCGGGCCGGCCACCGATCAGAGGGGCCTCGGGATCCCGTGGGCCTCGAGCGCTTCGGTGCGTGGTCCGGTCGTGTGCGCGATCATCCCGCACCGGGCGGGGGGCGCACCCGCGCGCCCCGGCCCGTGGGGGCCGGGGCAAGGGGCGTGCGGGGAGGGTCAGCGGACGGTGGAGCGGGCGGCCTGCTCGATGATGCGGGTGACCGCGTCGGGGCGGGAGACCGAGACGGCGTGGGAGGCCTTGATCTCCACGGTGTGGGCGTGCGCCCGCTCGGCCATGAAGCGCTGGGCGGCGAGGGTGATGTTCTTGTCCTGGGTGGTGACGAGGTCCCAGGACGGGATGGTCCGCCAGGCGGCGCCGGCGGCCTTCTCGTCGAAGACCGAGGCGGCCACGGGGCGCTGGGTGGCGGCCATCTGCTCGGCGACGGTCTTCGGCACGTCGGCCGCGAACTGGGCGCGGAACTTGTCGGCCTTGATGTAGAGGTCGGTGCCGGTGCCGCCGCCGGGGAGCGGGAAGGGCACGGGGTTGAGGGTCTCGCCGAGGGTGCCGCCGGGGAACTTGTCGGAGATCTGCGTGACGGTCTCGCCCTTGTCCGGGGCGAAAGCGGCTATGTAGACGAGCGCCTTGACGTTGGGGGAGTCCGCGGCGGCCTCGCTGATCACCGAGCCGCCGTAGGAGTGGCCGACCAGCACGACCGGGCCCTTGACGCTCTCCAGGAAGCTGTGGACGTACGCCGCGTCGCTCGCCAGGCCGCGCAGCGGGTTGGCCGGGGCCACGACGGGGTAGCCCGCGTGCTTCAGGCGGGTCACCACGCCGTTCCAGCTGGACGAGTCCGCGAAGGCGCCGTGCACCAGGACGACCGTGGGCTTCTTCTCCTGCGGGTGGTGCGCGGCCTTGGCGGCGTTGGCCGGTGCCGTGGCCGTCAGCGTGAGCGCCGCGACACCTGCGGCGGCGCCCAGGACGGCGGCGCTCTTGCGGGTGGGGCGGAGGACGGACTTGAGGTTCACGGTGGCTCCTTGGCGTACGGCGCCCGGCAGGCGCGCCGGACAGGTGGTCGGTCCCGGGGCGTCCGCTCCGGCCGATGACGAGAAACCTAGCGTCCATTTAAGTTGTGTGCAAGTTAATCGGGTACGAGCCCATAGCTCACGGGGAAGGTGCGACAATGTGGGCCGGAAGACCGACCGACCAACCGACCGACGGAGGGGGAGGGAATCGTGAACGACGACACCCGCGCACCCGGGAACGACGACCTGGCGGAGCCCTCGCTCCTGCTGGACAACCACTTCTGCTTCACGCTGTACGCCGCCTCGCGCGCCGTCACCGGCGTCTACCGCCCCCTGCTGGACGCGGTCGGCCTGACCTACCCCCAGTACCTGGTCATGGTCGTGCTCTGGGAGCACCGCACCGTGACCGTCAAGGAGCTGGTGGCCGCGCTGCACCTCGACTACGGGACCCTCACGCCGCTGATCAAGCGCCTGGAGGCGCACGGCCTGCTCAAGCGGCAGCGCCGGGCGGACGACGAGCGGGTCGTGGAGGTGGCGCTGACCCCGGAGGGGACCGCGCTGCGGGAGCGGATCCGCAATGTCCCGCCGGCGATCGGCGAAGCCGTGGGGCTGACCCGCGAGGAGATCGCGACCGCTCAGGACCTGCTGCGCCGGCTCACGGCCAACGTGGACCGGCACACCGCGGGCGCCGCGACGACGGCCTGACCGGCCGCTTGACGTGGTCGCCCCGGGCCACAGAATGGTCCCGCGGCGTTGACCACGTGTGTGCCGGGCGCACGCGTCCGGCGGGGGATGAGGAATGCGACTGCCCGAGGAGCCCGCGGGGCGTGTGGTGGGGGAGGCCGAGTTCGACGCGTTCTACGCCGCGAGCGTCGGTCGCCTCGTCGGTCAGCTGTACGCGATGACCGGCGACCTCGCGGAGTCCCAGGACGTGGTGCAGGAGGCGTTCGCCCGGGCTTGGGAGCACCGGGCCGAACTCGACCTGGACGGTGCGCCCGAGGCCTGGGTGCGCACCGTGGCGTGGCGCCTGGCCGTCAGCCGGTGGCGACGCGTGCGCACGGCGCTGACGCTGGCCCGCCGGCAGGGACCGCCCCCGGCCGTGCCGCCGCCGGAGCCGCACCACGTGGTGCTCGTCGAGGCGTTGCGGCAGCTCCCGGAGGCGCAGCGGCGGGCCGTGGTCCTGCACCACCTGTGCGATCTGCCGGTGGACCAGGTGGCGGCCGAGACCGGCTCCCCGGTCGGCACCGTGAAAGTGCACCTCAGCCGTGGGCGGGCGACGCTCGCGCGGCTGCTGGCGCACACGGAGGCGGACCCCGGGGCGGAACGACTTCCGGAGGGCAGGCGTGGCTGACGGCACCGAACTGGGCAGGCTCCTCGCCCAACTCGCGGAATCCGGCCGGGGACGGACCGTACCGGTGGCCGCGGAGCAGGTGCGGGCCCGTGGCGAACGGCGCCGCCGCCGCGCCCGTACGGTGCGGGCGTGCGCCGTGGCGGTGCTCGCCTGCGCGCTGCTGGGCGGCGGCATCGCGCTGGCCGGGACCACCGGGGGGCCCGGGCCGGCGGCGGTCTCGCCCTCGCCGCCGCCCTCGTCCTTCGTCCGCCCGACCCCCGCGCCGGGCGAGGAGTACGCCGGCGAACTGGGCCTGGTCCACGAGGCGGTGGTCCAGGGCGACATGGTGCGGGTCACCGTGCGGCAGCTGCGGGCGACCGGGGACGGGCCGCCGGTGCCCACCGGGGTCGTGCACACGCTGACGCTGCCGCGCACCACGCCGGTCGAGACGCTGCGCCTGTCGGACGGCCGCCCCGCCGACCGCGAACTGGGCCAGCTGGTCGGCCGGCTCGCGGGCGGGCCGCGGTGGACGTTCGAGATCGACTACGACGCGGAGGGACGCGTGGCGTCCCTGCGGGAGGCCGGTTAGCGCGGCGGAAGGTTGTTACCGGTCCATGACATTCCCGGTGTAACCCGCGGGGCGGGCCGGTGCGTAGAGCCTGTGCACGCCGCCCGTACCCGACCCCGACCCGATGGGACCCACCGTGTTCGCCTCGCCCTCCGCGCGCCGCCGCGCCGCCACCGCCCGGCTCGCCGCCCTCGCCCTCACCACCCTCACCACGCTCGCCCTCGGCGCCTGTTCGGGGGAGGGGACGGACGGCGGGCCGACCGGACGCACCGACGCCGCCGCCTCGCCCGTCCCGGCGCCGAGTTCGGCCCCCGCCTCGCCCCCGGCGACGCCCCGGGCCGAGGACTCCGGAACGCCCTCCCCCGCCCGCTCCACCGGGGCCCCGGCGGCGGACGGCGGGACGGACGGCGTGGCGGAGCGCCCGGCGGACGGCCCCACGGGCACCCCGTCACCGCAGGCGCCCGCGCGCTGGGCGGGCAGCAAGCAGTTCGTGCAGGTCGAGAGGGCCTGGATCGAGGGCGGGCACACGTACCTCTCCGTGCGCGCCGCACGCAGGGAAGTCCTCACCGGACCGATCGAGGGGTGGCAGCTGATCCCCGGCAAGGGCCCTTACACGACGGTGCGCATGGCTACCGCGGGCCGGGTCCTGCTGTCGGTCCCGCTGGGTGACGTGGCCATTCCCCACGCCTACTCCCAGGACCAGTTCATCCGCCGGTGGTGGGCCCAGCCCGCCGACGAGCGGGACTGGCTGGGCTACGACGTCAGCTTCGACCGCGACGGCGAAGTGGTCAGGCTCCAGTCGATCTACCGCGCCTGACCGCCGCGGCGGGACAGGCGCGGACGGGCGCGGACGGGTCCCGGCCCGGGGACGGGCCGGGACCCGGGTGCGCCGGGCGACCGGGAGGGTCAGGAGGTCAGCGCGGCCTGGCCGCGGTCCGCCCGCGTCGGTCCGGCGGACGACGGCCGCACGTCGAAGTCGAACATGGCGGTCGGCACGTACAGGGAGCAGCACGCGTTGGGGATGTCGACGATGCCGCTGATGCGCCCCTCTATCGGGGAGGACCCGAGCAGCAGGTACGCCTGCTCGCCGCTGTAGCCGAACTTCTTGAAGTACTCGACGGCGTTGAGGCACGCGCGGCGGTAGGCGAGCGTGGCGTCGAGGTAGTAGTTGGTGTCCGTGTCGTGGTCGACGGAGATCCCGATGAAGGTGAGGAAGTCCGAGTAACGCGGCTCCACGTTGCCGGGCATGAACACCGGGTTGGTCGAGATGCCGTACTTCTCCATGCCGCCCTTGATCAGGTCGACGTGGAAGTCGATGAAGCCGCCCATCTCGATGGCGCCGCAGAAGGTGATCTCCCCGTCGCCCTGGCTGAAGTGCAGGTCGCCGCCGGAGAGCTTGGCGTCCTTCACGAGCACCGGGTAGAAGACCCGCGAGCCGCGCGTGAAGTTCTTGATGTCGTGGTTGCCGCCGTTCTCACGGGCCGGCACCGTGCGGGCGCCCTCGGCCGCGATGCGCGCGGCGAGGTCGCCGGTGGCCGTGCCGGCCAGCGCGTTGGCGGAGTCCGGGGGGACGGCCAGCGGTGGGACGCGGTCGGGGTCGGTGTCGATGAGCGCCTTCTCACGGGCGTTCCACCGGCCCAGCAGCTCGGCGGAGGGGGCGGTCCCGAAGAGTCCCGGGTGGGTGATGCCGGTGAAGCGGATCCCGGGCAGGTGGCGGGAGACCGCCTGCTGGCCGTGGAAGTCCCACACCGCCTTGTAGGCGTCGGGGAAGTAGTCGGTCAGGAAGCCTCCGCCGTTGGCCTTGGCGAAAATGCCGGTGTAGCCCCAGCCCTGGCCCGCGGCGTCCCCGCTCTGCTGTGGGACGGGGCCGAGGTCGAGGATGTCGACGACCAGCAGGTCGCCGGGCTCCGCGCCCTCCACGCCGATCGGTCCGCTGAGCATGTGGGGGATGGTGAGGTCGATGTCGCGGACGTCGTCGGCGGAGTCGTTGTTGCCGATCTGGCAGTCGGTCCAGTCCCGGCACTCCATCCGGAACTCGGCTCCGGGCTTCACCATGGCGACGACGGGAATGTCAGGGTGCCACCTGTTGTGTCCTGGGGTGTCCTGATCGCGCATCGACTTGGTCTGGTCCACGCTGAAAACTACTTCGGGCATGACAGCCTCTCTTTTCTGATCCGGTCAGGACGGTGGTCCCGTGCCTCGGGGGCGCCGGGGCCGGCCGGACCCGCGCCTAACCCGGCGATCCGGACGACGCGGCGGCCCGGGCCTGTTCCCGCGATTTCCTGGTGAGCGGCCACAACGCCGCGAACACGACCACACCGAAGGCACCCAGGGCGATGGCGATCTCGGTGGTGTGCTTCCAGTAGCCGGACAGCAGCAGCGCCGCGGGGATCACACCGGTGACCCAGCCCTCGATCGCCGTCACCCAGCCGACGTAGGTGCTCAACTCCGTTTTCCCGAGACCGAGCACCAGGAAGAACAAAGCCCAAAGGAACGCCCAGTACAGCCAGATGACACCGAACGGGTAGTCCTTGAAGAGATGGAAATTCACGAACGAGTACCCGAGGGCGACAATCGCCACGAACAGGGAGTACCAGCCGACGCAGATGTTGTCGATTTCCGCGAGGAGGACGATACCCACGTAGAGGTAGGTGAATCCGAAGAGGTAGAGCCCGGACGCCGCCAGGATCTTGTCCTGGTCACCGTTGGCCGTGAAGATGAGGTACGTCGGGGTCAGCACCTGCAGTGCACCCACGAAGAGGTTGAACACCGCCGCCGACTTGGGGTCGACCTTCTGCAGCAGCAGCAGGCCGTTCATGAACAGCACCGCACCGACGAAGAGCAGTCCCACGTTGGCCACGGGGACGCACCTCCTAAGTCCGCGTGGGGACGGATTGCCGCCGGTACGCCACCTCGTCCCGCATCGGCGGGAGCGGGGTCCGTGCTCCGGCTTCTACCCCCCTGAGCAGCTACGACTCGCCGATCACCGCCCTCGCGCTAGGGCTTGGGCAGCCGGGCCAGCGCCGGATGGGGCCGCGGCCGCTCGCGCGGCGGCGGGGCGGACACGACCTCCGGCATCTCACGGGACTTCTCCTCCCGTTCCCGGGAGACGGCGAGCCCGTGCGGCGTGACGGCCAGGGAGGGCGAGGAGAACACCCGCCGGGACTCGCCCGCGCAGGCGGGGCAGTCGTGCGTCGCGGGCGCGGAACCGATCGTCAGCCTGACGTCGAAAGGCCCGCAGTCGTTGCAAAGGTATTCGTAGGTCGCCATGAAGTCGCCTCCGGTCATCGGCGCACCCGGGTCAACCTCGACGTCTGCGGCACACCCCGTTGAGCGCACGCCGGGGGAACAATCCCTATATCAAGGAGACGCCTCCGCAAGGTGGTTGTCAAGGTCGGCCGAAGGCACCCGGAGTGCCCCGGAAGGCAGTTCGGGAGTTCCCTTTCCGGTGCTCCGGGAAACATTGCATTTCCATTTGCCCCGCCTTGTCGCCCGGGTCCGGAGCGCGGATATACCGCATCGCGGGCGCGACCGCATTCCGGGACCCGGGACGTCTGCAGGCCCGTCCTCCCGCCCCGCGGACGCCGGAACGAGGGGGTGGGACGGGGGTGGGACGGGGGTGCGCGACGGGCCGGGGGCGATGCGGGCGGTATGACCGCTGTGAGGCGGTTCACTGCTCTTTTCCTGGACGGACACCACTCGCGGCTTTAGCGTTCATATGCATCGGCCTTTTCCGTGAATGCAGTGGCAATGGAGCCCCGCTCATCGGACGGCACACAACGCTTCGCACGGAACAAGGCGAACGCCGGAGAGGTGGAGAAGTGAGCATGGACGCCGTGTGGGTCCGTGGCGTGAACGGCCTTCAGATGCACCACGTCACCGACCTCCAGGACGCCGGCAGGTTCCTGGGCAACGCAGCCATGGCCCTGCGGGCCGCACACGTGCGGACCGGTGCCGAGCGCTACCAGGGCCTCGCCACCGAGCTCAAGGCCCTGGTGACCCGCATACGGGAGCTGGAGGACGAGGCCCGGTCCGCGATGCACGAGCTGCACGCGACCGACCCGGAGCGCTTCGCCCGTTGCCGTGACGGCCACGAGCCCTGGCCCGGCGAGATCGAGGCCGGGTTCATCCCCCGCCACACCTGCCGCGACGAGTGCCTTTACCACGACCGCGGCGTGCTCGAGGCGATCACCCAGTGCACCTGCGGCCGGCCGCCCTGCCAGGCCTGCCAGATCGGCGGCGAGCCCGTGCCCGCCTGATCCACCGCGCACCGCGGCCGCTCCCGGGCGGCACGAGGGCCCCGGCCTCCGACGAGGCCGGGGCCCTCGTCGTACCCCCTGCACCCCGGGCGGCCGGCTACACCAGCAGGACGAGCAGCAGCACGGCCACCACCAGGACCGCCGCCGCGATCACGAGTCCGTACGCGACCCGGCGACGGGAGGGCAGCGTCAGCACCTCGATGCCGTCGGCGCCCGGGAACGCGTAGTGGACGCGGTCGGGGTCGGTGGGGACGGTGATGCGCGCGAGGGGCAAGTGGCGCAGCACGATCCGGCGGTGGGCCTCTCCGGCGCGGACGGCGAGGTGCGGGGCGAGCGCCTCGGCGTGCGCGGCGTCGAGATCGCCGGGCAGCGGGTCATCGCCGGTCAGCACGGCCTTGCGCCACCGGCCCAGGCGGGCGGTACGCCGGCGGACCGGGAACGGCGGCCGTCTGCGGGGCCGGCGCACCAACTCCTCGTGGCTGCGCTGCTCGATGACGCCGCCCACCCAGGTGGTGACGACCCCGCTCCCCCCGCACGCCTCGTGCGCGACGGTGCCGTCCCCCTTGCACGTCGGGCAGTCGACCAGGCCCGACCCCGAGCACTGCGGGCACTTCGTGCGGGCCCGCCCGGCGCAGGTGGGGCACGCGGCGTCGGGACGACGGCACTTGGCGCAGCGGACACGCCGGGGCACGGTGCGGGACGCGGTCGCCTGCGCGGCGCGTCCCTGGTCGCGGTCCTTCGTACGCGGCCGCGGCCTGCCGGTGCCGTCGCACTCGGCGCAGGACTCCAGTCCGCGGCAGTCGGGGCAGGCCGTCGTCGGGTCGCAGGGGAGCCGGCCGCGGCCCTCGCACCGCTTGCAGACCCATGCGCCGTTGCCGCACTCGCAGGTGTTGTGGCGTACGGACCCCTCGCGCACCAGCTCGATCCGGCGCAGGGAGCCGTGCTCGGCGGGCGGCCCGGGCCGGTGGCCGGCGAGGTGGGTGTAGGTGGCGAGCGCGGAGAGGTCCTTGCGGCCCTTCTCCGTCCTGGCGGTCTCCTTGCGGGTCTCGGTGGTGCGGCGGATGCGGCAGTCGAGCACGGAGTGCCAGGAGAGGTCCGCCCTGGCGGAGGCTTCGAGCCGGACCGCGCCGCCGGCCGCGGAGAGGTGTCGCGCCAGGGCTTGGAGCATCTCGTCGTCGGACGGTGTACCGGACGGGTCCTCGGCCATGACGACCACTCCCCTCGACGGGCGCGAGACGCGCTGTCGGCAGGGTACGGGCGTACCTGACGATCCATCAAGATCGGGGGCGGGAAGGGCCCTTGTGGACCCTCCCCGCGGCCGGCTCAGCTCTCGCCGGTGGTGGTGCCGCCGCTGCCGTAGGGGCGGGTGATGACTTCCATGCCGTGGCCCGCCGGGTCCGTGAAGTAGACGCCGCGGCCGCCGTCGTTGTGGTTGATCTCCCCAGGCCGCTTGCCGTGCGGATCGGCCCAGTAGGTGAGTCCGGCCTCCTGGATCCTGCTCAGGATGCCGTCGAAGGCGGTCTCGGGGACCAGGAAGGCGTAGTGCTGCATGACGATCGTCTCCGCCGGGACGGTGGCGAAGTCGAGGGTGACGCCGTTGCTCAGCTGGAGCGGGACGAACGGGCCCCATTCCTCGCCGGCCCGCAGACCGAGGATGTGCGCAAGGAAGTCGGCGGATTCCCGGTTGTCCGGGGCGTGCACGATGGTGTGGTTCAACTCGACTGACACGGTGGGATGCCTCCGTAAGGCATTCTCACGGGCACCTCCATGCCTCACCCGGCCGGTGACCGGCACGCGATGCCGTGCCTTCGATCCTATGCCCGGCCGTAATCCGGTGGGCCGGGGCCGCCGGCGGCCCCTACGGTGGACGACCGGACCGGCCGAGGAGGACGACGATGACGGACACCGTGACGCTCTGGCGCCCCACCGGGCCGGAGGAACTCGCCCTGGTCGAGGCGTCGGGGTGGCGGGAGTGGCCGCCGCGGCTGCCCGAGCAGCCGATCTTCTACCCGGTGCTCGACGAGGACTACGCGGTACGCATCGCCCGCGACTGGAACGTCCCCGCCTCCGGCGCCGGTTACGTGACGCGCTTCGAGGTCGAGGCCGGGTTCGCCGCCCGCTACCCGGTGCGCCAGGTGGGCGGCCGGACGATCCTCGAACTGTGGGTGCCGGCGGAGGAACTGCCGGAGTTCAACCGGCACATCGTGGGCCGGATCGAGGTCGTCCACGAGTTCCGGGCCGCGTAGGGGTGCCGCGGCCGGGACCCGGGCCCGCGGGGCCCGGGTCCCGGCCGGGGGCGTCAGACGCGGAGCGTGGTGACGGCCGCGACCCCGGTGAACTGCAGGGGTTCGTAGCCGAGGGCGAGCAGTTGGGCCGTGAGCGTCAGCGTGCCGCCCCGGTGACCCTGACCGCCCGGGCCGCCCTGACCGCCCGGGCCGCCCGCCGTCTCGGCGGTGTCCGCGCCGTCGACGGTGTAGGGCCCGTCGTTGAAGGCCACCGTGATCGGGACGCTGAAGGTGCCGCCGGGACCGAGGTCGACGGCGGGCGACGGGGCGTAGGTGCCGACGAGGGTGCCGCCCGGCCCCGGGGTCAGGACGACCGGGACGCCGCCCACGGTGACGGTCAGGTCGCCCGGGTCGACGCCGCGGGTACGGGCGAGGATCAGCCGGATGCCCACGGAACGGTACGCGGGACCGTCGGCCGGGTCGGTGAAGACGATCTGCCCGGAGGCCGCGTGGCAGGGCCGCCCCGGCGTGCTGTTGCCGAGGGTGATGCGGGCGCTGGTACGGCCGTCGACGAGGAAGTCGTACGTGGTGCCGTTGACGGTCAGGTTGTCGACGTACGTGTCGAGCGTGAGCCCCGCGTTGGGCTGGCCCAGCCGGCCCGCGTTGGCGATGACCCCGTCGACGCCGTCGCCGGCCGCGGTGCAGGCGGCGATGTACTCGGCGAGGGTGCGGTCGGCCTGGGCGGGGATCGTCCCGGCCTGCCGCGAGGTCCGCCACAGCGAGGCGGGGCCGTTGACGAAGTGCTGCCAGACGCCCTGGACGACGCCCTGGCGGCCCTGGCTGTCGGTGGCGAGCTGGGGCTGGAAGCTGAGCGTGGTGAAGCTGCCCGCGCAGATCATGGGGAGCTGGAGGTTGGCGGCGGTGCCGGTGACGCTGCCGGTGGTGACGAAGGAGTCGTACGACAGCTCCGAGGCCGCGATCGTGGCGAGCGGGACCCGCGCGGGGAAGGGGTGCGCGGCCTGGGACTGCTGGTCGCCGGTGATGGCGAGGTGCAGGCTGCCGTTGAAGCGGACGGGGTCCGCGAAGGGCGAGACCTCCTGGATCCCGGGGGTGCGGTCGCCGTTGCCGGGCTGGTCCTGGAGCCGGAACCAGGGCCCACCCGGCCCGAGGTCGGCGGCCCGGACCTGTTCGACGCGGGGGGCGGAGGAACCGGGTGCTGCGGATATCACGGAGGCGCCCGCCGCCAGGACGGCGGCGGCGGCAAGCGCTATCGGGCGGATCATGAGGCGGGGGACTCCCTCGAACGGGCGGCCCGGTACGGCCGCGACAGGGCGGCGCCCAGTGGCGCCGCGGCCTCGTATGGGTGCCCCGCGGGACTGCGCGTCCGGCATATGACAGGCCGGGCTCACCCGCGCGTCGCAAAAAATCCCACGCCTGGCGCCGAGAAGGTGCGGACGGCGCGGCGCTCCCCTGGGGCGGACGTCGAGGTGCACGCGGAACCCGGGCCGGTCGGGTCCCGCATCGGCGAGGGCCCGCACGAGGGTGGACGGCCGCCGCCCCGCGGCCGAGGCGGCATGCCCGTCGCGGGAGCCGGCGCCCCCGACTCCCCCGGCGACCGGTGCGACGCGATCCCCGCGTCCGGCACCCGCGCCGCCCCTCCTGGCACACGGACGGGCGGACACGGCCCACGCAACGCGATGCGATCAGGCACCGGGCAGGGGCCTCGCGGTGGGCGAACCCGACCAGGCCCGGGTCCGCATCGGCGAGGGCCCGCACCAAGGTGGTCGGCCGCCCCCGCGCGGCCGAGGCGGCATGCCCGTCGCGGGAGCCGGCGCCCCCGACTCCCCCGGCGACCGGTGCGACGCGGTCCCCACGTCCGGCACCCGCGGACGCGCGGCGCGCACTGCGATGCAATCGGCTGCCGGGGCGTCGAGGTGGGTGCGGAACCGGCCGCATCGGTGAGGGTCCGCTACGCGCGGCCGCCGGGGGAGCCGGTCGTCGCGGGGGCGGGCGGGCGGTCGGCTCCCGGGGCGGGCGGGCGGAACTGGGGGCCGTACGTGTGGCGCCCGTCGCCGAGCGGGATCCCCATGAGGGCGAGGGCGGGCTCCTCCAGTTCCTCCATCGTCCGGATCGCGCGGTTGAGCGCGCCGTGGTCGGCCGACTGCCAGGCGGACTCCAGGCCGCGCAGCAGGTCCCCGTACGCGGAGTCGAAGCGGCGCAGCAGGGTCGCGGCCTCGCGGGGCGGGTGGGGCCAGCCGCCCCGGGGGACCACGCCCATGGGGTGGACGTCCGGGAACGGGATGGGCGGGCCGCTGAACTCCCACAGGCCGTCGGTCTCCTCCAGGGCCCGGCCGTGGTAGATCTCCGCGAAGGCGAAGTAGTGGGCCAGGTCGCGGTGGCCCCCGACGGCCTCGCCGGTCGGTGCCTCCGGGGAGTCCGAGCTGCCCTCGCCCTGCTCCTTGATGATCTCCACGGCGGCGACGACGTCGTCCAGGGTCCGCATCGGCCGCAGTTCGTCGGGGCCGATGCGCTGGCCGATCTGGCCGCGGACGCTGAGCTCGGGGCGGTGGTCGAGGAAGGCGGTGACGACGCCGTTGTAGAAGTCGCCGATGGTCGGCGGCCCGGCGGACGGCTCGGGGAGCGTGGACTCCGGGGTCTCGATGGCCATGAGGACGTCCCGTACGTACGCGCGGGTCAGCCCGGAGAGGGAGACCGTCAGCTCGCTGCGCACGCCGCCGGGCAGGCGGCAGGGGTAGTCCGGGGTGACGCCGGCGATCCGCGGCCGGCCGCCGACGGCGACCAGCATGTTGCAGGCCAGGCCCATGTGGAACATCTCGTCGGTGACGATGCCGCGGATCAGGCGGGCGACGGTGTCGGAGCGGTCCCGTACCGACCACCACGCGCACAGGTAGGGCGGGATGGTGGCGAGTTCCAGCTCCACGGCCACCTGCAGGGCCTGGTGCAGCCAGTCGGTACGGCGGGAGGCCGCGGGGACGGCGAGCAGCCGGGCGACCATGCCGTGGGCGGCGGCCGCGGCGACCGCGGGGGCGACCGCCGGTACCGCCGCGGCGGCGGTCTGGACCGCCACCGGCAACGTCGCCGCGAGCGGGGCCGCGTGGGCGGCGGTGCCGAGGACGGCGGGGCTGACGGCGGCCGCCGCGGCCGACTTGACGAAGCCCCGGCGGTCGAGGGCGGCCGGCGGGACCTCGTCGCCCCCGCGCCCGTTGTCCTGGTCGTCCACCGGTTCCGTCACCCACGTCTCCGTCCCCGAGAAGAATGGCGCGCGGGACACGGCACTGGGCGGACCCGCGAGGCTGGCGAAGCTACCAGCCGGGTCCCGGCCCCCCGGGCCGCGACGCCGCGCGCGCCGTACCGTGCCGCCCGTGCGGCCCAACGGGCCCCGGACGCCGTCCGCGGGCGGCCCCCGCCGCCCGCCTGACCTCGGCTCCGCGCCCGGCGCGGGCTCCGCGGTGCGCCCCGGGCGCGGGCGTATGCTGCCCGGCGGCCCCTCCCCCACCCGAGGACGTCCCGACATGCCCGACACCGGCGGCGCCACCGCGCTCGTGGTCATCGACATGATCAACACCTACGAGCACGAGGACGCGGAGCTGCTGCTCCCCTCGGTGCGCGAGGCGCTGCCCGGGGTGCGCCGGCTGATCTCCCGGGCCCGGGAGGAGAACGTGGACGTCATCTACGTCAACGACAACTTCGGCCGCTGGCGCTCCCACCACGACGAGATCCTCCGCATCGCGCTCGACGGCCCGCACGCCGGCCTGGTGGAGCCGGTGCGTCCCGACGCGGACTCGCTGTTCGTCGTGAAGGCCCGGCACTCGGTCTTCTTCCAGACGCCGCTGGAGTACCTGCTGGGGCAGTTGGGGGTGGACCGCCTGGTGCTGTGCGGGCAGGTCACCGAGCAGTGCGTGCTCTACTCGGCGCTGGACGCGCACATCCGTCACGTGACCACCGTCGTCGCGCAGGACGCGGTGGCGCACATCCACCGCGACCTGGCGGACGCCGCGCTGCGGATGATGGAGCGCAACATGGGCACCCTCGTCGCGCCCTCCGCCCGGATCGCGCTGCGCTGAGCCCCGGCCCGGCGGCCCTGCACCTCCCGCACCCGTATGGGAACGGGCATTCGGGGCATTCGAAACGTCAGGAGGTGCTGACGATGGTTCCCCTGCCGGCCGGCCCCGAGGACGACGCGGCGAGCGAGGTGGGACGGCTCCGCGCGGAGAACGAGCAGTTGCGCCGCGCGCTGGGCAGCCGGTCGGTCATCGACCAGGCCGTCGGCATGGTGATGGCGGCGACGCCCTGCCCCGGCGACGTGGCCTGGGCGGTCCTCGTGCGGGCCTCCCAGTACGGCAACGTCAAGCTCCGTGAGGTCGCGGCCGCGCTCGTGGCGAGCGCGGGCGGCCGGCCCCTGCCGGCGGACGTCCACCGCGCGCTCCTGCGGGCCCGGCGTCCCCGGCCCGTCCAGCAGCCTCGGCCACCTCGGACGCCTCGACCTCCTCGCGGAGGCGCCGGCAGGTGCGGCTGATCAGCCGGGAGACGTGCATCTGGGACAGGCCGAGCCGGTCGGCTATCT
Source organism: Streptomyces sp. NPDC111520 (assembly GCF_055635295.1). Taxonomy (NCBI): domain Bacteria; kingdom Bacillati; phylum Actinomycetota; class Actinomycetes; order Kitasatosporales; family Streptomycetaceae; genus Streptomyces; species Streptomyces sp. NPDC111520. Next base: position 254,973 of record NZ_JBVKBW010000010.1, on the reverse strand, counting down.
GGGTCTGCGTCATGTCGCGGAAGAACCGCAGGTAGAGGATCTGCCGCTCGCGCGGGGGGAGTTCCCGTAGCCGCGGTGCGACGGCCACGCGGTCCACGACGAAGTCCAGGCAGGGGTCCTCGGACCCCAGGGTATCGAGGAAGGCGCGACCCTCCGCGCCGGGGGTGGCGGAGTCGAGGGAGGCGGGGGCGAAGCTGTCGAGGGCCTCCATGGCGGTGGCCACGTCCTCCTCGCTCATCCGGGCGTGCGCGGCGATCTCGGCGACGGTGGGGGTGCCGCCCTTCGTCCCGGCGAGTTCGTGGCGGACGGCGCGGACCCTGCTGCGCAGTTCCTGGACCCTGCGGGGGACGTGGACGCCCCACAGGTGGTCGCGGAAGTGGCGTTTCACCTCGCCGACGATGGTGGGGACGGCGAAGCTCTCGAAGGCGCTGCCGCGGGCGGGGTCGTAGCGCAGCACGGCCTTCACCAGGCCGAGCGCGGCGACCTGTGCGAGGTCCTCGGTGGACTCGCCGCGGTGCCGGAAGCGGCGCGCGAGCCGTTCCGACATGGGGATCCAGGCGACGACGACCTGCTCGCGCAGGGCGTCCTTCTCCGCGCCGTCGGGGAGGGCGGCGATCCGCCGCAGGACCTCGGCGGTGTCCGGGGCGTCGTCGTGCGGACGCGGACGGGCGCCCGGGGGCGGATGCGGATTCCTGGTACGGGGCTCTCGGGCGGCCATGGCGGACCTGTGCCTTCCTGCCGGGGACGGGAGCCGCGCCGCGCAGGGGCGTGCCGTGCGGAAGGGCACGCCCGCGCTCGGGCGCCCTGCCGGGACGCCCCGCGCGTGCGTGCCTCCGTTCCGAAGCACGGGGATCGCGTGCCCCGGCGCGCGCCGTCCAAACCTCCCTCCGGGCATCGGCGCTGAGCTTCCGTCAGAGAGCCGCGGCCCGGTGGCCGGCCCCCTCAGGCGGGCACCGCCGTCCGTCCGTGCCCGCGGTCCGGCGCCCGTACACGGCCCGCCGGCGCGGCGGGGCGCGAACGGCGGCCGGGCCGCGTACGGTGCCCCGCCCGGGACGGCCCGCACCGGACCGACGCCGTTCCGCCATCCGGGGACGTGCCGGACGTCAGCCGCAGGACACCCGCAGGTCGCGCGGACAGGGCATGAAGGGGCGACAACACCTGCGGACAGGCGCACGACGCGCGGGGGCGACCGACCATGGGCATCACCACCACGACGACTCCACGTCTCCTGAGCGGCGCCACGCTGCGCCGGATCGCGTGCCTGGCCCCGATCGTGCTCGTCGGGTGGTGGGTGGCCCGGCACTGGCACCTGATCGCCGACGGGGGCCGCGGGTTGCTCGACGCCAACCGGGGCTGGCTGCTGGCCGCCGTGGCGGCGACCGGGCTGGCCTGGGTCGCCGTGTCCTTCATGCGGCAGGGCACGGTCCTGGAACGGCTCCCGGCGGGACGGCTGCTGGCCACGCAGTTCGCCGCGGGCGCCGCGAACCACCTGCTGCCCGCGGGCATCGGGGCGAGCGCGGTCAACCTGCGCTTCATGCGGGCGTGCGGGCTGCCGCCCGCCCGGTCGGCGGCGGCCATCGCGCTGTACTTCCTGGCCGAGTGCGTGGGCCGGGGGACCCTGCTGGTGGTGCTGCTCGCCGTGTTCCCGCACGCGCTGCGGCTCGACGGGCTGCTGCCCGACGGCATCTCCGTACCGGTCGGCCCCACGGCGGGGGTGGCGGCCGGGGTGTGCGTGGTCGTGACGGTCGTGCTGGTCGCGATGCCCCGGCTGCGGCAGGTGGTCCGTACGTTCCTGGCGACGGCGTTCACCGACGCGCGCACGCTGCACGCCCGGCCGTCGCGGGCCCTCGCGCTGTGGGGCGGCTCGCTCGCCTTCCCCGCCCTGCAGGCCGCCGGCCTCGTCGCCGTCACCATGGCCCTGGGTGTCCCGGTGCCCTTCACCCACGTCGCCGTCGCCTACCTGGTGGCCAGCGTCGCGGCGGCGGCGCTGCCGACCCCCGGCGGTGTCGGCTCGGTCGACGCGGCGCTCGTGGTGGCCCTCGTCGCCACCGGCGCCTCCCTCGCGGCGGCCACCTCGGCGGTCCTCGGCTACCGCATCGTGACGGTCTGGCTGCCCCTCGTCCCCGGCGCCCTGGTGCTGGGCGCGCTGGTGCGCCGCAAGGTCGTCTGACCCGCGCCCTCGCCGGCGAAAACCCCGTGGTGGCGGCCCGGCGGCGCGTGCCACGCTGACCGCGGGACAGGGCGCGGGAGGGCGGAACGCTGGAACTGCACGAGTACGCGGAGCGGGACGCGACCGGGCTGCGGGAGCTGATCCGCGCCGGCGAGGTGACGGCGGGCGAGGTGGAGGCCGTCGCGCGCACGGCCCTGGAGGCGGCGGGCGCGGAGCTCAACGCGCTGACGCTCCCGCTGTTCGACCCCGCGCCCGCCCACCGGGCGGACGGGCCGCTGGGCGGGGTGCCCTTCGTCGTCAAGGACGGCGGGCCGTTCGTGCGGGGCGTGCCGTTCACCCTGGGCAGCCGCGCCCTGCGGGGTGCCGTGGCGGACGCCGACCACGATCTGATGGCCCGGTTCCGGGAGGCCGGGCTGGTGGCGCTCGGCCAGAGCACCGCGCCGGAGTTCGGCCTGAACTTCGCCACGGAGCCCGTGCGGTACGGGCCGACACGCAACCCCTGGGACCCGGCGCGCGGGGTGGGCGGGTCGAGCGGCGGCTCGGCCGCGCTGGTCGCGGCGGGGGCGGTGCCGGTGGCGCACGCCAACGACGCGGGCGGTTCGATCCGCATCCCGGCGTCCTGCTGCGGGCTGGTCGGGCTCAAGCCGGGCCGGGGGCGCACCCCGTGCGGGCCGCTCACGGGCGAGGCGGCGTTCGGGCTGCAGGTGGAGTTCGCCGTGACCAGGACGGTACGGGACGCGGCGGCGCTGCTCGACGCCGTGTCCGGGCCAGGTGACGGCGCCAAGTACCCGCTCCCGGCGCCCCCGGTGCCGTACGCGCGGGCGGTGCGCTCCGACCCGGGGCGGCTGCGGGTCGCCGTGACCACCGCCGCGTGGACGGGGACGCCGGTGGACCCGCAGGTCGCCGCGGTCGCCGTCGACGCGGCCAAGGTGCTGGAGTGGATCGGGCACCGCGTCGGCGAGGACGCGCCGCGCCTGGACGGGGACGACCTCGTGGAGGCCGCCGCGCCGGGCGCGTTCGCCAGTGGCGGCGCGCTGCTGCGGGCGGCCCCGCGCATCGACCGCTCCCTGCTGGAGGCGGTGTCGCGGGCGGTGCTCGCCGAGACCGAGGCATGCACGGCGCTGGAGCTGATGGCGTCGATGGAGGCGCAGCACCGCGTGACCCGCGCGGTGGACCGCTTCTTCGCCGGTCACGACCTGCTCGTCACGCCGACGCTGGGCGCGCTCCCCGCGCCGCACGGCACCCTCGACCACGACGACCCCCGGCACACGGTGCGCTCCTGGCTGCGCGAGTTGTTCGCGTACGGGCCGTTCACGGCGGCCTTCAACGTCTCGGGGCACCCGGCGGTCAGCCTGCCGCTCGGCCAGAGCCGCGAGGGACTGCCGGTCGGGGTGCAACTGGTCGCCGCCCACGGCCGGGAGGACCTGCTGCTGGCGGTCGCCGCGCAGTTGGAGCAGGCCGTCCCGTGGCGGGACCGCAGGCCGCCCTTCCCGGCCGGCTGATCCCGCGCGGCCAGGAAGGGCGGCCTCCCCGCGCTCAGCTGCTGCTCGGGCTGGTGCCGGTGCCGTTGGTGGGCGGGAACGCGTAGACGTGCTGCGGGGTGACGATCTTGGTGATGGCCTCGGCGAAGAGGCTGCTGGGCTCGTTGCCGCCCACGGGGGTGTCGGTGTTGAGCAGCACGACCAGGGTGGCCCCGGCCCCGGGCAGGTGGACGGCCGTGCTCTGGTAGCCGGGCAGGGAGCCGTTGTGCCCGATCCAGCCGTGGTTGTCGAAGAGGCCGAGGCCGTAGCCGATGCCCGGGTAGGGGGTGGGGAGGAAGGTCGTGCGCTGCGTCTGCGTCGCCCTGGCCAGCAGGGTGCCCTCGGCCACGATGCGGGCCCAGGCCCGCAGGTCCTGCTGGTCGGAGATCATCGCGCCGGCCGCCCAGGCCCAGGAGGGGTTCCAGTCGGTGGCGTCGGCCTCCTTGCCGTCCTTGGTCTGCCGGGTGTAGCCGCGGGCGTGCGGGCTCGGGAAGGCGCGCCCCGCGGGGAGGACGGTGTGCTTCAGCTTGGCCGGGGCGAGCACGTTGCGCTGCAGGTAGTCGCCGAAGGACTGGCCACTCGCCTTCTCGATCACCAGGCCCAGCAGGACGGTGTTGGTGTTGCAGTACTGGAAGCGGGCGCCGGGACCGGACGGCGAGGGGTGCTGGAAGGCGTAGGCGAGCAGTTCGGCGGGGACGAACTCCCGGTGCGGGTCGGCCTTGAGGGTCTTCTGGAAGGCCGGGTCGTCCGTGTAGTTGTAGAGCCCGCTGCGCATCTCGGCGAGGTGCCGCAGCGTGATGCGGTCGCCGCCGGGCACGCCGTCCACGTAGCGGGCGACGGGGTCGTCGAGCGCGACCTTCCCCTGGTCGACCAGCTTCAGCAGCGCCGTCACGGTGAAGGTCTTGGTCTCGCTGCCGATCCGCACGTAGAGGTCGGGCGACATGCGCGCCTTTGACCTCTTGTCGGCCACGCCGAGGGCGCGGACCCAGGAGCCCTTGCCCGCGGCCCACAACCCGACGCTCACACCGGGCACCGCGGTCCTCTTCAGCGTGGCCTTCAGCGCGTCGTCGAGCTTCTTGACGACCTCGCCGGTGAGCGCCGGGAAGTCGTCGCCCGCTCCCGGCGAACCACTCGGCGAACTGGTCGGCGAACCGCCGGGGGAGGCCTGCGCGGGGGAGGCGGAGGCCGGGTCCGCCGTCCGGTCCTCCTCGGCCCGCGCGAGCGGCGAGGCCGGCGCGGACGTCGTCGTCCTGGTGCCCCCGGGGGAGCGGGTGCTCTCCGCGGACCCGCCGCACGCCAGGGCCGTGGGGAGCACGGCGGCGGCGAGGGCCGTCGCGACGGCCCTCCGCACGGTGCTGCGGAGCCCGGTCGGACGGGCGCACGGCTGCGTCATGTCGGTGCCTTTCGGCCGTGGGGACGGGCGGGGCGAGGGCATGCCATCGCGAACGTAAGCCGACCGTCGCGGTGCGGCGACCGGACGGCGGGTGACGCGCCGCCGGGCGGGTGAGCGACGGCCGTCGCGGGGGCGGGTCTTGACGGTGCGTCGGCTCATTGGTTGAGTGGCTCATCCACTGAACCATGGAGGTGTGATGGAAGCGCTGCCGCGCACGTCGATCGTGGACGTCCTGGAGGACCGCATCCGCGAGGAGATCCTCTCCGGCCGCCACCCCGCGGGAAGTCTGCTGCCGCCCGAACGCACGCTGGCCGAGGGGTACGGCGTCACCCGGACCACCCTCAAGCACGCCTTCGGCCGGCTGGTGCAGGCCGGACTGCTGGAGACGCGGCACGGCGTCGGCACCCGGGTCCGGGACTACGAACGCCTGGGCGGCGCCGACCTGCTGCCCATGCTCGTCCGGCACGACGCCCGCTGGCTCGGCGAGATCTTCGAGGTACGGCGCGGGGTGGGCGCCCTGATCGCCGGCGCGGCCGCGGCCCGCGCGAGCGGCGCCGCGCGGACCCGGCTGCGGGAGCTGGTGGAGGCCGTGCGCACGGCCGGCGACCCGGACGCGGTGCAGCTGGCGGACGCCGAGGTGCACCGCGCACTGGCCCGCGCCACCGGCAACCGCGTCTACGTGCTCCTCACCAACACCCTGTTCAACGCCTACCTGCCGATGCGCCGGCACCTCGCGGGCCCCTTCCAGGACGGGGAGGAGGCGTACGCGCGGCTGGCGCCCGTGGTCGCCGCGGTGGAGGAGGGCGACGGCGCGGCCGCCCGCGCGGCGGCGGAGGCCTATCTGACGGCGACCGAGGAGATCATGCGTGAGGGGCTGAAGTCCCGGTGAGCGCGGCACGGGGGACGGTCTTCGCCGAGCGCATGTCGGGCACCGTACGGCTGCGCGGCGAGGACCGGGAGCGGCCGGTGCGGCTGGAACTGACGGCGCGCAGCGACGGCCTGCTGCTGCCGCACCGCACGACCGCGGCCCGCGTCGGCGGACGGCTGCGCGTCGCGGGCCGGGCCGACACCGCCGTCACCGGCACGCTGGAGGTGTCGCCGCTGGCCCGGCGGCGCGTCCACTACCGGCTGGAGTACGAACTCGACGGCGAGCGCTGCCTCCTGGAGGGCTGGAAGTCCGTCACCCCGCGGCGGCCGCTGGCCTCGATGACCACGCTGCCCTTCACCCTCACCGCCGGGGACGACCCGGAACCGGCCGGCACCGGCACCCTGCGCTTCCGTACGGCGACTTCGCTCGTGCCGTTCCTGGCGAGCTTCCGCTTCCCGCGCCGGGACGACCCCCGGGCGCAGTGGGCGCCGCGCTGGGACGGCGCCGCGGGCCGCACCGAGGTCTGGTACACCACGGCCACCGACCCGGCGACCGGCACCGGACTGTGGCTCCACCACGAACTCGTCGCCCCCGCCGACGGCTCCCCCGCCTTCGCCCACGGCTGGGCCGCCGTCTTCCCCCCGGACGGCAAAGGCCCCGTGGAGCACGCCCGCTTCGGGCCGCTGCCCTGGGCGCCCGCGACGGGCGCCGAGGGCTTCACGGCGGACGGCGTCGAGGCGGTGCCCGGCCGGCTGCGCGGCACGGCGGGCGAGCTGACCTGGGACCTCACCGAGGACCCCGGCACCGAGCCGCCGCTGTACACCTTCCCGCGCTGGTCATGGCGGCACCCGCTGCTGCCCGCCGCGCAGATCGTGCCGTCGCCCCGCGCCCGGTACACGGGCACCTTCCGCCACGGGACGTCCGAACTCGCCCTGCGCGGCGCCCCCGGGGCCTCGGCCCGCATCTACGGCCACGGCAACGCCCGCCGCTGGGCCTGGCTGCACGCCGACCTCGGCGACGGGGACGTGCTGGAGGTCGTCGCGGCGGTCTCCACCCGCCCGGGTCTGGACCGGCTGCCGCCGCTGGTCTTCCTGCGGCTGCGCAAGGACGGCCGCGACTGGCCGCGCGGCGGCCTGCGCCCGGCACTCGGGCGGGCCGGCCTCGGCCGCTTCACCGCCGACATCGGCCTGCCGCGGTGGACGGTCACCGGGCGGGCGGGCGGGCGGCGGATCACCGTACGGGTCGAGCAGCCGCCGGAGCGCACCCTCGCCCTCGACTACGCCGACCCCGACGGCTCCCCCGCCGTGTGCCGCAACAGCGAGACCGCCGACGCCCACGTCGTGCTGGAGCGCCGGAGCCGCGGCGGCTGGCGCACCGAGGCGCAGTGGACGCTCGCCGGCACCGCCCACGCCGAAGTGGGCGGCCGGTGAGCGCCGCCGTCCGCGGCCTGGTCGCCGCGCTGCTCGCCGACGCGGGCGACGGCGGCTGGCCCGCGGGCGTGCCGCGCCGGCTGGACGGCCTGCTGGCGGCGATGCCCGCGCGGACCCGGCACGGCTTCCGTGCCGCGTCGGCCGCGGTCGACGCCTACGCGGTGGCGCGCACCGGGCGGCGGCTGGAGCGGCTGGGCCCGGGGGAGCGGGAACGGGTGCTGGCGGGACTCGCCGCGCGGCCCGCGCTGCTGCCCCTGCTCGACGTGGTCAAGGTGCCGGTGCTGCTGGCGGCGGGCACCGAACGGCTGCTGTCGGGAGCGCCCCGCGGCGCGGTGCCCGCGGCCCCGCAGGACCCGCCGCTGGACTGCGTGCCCGCCGGCGAGTGGCCGGACCGCTCGCGCGCGGACGCCGTCGTCGTCGGCTCGGGCGCCGGCGGGGCGATGGCGGCGCGCACCCTGGCCCGGGCCGGCCTGCGGGTGGTCGTCCTGGAGGAGGGCCGGCGGCACACCACGGCGGAGTTCGGACGGCGGGCCCCGCTCGACCGGTTCGCCGAGCTGTACCGGGACGGCGGCGCCACCGTGGCCCTCGGGAACCCCCCGCTGATCGTGCCGACCGGGCGCGCCGTCGGCGGTACGACGGTCGTCAACTCCGGCACCTGCTACCGCACTCCGGACCGTGTGCTGGCCCGGTGGCGGGAGGAGCACGGGCTCGGGGACCTCGCGGACCCGGTGGCCTTCGGCGCGTACCTGGACGAGGTGGAGCGCACCCTGCGGGTGGCGCCCCAGCCGCACGACGTACTGGGCCGCAACGGCGACCTCGCGCTGCTCGGCGCGGGCGCGCTCGGCTGGCGGGCCGCGCCCCTGCGGCGCAACGCGCCCGGCTGCCGGGGCTCGTGCCAGTGCGTGGTGGGCTGCCCGTCCGGGGCGAAGCAGAGCGTCCAGCTGTCGGTGCTGCCGCAGGCGTGCGCCGCCGGGGCCCGGATCGTCACCGGGGCCGAGGTGCGGCGGGTACTGACCGAGCCCGACCGGCCCGGCGGCCCGCGCGCCTGCGGCGTGGCGGTACGGCGGCCCGACGGCAGCGAACTGGAGATCCTCAGCCCCCTGGTCGTGGTGGCCGCGGGCGCGCTGCGCACTCCCCCGCTGCTGCGCCGCTCCGGCCTCGGCGGGCACCCGCGGACCGGCCGCAACCTGGCCGTGCACCCCGCCACCAGTGTCGCCGGGCGGTTCGCCGAGCCGGTCGCGGACGGCGGACCGGCGGTGCTGCAGAGCGTCGGCGTGGAGGAGCTGCACGGGGACGGCATCCTCGTCGAGGCCACCGCCCCGCCGCCCGGCATGGGCTCGTTCGTGCTGCCGGGCGTCGGCCGCGAGCTGCGCGCGGAACTGGAGGACTCCGGACGGCTGGCCACCCTCGGCGCGATGATCGCGGACCGGCCCGGCGGACGCGTCCTCGGCCGCGAGGGCGCCCTGCTCCGCTACGACCTCGACCCCCGCGACGGCCGCCGTCTGCTGCGCGCCGTCCGTGCGATGGGCGACCTGCTCTTCGCCGCCGGGGCCGAGGAGGTGCTCACCGGTGTCCCCACCGCCCCGCGGGCCCGTACGCCGCGGGAGTTCTCGGCGGCCCTGGAGGGCGTGACGGCGCGGCAGTTGCACCTGTCGGCCTTCCACCCCACGGGGACGGTGGCGCTGGGCGCGGACCCGCGGGTGGCGCCCGCCGACCCCGCGGGACGGCTGCGCGGCGTCCACGGGGTGCTGATCGCCGACGCCTCGGCGCTGCCCAGCTGCCCCGAGGTGAACCCCCAGCTCAGCATCATGGCGCTGGCCCTGGCCGTCGCCGAGGGCGCGGTACGGGCGGCCGGCTGAGGGGTCGGCGTGCCCGCGCTAGGCGTCGGAACGGGCCGCCGGGAGCGGCGTGTCCGGCCGGGTGGGCACCCTTCCCGGCACCATGGGTGCGGCGTGGCGCAGGTCGAAGGCGGGCGACTCGGAACGGATGCGCGGCAGGGAGCGGAAGTTGTGGCGCGGCGGCGGGCAGCTCGTCGCCCACTCCAGGGAACGGCCCCAGCCCCAGGGGTCGTCGGTGCCGACCGGCTCGCCGTACTTGGCCGTCCGCCACACGTTGTAGAGGAACGGCAGGATCGACAGCCCCAGCAGGAAGGAGCTGACCGTCGAGACGGTGTTCAGCGTGGTGAAGCCGTCCGCCGCCAGGTAGTCCGGGACGCGCCGCAGCATGCCCTGCGTGCCCAGCCAGTGCTGGACGAGGAAGGTGCCGTGGAAGCCGGCGAAGAGCGTCCAGAAGGTGATCTTGCCGAGGCGTTCGTCGAGCATCTTGCCGGTGAACTTCGGCCACCAGAAGTGCAGCCCGGAGAACATGGCGAAGACGACGGTGCCGAAGACGACGTAGTGGAAGTGCGCCACGACGAAGTAGGAGTCGGAGACCGCGAAGTCCAGCGGCGCCGACGCCAGGATCACGCCGGTGAGCCCGCCGAAGACGAAGGTCACGAGGAAACCGGTCGCCCAGAGCATCGGCGTCTCGAAGCTGAGTGAGCCCTTCCACATCGTGCCGATCCAGTTGAAGACCTTCACCCCGGTCGGCACGGCGATGAGCAGCGTCATGAAGGAGAAGAAGGGCAGCAGCACCCCGCCGGTGACGTACATGTGGTGCGCCCAGACCGTCGCCGACAGCCCGGCGATGGAGATCGTCGCCGCGATGAGGCCGGTGTACCCGAACATCGGCTTGCGCGAGAAGACCGGTATGACCTCGCTCACGATCCCGAAGAAGGGCAGCGCGATGATGTAGACCTCGGGGTGGCCGAAGAACCAGAACAGGTGCTGCCACAGCAGCGCCCCCCCGTTCGCCGGGTCGAAGACGTGCGCCCCGAACTTCCGGTCCGCCTCCAGCGCGAGCAGGGCCGCGGCCAGCACCGGGAAGGCCATCACCACCAGCACACCGGTGAGCAGCACGTTCCAGGTGAAGATCGGCATCCGGAACATCGTCATGCCGGGGGCGCGCATGCAGATGATCGTGGTGATGAGGTTGACCGCGCCCAGGATGGTCCCGAAGCCGGACAGCGCCAGCCCCATGATCCACAGGTCGCCGCCCACCCCGGGCGAGTGCACCGCGCTCGACAGCGGTGCGTAGGCGAACCAGCCGAAGTCCGCCGCGCCCTGCGGGGTGAGGAAGCCGCCCACCGCGATCAGCGAGCCGAAGAGGTAGAGCCAGTACGCGAGCATGTTGAGCCGGGGGAACGCGACGTCCGGGGCGCCGATCTGCAGCGGCATGATCCAGTTCGCGAAGCCGGAGAACAACGGGGTCGCGAACATCAGCAGCATCACGGTGCCGTGCATCGTGAACAGCTGGTTGAACTGCTCGTTCGACATGACCTGCAGCCCGGGCCGGGCGAGTTCGGCACGCATCAGCAGGGCCATCACCCCGCCCCCGCAGAAGAAGGCGAACGCCGTGCCGAGGTAGAGCGTGCCGATGGCCTTGTGGTCGGTCGTGGTCAGCCAGGCCACGGCGGACGCCGCGCGTCGCGGGAACGTGAGACTCATGCCCGGTAGGTGTCCGGGCCGGGCCCCGGCGTCACGCGGAGAACGTCACAGCGGCGGGGTGTGATGATCGGACCCATGGCGGACACCAAGCGGTCATGAGCACGGACGAGACGCAGTCCCAGGCGTTCGCCGCTGCCTACCGCGAGCACTACTGGGCGGTCAGCCGCTACGTCGCCCGGCGGACGGCCGGGCGGCAGGCGTACGACGAGGTGGAGGAAGTGGTGGCGGAGGTCTTCGCCGTCGCCTGGCGGCGCCGCGCCGAGCACCCCTCGTACTCGCTGCCCTGGCTGTACGGCGTCGCCCGCAACTGCATGGCGAACAGCGTGCGCGGGCAGGGGCGGCGGCGCAGGCTGCTGGACCGGATCGGGAACCACGAGACGGCGCACGGCGCGCACCTCGTGCCGAGCCCCGGCACCGAGGCACCCGGCTCCTGGGTGCACGAGGCGCTGGGCCGGCTGGCGGCGCCCGACCAGGAGGTGCTGCGGCTGACCGCCTGGGAGGAGCTGGACGTCGGGGAACTGGCGGTGGCGCTCGGCTGCGGGCGTTCCGCCGCCGCCATGCGCCTGCACCGGGCGCGCCGCAGGCTGCGCGAGCAGATCGACCGCATGGGGATGACCGTGACCCAGGAGGGGCCATGACCGACGAGCCGGAACTGGAGCTGCTGCGCCGGGCCGACCCCGTGCCGGCCGGGGATCCGCGCTGGCGCGACCGCCCGCTGGACGCGCGGGCCGAGCACACGCTGCGGCGGCTCCTGGCCGCCGAAGCGGTGTCCGGGAGGGCCGCCGCGTCCGCGCCCCGCCGGACCGGCCGCCGGGTGGGCGGCCTCGCCACGGGCCTGGCCGCGGCGGCGGCGGCCGTGGTGGCCGCCCTGGTCGTCGTGGTCTCCGGGGCCGGCGGCACCCCGGCGGTCGCCGCCCCCGTCGCGCTGCGTCCGCTGGCCGGCTCACGCGAGGTCCCGCTGGCCGACGTGGCCGGCGCGGCCCGCGAGGCGGCGGCACGGGGCGGCGGCACGGGCACCCGGCGGGGGAGCCACGTGATGACGTGGAGCATGGCCATGGAGTCGGGACCGGGCGCCCGGCCGCCCGTCACCCTGCCCGAGGAACACCTCACCCGCTGGAACGCCGACGGCAGCGGCACCGAACTGGTCGTCGCCACCGACCCCCGGCACCCCGGCGAACCGGTGATCAGCGACTCCGGCGGCGCCCCGCACACCGTCGCCGACGGCGAGGTCCTGCACCGCGCCACGTTCCCCCCGGGCACCCTCCCCGCGTACGGCCGGTCCGGGACCGAGCCCCCGGACTCGGCCGAGGAACTGCGGGGCTACCTGTCGCAGGTGTACGGCTGCGCCTGCGCCGGCACCCCGGAACTGGTGGACGCGCTGGCCTCGCTGTTGCAGGACTGGACGCCGGGGCCCGCCGGCACCGCCGCCGTCGACGAACTCCTCGCCGCCGCCCCGGGCCTCCGCCCGGCCGGCGCCGTCACCGACCGCCTGGGCAGGCGCGGCCAGGCCTACGTCCACGACACCGCCGGCCTGCGCCGCATGCTCGTCCTCGACCCGGCCGACGGGCGCGTCCTCGGCGTCGAGGAGACCTTCACCAGGGACCAGCCCGAGTACCGGGTGAAGGCCGGCGACGTCATGTCCTACCAGGCCTGGATGGACTGACCGACGGCCCGCCGCCTCACGCGAAGCGCCCGCTGCGCACCGGACCGGACGGGGCGGACCGTTCCCGTGGCCCCCGCGGCGGGCGGCCCACCACCCGGGCGGCGAAGGAGCGGAAGGCCTCGTCCGAATCGGGCGGGGTCCCGCCGTCGCCCGGGTCCGGGGTCGTATCGACGGCGAGGACGTCGTCGGCGATCTCCTGCTCGGCGCGGTCGTCGGCGGCGGACTTCCCGACGGAGCCGTCCGGGTCCTGCCGCAACTGCTCGCCCCAGAACGGGACACAGTGCTGCGCGAGCAGGCCGCTGACGTCGGCGCAGACCGCGGGCGGCCGGGTCCAGCAGGTGGCGTGCTCGTACAGCACCTGCCCCGGGGCCCGGTCGAGGAGACCGCCGAGCAGGGCGGGGTCGGTCTCGCCCAGGTCGTAGCCGACGACCACGGTGTCCGGGCGGTCCGGCGCGTACGGCTCGAGGGGCAGTCCCAGGACCCGGGCCGCGGCCAGGGCCATGATCCGGCTGGAGCGGTCCGGCAGTGCGCAGACCGCACGCGGTGCCGTCCCGCCGGCCTCGATCGCCAGCCTGAGCCGGTCCAGGCCGAGGTGACACAGGGCCGGGCTGTCCTGGAGAAAGGCCCAGCGGCCGGTCATACTCTCGAAGCCGTACGGAGAGAGCGTCGCGAGCAGGCCGCCGGTCAGGACGTGGTGCCAGCCGCGCAGGTCGCGGTCGTCCAGCGCGCTGAACCCGGCCAGCGCGTCGGCCCGTCCGAGCATCCGGCGCAGGCGTGCCTCGGCGGGCTGCCAGCTTTCGTCGGCCCCATCCGGCCGGGGCAGCCGGGCGGCGGTGGCGCGGGCGAGTGCCGGCTCACCGGCCACCAGTGCGTTGTGGGCCAGCAGGTAGCGCTCCGGCCAGGGGGCGAGGTCGGGTTCGCGCGCGCGGAGCAGTTCCGTCGCCTCGCCGTGGCGTTCCTCGCGCTCCAGCGCGGCGACCAGCTCCACCAGAACGCTGCGGGAGCCGGGCGCCTCACGCAGCGCCGCGCGCAGTGCGGGCACTGCGAGGAAGGACGCGCCCTCCTCGACGCAGGCGTAGCCGTACGCGTACAGCTCCTGCGCGCCGCGGGGCTCCGCGGCCAGCGCGGCGGCCGCGGCGGCGAGGGCGTCGAGGCCGGAAAGCCGGGCGACGCCCTCCATGAGGGGGGCAAGACGGGCGGGGTCGGTGGTCTCGGCGTGGGCTCGCAGTTCGCGGATGGCGCCACGGGCGTCGCCGGCGTCGACCAGCCGGCGTATCGCGGTCAGTGGTTCGTCGTTCACGGTGTCGGTCCTCCTGTGTCCGTGCAGGGCGGGGCAGCCGGGGGTCTCCGGCTGCGGGTGGGGAGGGACCGTGCGCGAGAGCGTCCGGCAGCGGGGCCGGTGCTTCGGGGCTCACCGGTGCGGGCGGCGCGCGCCCTTTCCGTGGCAGGTGCTTTCGGTCATGTGCGGGATCGTCACATCCCCCGCGCGGCGCGGCAAATGATTTCCGCCGCCCGTGCCGGGCGCAAGGCCGCACCGGTCACGGACGAGGACCCCTCATCACCCCCGGAGCCGGACGGCCCGCCGCCCGCCCCGGGCAGAACCACCCCGCGGCGGGGGCGGGCGCCCCCGCCCCCCGCCGCATACGTCAGCGTGCCGCCAAGACGACCAGGCGGGCCGCGGACGTGCCGAGGCCGGTCGGGCCGGTGGGGGGCCGGAACGCGCCGACCGGGCGGCGCAGTTCGGCCTCGTCGTAGCGGTGGCAGCCGCGGTGCCAGGCGAGGATGCCCGAGAGCCAGTTCTGCAGCTCGCGCACATAGCCGTCCAGCACCGCCCGGGCCTCCTGGTCGAGGGCGAAGTCGTCGTACAGGACCGGGAGTTCGTGCTCGGCCACGTGCTGGAACTGCCGCATCCGCCCGGTCATCAGGTCGTGGACGACGGCGAGCGAGGCCTTTTCGTCGCAGTCGAAGAAGTTCCGCACGACCAGCAGCGCGTTGTGGATCTCGCCCTCGAACTCGATCTCCTTCTGGTACGAGAAGACGTCGTTCATCAGGCAGGCGTAGTCGGCGGCGGCGTTCTCCAGCGAGCGCATCGGCCCGCTGCGGTAGACCTCCTCGGGCACCCGCCGGCCGTGCCCCAGCCGGCACAGGCTCATCGTCAGGTCGGAGCCGAAGGTGTGACGGCGCATCTCCAGGTAGTCGACGGGGTCGGGGACGCGGTTCTGCGCCTGGTTGGCCAGTTCCCACAGCCAGCTGCCCGTCATGTGCTCGACGGCCGTGCGGAAGCGGCGCCGCGCCTGCGGTTCCATCGTCGCGACCGTCCGCGTCCACAGGTCGGCCAGGCCCCGTTCCAGGGCGGTGGCCGGGGCCGGGGCGGCGTAGCCGTCCACCGGCATGAGGGCCGACAGGCGCTCGTTGGCCGCGCGGGCGCCGGCCAGGTCGCGGGTGCGGCCGTAGACGGCGGGGAAGTAGTCGTCGGCGTAGGTGCCCCAGGTGAGCCAGCCCGAGGTGAGGTCCAGCGCCTCGGGTGACGCGTCGGGGTGGATGCCGGCGGCGCACAGCGGGAAGTCGAAGGCGGCCAGCTTGTGCTCGTCCCAGACGTGGGAGTGCGGGACGCCGGGCTGCGGCAGCAGCAGTCCCGTCCGGTGTGCCCAGTCGACGACGTGGCGCCGCGCTGCGTCCAGGTGCGGGCTGAGCCGGGCCGGGAACGGCATGAGGAAGTCGGGCAGCGGGGTCGGCCCGGTGTGCCGCGGCCCATGGGTGAACGCCCGGACGCGGGCCGTCTCGGCGCGGCCGGTGGTCCGTACGGTGCCCGCCGACACCCCGAGCCCGCCGGGCAGCGCGAACGCCGACCACCGGGGGCCCGCGGCGGCGCCCGCCCCGCCGCCGTTCATGTAGCGGCTGGAGCGCATGTGCCACTCGTGGCCGCCGGACTGCCAGTCCTGCAGGCCCTTGACGTACGCCAGCACCCGCGCGCACTGCTCCGGGTCGAGCGCGTGCTCGGCGAAGAGCGGGGGCAGCTCGGTGAGCGCGGTGTTCTCGAACTGGTGCAGCCGGGAGGTCAGCAGGTCGTTGACCGACTCCGCGGCCTCCTGCGTCGAGCAGCCGAGGAAGGTCTCCAGGACCAGCACCCCGTTGCTGAACTCACCCTCCTCCTCCGTCTCGCGCTGGTACGAGAAGAGGTCGTTGCGCAGGTGCACCGCGTCGGAGAAGGCGTCCCGCAGCACGAGCAGCGGCCGCGCCCCGGCGACGGCGGCCGGCACCTCGGCCCCGGCGGCGTACTCCACCAGCCCCGCCGACCAGGGCGCGCCGCCGACCTTGCGCCGCATCTCGATGTACTCCACCGGGTTGGGCACCCGGCCCGCGTTGATGTTGGACAGCTCCCACAGGGACTCGTTGAGCAGGTGCTCGGTGCTCTCGGCGAAGCGCCCGCGCCAGTCCATGGACATCGCCGGCACCGTGCGCGCCCACAGGTCGGCGAGGCCCGCCTCCACCGGGTTCCGCGGCTCGGGCGTGCCCTGCGCGAGGTCCATCGGCATGAAGGCGGGCAGCCGGTCCAGGTACGCCTTGCCGCCCTCGCGGTCCTGCGTGCGCTTGAACGCCTCCAGGAAGTGGTCGTCGAAGAAGAAGACCCACACGTACCAGTCCGTCACCAGGGACAGGGCCGGCCCGGAGCAGTCCGGGTGCGTGTACGCGCACAGCAGCGCGTAGTCGTGCGCGTCGAGGTCGTCGGTGTCCCAGATGCCCGAGCCCTCGAGCATCCCCATCTCCCGCGCCCAGCCACGGGAGTGCTCCCTGGCCTCCTCCACGTGGGGGTTGAGCCGCGCGGGGTACGGGAGGTAGAAGTCGGGCAGTTCAAATGGCTGCGTCACTCGTTCAGCGCTACCCGGGGCCACGTCCCCTATCCGGCATCACGGGCAACCCATACGAACGGGTGAAAACACCGCGGGAACGCCCGGGGCCGGCCCGTGCTCCGGACCGGCCCCGGGCGTCGGCGACGGCGGTCAGACCCGCTTCGGGTGCGCCCGGTGCTCCCGGTGCTCCCCCCAGCTCCTGCACAGCGCCCAGATGACGAAGACGTCCACGGCGATGACGATGATCGCCCACACCGGCGTGTACGGCATCCACGCGAAGTTCACGACGATGTTGAACGCCGCCAGGGCGACACCGGCGACCCGGGCCCAGTCGGGGGCGTTCTGGAGCAGGGCGGCGCCGACCACGATGACCAGCACGCCGAGCACGAGGTGGATCCAGCCCCACGCCGTCAGGTTGAACTTGAAGACGTAGTCGCCGAGCCGGACCCAGATGTCGTCCTGGGCGATGGCCGAGATGCCCTCGAGGATCATCACGACACCGGAGACGATGAGCAGCACCCCGGCGAAGGTGGTACCGCCCGTCGCCCACCCCGAGTGCGTGCGCTCGGTGACCGGCTGTGTCTGCTGGCTCATGTGACGGCTCCCGTCCACTCGCTGCCCGGGCTCGCTGCCCGGACACTCCACACGGTCCGCCCGGCCGGTGGGTACGGCCATCCGCGCTGCGCCGTCCGGGTGACCCGCGGGCGGCGTGCCGCGGGTCGCGGGATCATCGGTGCATGGCAACCACACTCCGCCTCGCCCAGCAGCCCGAGGCCGACGCCCTGCTCTCCCGCAGTCCGCTGGCGGCCCTGGTCGGCATGCTGCTCGACCAGCAGATCCCGATGGAATGGGCGTTCTCCGGCCCGTGGACCATCGCGCAGCGCATGGGCCGCGAGGACCTCGACGCCGGTGAGATCGCGGCCTGCGACCCGGAGGCCTTCTCCGAGCTGCTCTCGCAGAAGCCCGCCGTCCACCGCTACCCGGGGTCGATGGCCAAGCGGGTCCAGCAGCTGTGCCAGTACCTCGTGGAGCACTACGACGGCGACGCCGGAGCCGTCTGGCGCGACGTCCCCACCGGCCGCGAACTGCTCACCCGGCTCAACGAGCTGCCCGGCTTCGGGAAGCAGAAGGCGCAGATCTTCCTTGCGCTGCTCGGCAAGCAGCTCGGCGTGGCACCCGAGGGGTGGCGCGAGGCGGCGGGCGCGTACGGGGAACGCGGCTCCCACCGGTCGGTCGCCGACATCACCGGCCCGGAGTCCCTGGACAAGGTGCGGGCCTTCAAGCAGGAGCAGAAGCGGGCCGCGAAGGAAGCGAAGTCCGCGAAGGAGTCCTGAGGGCCCCGCCCCTAGCGACGGCGGCGCTTGGACGTGCCGAAGAGCGACCGGGTGATCTCCCGCCCGATCTGGGTGCCGATGGAGCGGGCCAGCGACTGGAAGACGCCGCTGCCCATCACCTGTTCGACCACCCCCGTCTCCTCCCGCGGTCGCTCGCCGCGCCCGCGCCCGCTCCCGGCGGGGCCCGGCGGGGACGGCCGTACGGGGGCCGGCTCCGGCCGTCCGGCGAGCCGCTCGTACGCCGACTCCCGGTCCACCGCCTGCGCGTAGCGCCCGTACAGCGCCGAGTCCGCGACCGCGGCGTCCACCGCCGCCGGGTCGGCGGGGCCCATCAGCGACCGCGGTGCCCGCAGCCGTACCGCGGCGACCGGGGTGGGGGCGCCGTCCTCGTCGAGGACGGTGACCACGGCCTCGCCGGTGCCGAGCCCGGTGAGCAGTTCCTCCAGGTCGTACGGCGAGGTGGGGAAGGTGCGCACGGTCGCCTTGAGCGCCTTGGCGTCCTCCGGGGTGAAGGCGCGCAGCGCGTGCTGCACCCGGTTGCCGAGCTGGCCGAGCACCTCGGAGGGCACGTCCTTGGGGGTCTGCGTCACGAAGAAGATGCCGACACCCTTGGACCGGATCAGCCGCACGGTCTGCGTGATGGCCTCCAGAAACGCCTTGCTCGCCCCGGTGAAGAGCAGGTGCGCCTCGTCGAAGAAGAAGACCAGCTTGGGCCGGTCCAGGTCGCCGACCTCCGGCAGGTCCTCGAAGAGGTCGGCCAGCAGCCACATCAGGAAGGTGGAGAACAGCTGTGGCCGGTCCTGCACGGCGGGCAGCTCGAGCACGGAGACGACGCCCCGCCCGTCGCCGTCCGTCCGCAGCAACTCGGCGGTGTCGAACTCCGGCTCGCCGAAGAAGGCCCCCGCCCCCTGGGCCTCGAAGGTCGTCAGCGACCGCAGGACGACTCCTGCCGTCGCGGTGGAGACCCCGCCGATCCCCTTCAGCTCCGGCTTGCCCTCGTCGGAGGTGAGGAAGGTGACCACGGCCCGCAGGTCCTTCAGGTCCAGCAGTTCCAGGCCCTTGGTGTCGGCGTAGTGGAAGATCAGGCCGAGCGACTGCTCCTGCGTGGTGTTGAGCCCCAGCACCTTGGAGAGCAGCACGGGCCCGAAGCTCGTCACCGTGGCGCGCAGCGGGATGCCGCGACCCGTGCCGCCGAGGGCGTAGAACTCGGCGGGGCAGCCGGCCGGGGTCCAGTCCTGCCCGACCTCGGCGGCCCGCCGGGCGACGCGGTCGCCGGGCGCGCCCGGGGCCGAGATGCCGGAGACGTCGCCCTTGACGTCGGCCAGGAAGACCGGCACGCCCTGCGCGGACAGCTGTTCCGCGACGAGTTGCAGCGTCTTGGTCTTGCCGGTGCCGGTCGCGCCCGCGACGAGGCCGTGCCGGTTGAGCACCGCCAGGGGGACGCGGACGGGTGCCCCGGGCAGGGCCCGGCCCTCCCAGAGCAGGGCGCCGAGTTCGAGGGCCGGACCGGTGAAGGCGTACCCCTCGGCGATGGCCCGGGCGGCGCCGGGCAGGCTCGGCGTGGTCATCGGCTGCTCCGCTGCTCCCGCTATCACCGTATTTGCCCACCATCGCACTCCTGCGCCGTTGCTGCGCCCGTACGCCCTTGCCCGGTAGGCTTTCCGTGTGATCTTCAAGCGCATCGGAAGCGGGCGGCCGTACCCCGACCACGGCCGGAAAAGCACCCGTGAATGGGCGGACGTCGCCCCACGTCCGGTCCGCCTCGACCAGTTGGTCACCACCAAGGGCAACCTCGACCTGGAGACCCTCCTCGCCGAGGACTCGACCTTCTACGGGGACCTGTTCGCGCACGTCGTGAAATGGCAGGGCGACCTCTACCTGGAGGACGGGCTCCACCGGGCCGTGCGCGCGGCGCTGCAGCAGCGCCAGGTGCTGCACGCCCGGGTGCTGGAGATGGACTGACCTCCGGACCGCTCCGCGGGCCCGTCCGGGCGGGCGGAGCGCTTCGCCCTTTCGGGTTCAAGTCCCCCTGAATGGCCCCGATTGGTTGATCGTTTAGTACGCCCGGACGCCCGATCGCACTACGCTGCGCACATGAGCATGCTGACGCCCCCTGGCATGGGCGGGAAGTACCGGGTGACCGGGAACCAGTACCCGCGGATGCGCCGCCCCCGGAGCCGGGTACGCATCGTGGCGGTCGTCGTGACGACCGTCGCCGTGGTCGGCCTCGCCGGCTGGGGCACGCTCCAACTGGTCGACGTCTTCGGCGGCAAGTCCACGCCGTCGAAGGCCGCCGCCGTCAAGGCCGGGACCACCGCCGGGGAGCGCGCCTGCAAGACCGCGGCCCCCAAGGGGTCCGCCGGGGCCGCCCCCACCGCCTTCCCGGATCCCGGGGAACTCACGGTCAACATCTACAACGCCACCGCCAAGGGCGGTCTGGCCAAGGACACCGCGGACGAGTTCGCCGCACGCGGGTTCAAGGTGGGCACCTTCGGCAACGCCGACCCCCAGTACGACCGCAAGGTGAAGGAGGCCGCGCTCCTGATCGGCGGCCACGGGCCCAAGGCCGAGGCCGCGATGAAGCTGGTCAGCGCCCAGATCAAGGGCACCAGCACACTCAAGCCCGCGGCCGCCGGCTCCAAGCGCGCCACCGGCACGGTGGACGTGATGCTCGGCAAGGGCTTCACCAAGCTCTCCGGTGACAAGGCCGTCGAGAAGGCCCTCGCCGCCCTGGCCCGCCCGAGCGCGGCGCCGAGCGCCGGCACCTGCTGACACCGGGTACCGCGGTACCGGCGGTACGACGGAACCGGCCGCCGGGGCGTGGCGCCCCGGCGGCCGGTTCCGTGCGTCGTGGGACGGCGGGCGTCAGCCGGCCGTGCCGTAGAGGCGGTCGCCCGCGTCGCCCAGGCCCGGGACGATGTAGCCGCTCTCGTTGAGGTGGTCGTCGACCGCCGCGGTGACCACGGTGACCGGCTTGCCGGCGAGCGCGCGCTCCATCGCCTCGACGCCCTCCGGGGAGGCCAGCAGCACCACGGCCGTCACGTCGTCGGCGCCCCGCTCGATCAGCAGGTCGATGGCGGCGATCAGCGTGCCGCCGGTGGCCAGCATCGGGTCCAGGACGTACACCTGCCGGCCGGACAGGTCCTCCGGCATGCGGGTGGCGTAGGTCTTGGCCTCCAGGGTCTCCTCGTCGCGGATCATGCCGAGGAAGCCGACCTCCGCGGTCGGCAGGAGGCGCACCAGGCCCTCCAGCATCCCGAGTCCGGCCCGCAGGATCGGCACGACCAGCGGACGCGGGTGGGACAGCCGCACACCCGTGGTGTCCGCGACGGGGGTGCTGATGTCCACCTGCTCGGTGCGCACGTCACGGGTCGCCTCGTAGGCGAGCAGGGTGACCAGCTCGTCGGCCAGCCGACGGAAGGTCGGCGAGTCGGTGCGCTCGTCGCGCAGGGTGGTGAGTTTGTGCGCCACCAGGGGGTGGTCGACGACGTGGATCCGCATGTCCACGACTCTAACGTTCGGCCTGCGCCCCGGCCTGCCCGGTCCGTACGGCCGCTCAGGCTTTGAACCACCCGGTAGGGGGAATGCGTGCACTTACGCCTGGACTGTCCCGGCCGGGCACGTGGATCTCTAGGGGTGGTGCCCCATGGCGGAGCGCGGCAGCGACGGCGCCGACGCGGACGACGCGGACGACGCCCGCACGCAGCAGGAGCGCGACGCCGAACGCCGTAGGCGACGTGCCATGTTCCTGCGCGAGCTGAACGAGGCGAAGGAACTCCGTGACCGCGTCCAGCCACGCCGGGCGCGCGCGGCACGCGCGCGCCAGCAGATGCGGATGCGGACGTTCCGCTGGTAGTGCCCAGGTCGGCACAATGCCCCCACCTGGCGGGCACCGTCGGGGTCGGCGCAGCCCGCCGCGCGGAAAAAAGCCGGAAGGCCTGGCACGCGGCACGCGCGGAAGACCCTTCGCAAAGCCGAGGTTTCTGCCACGATGCCGAGTGTGGGCGGGGACCTGCGCCGGAACATTCGGCCCCCGCCCGTAAGTCCGGACGGCCTGAGACCTGTGGGAGAGTCACGGTGTACTTCGCCGCACTGCTCGCGCGCACCGAGGACGGTTGGGAAGCGCGCGAGACCGATCTCGACGATGTGGAAACCCTCGGCGACCTGACCGACTTGGCCCGGGCGGCTTCAGCCGGGGAGGATACGGTCCTGGTCTTCATCGAACAGGAGGACGCCTGGTTCGGCGTCGTCCGCGTCGACGGTGAGGAGGACCCGCGGATCTACGTGTCCGACGCCGCCACCGCGGCGCGCAGCTCGTACGGGGAGATCCTGCTCACCGACGAACTGCTGGGACGGGACCCGGAGGACCTGGACGACATCGTCGACCTCGACGGCACCGAGGAAGGTGACGCCGACGAGCTCGACGACGACGTGGTGCCCGGCCCGACGGAGGAGCACGTACCGGTGGGCCCGCTCGGGGACGCCGAGCTCCTCGCGGACTTCGGGATGAGCGACAAGGAGCTGCTGGCCCTCAGCGGCGACGGCGCGCTGACCGGGGAGGCGCTCGGGGAGATCGCCGACTCGCTGGGCTGCGCCGACGTCCTGGAGGCGGTCCGCTGACCGGTCCCGACCCGCTGCGCGACCCCTGGGTCCCCGCGATGCGCCTCGCCCTGGAGGAGGCCCGCCTCGCCCCGCGCACCGGTGACGTACCGGTGGGCGCGGTCGTGCTGTCCCCGCAGGGCACGGTCATCGGCCGCGGCCGCAACGAACGCGAGGCGGTCGGCGACCCGACCGCCCACGCGGAGGTGCTCGCCGTCCGCGAGGCCGCGAAGGCCCTCGGGGAGTGGCGGCTGACCGGCTGCACGCTGGTGGTGACCCTGGAGCCCTGCACGATGTGCGCGGGGGCCGTCGTCGCCTCGCGCCTGGAGCGCGTCGTCTACGGCGCGCTCGACGAGAAGGCCGGTGCGGCGGGCTCCCTGTGGGACCTCGTCCGCGACCGCCGGCTCAACCACCGTCCGGAAGTGATCCAGGGCGTGCTGGCCGGGGAGTGCGGTGAGCTGCTCACCGCTTTCTTCCGCTCAAAGGATTTCGGAGCACCCCCGGACGTCCGCTAAGCTCTCTCTCGGTAGCGTGTCCGAGCGGCCTAAGGAGCACGCCTCGAAAGCGTGTGAGGGGGCAACTCCTCCGTGGGTTCAAATCCCACCGCTACCGCTGCGAGTGACGAAACCGAATCGCCCGGTCCCCACGGACCGGGCGATTCGGCGTTTTCCGGCCTTCCGGACGCGCTGTGCCGAAGGTCACACGGCGAGCGGGGCGGGGCCGTGGATCACCCGTAAGGAGGCCCTCCGTCACCCGGTCTGATACGGCCATCCGGTGGATACACTCCAGCCATGGCGCAGGCGAAGAAAATCACCATGTACGTCATCGTGGCTTTCGTGCTGTATACGATCGTGACGTCGCCGGCCCGCGCAGCCGATCTCGTGCAGATAGGCTTCCAGGGCATATCGGACGCCGCAAAGGGCGTCGGGGAGTTCATGACCGCGCTGGTCAACTGACTGGCCGGGAGCCGGCGAGGAGCACAGCACCGTGATACGCCACCTGGTCCTTTTCAAGCTCAACGCCGGCGTCGAGCGCGACGACCCGCGGGTCGTGGCGGGTGTCGACGCCTTCGAGCGGCTCGGCGGGCAGATCCCCGAGCTGGCCTCCTGGGAACTGGGCTGGAACATCTCGGACCGCCCGATCGCCCACGACTTCGCCATCAACTCCTCCGTGGCGGACGCCGACGCGCTCAAGACGTACCTGGAGCACCCCGCACACCAGGCCGGGGTGGCGCTGTGGCGCGAGTTCGCCACCTGGGTGGTCGCCGACTACGTGTTCGAGTGACACCCCGCGGCGGCCCCTCGGGCCCCGCTCCAGAGGCTCAGCCCTCCGCCCGCCGGGCGGAGGGCTTTTTCATTGAGGGCCGCGCCTCACTTGCACACAGTCCACATGAATTGTGATGCTATGACCGCTTTTGCCGGATGAGTGGACCGATGAGGAGTGGCATGTCCGTGTCGGCCCGACCCGCGTCACCATCGACCTCCGGAGACGGCAGCGGGACCGGCACGACGACCGGCAGCGGCAGCAGCGGGACCGGCACGACGACCGGTGGCGGCAGCGGGACCGGCACGACGACCGGTGGCGGCAGCGGGACCGGTACGACGACCGGTGGCGGCAACCGCGAGAGGAGCACCAACAGCAACGCGGTGGAGGCGCGGGCGCTGACGCAGGTGCTGTTCGAGCAGTTGTCGGGGCTGGAACCGGGCACTCCGGAGCACGGCCGGGTCAGGGCCGCGCTCATCGAGGTGAACCTGCCGCTGGTGCGCTACGCGGCGGCCCGCTTCCGCAGCCGCAACGAGCCGATGGAGGACGTCGTCCAGGTCGGCACGATCGGGCTGATCAACGCCATCGACCGGTTCGACCCGGAACGCGGGGTGCAGTTCCCGACCTTCGCGATGCCGACGGTCGTGGGGGAGATCAAACGTTACTTCAGGGACAACGTGCGCACCGTCCACGTCCCGCGCCGGCTGCACGAGCTGTGGGTCCAGGTCAGCGGCGCCATCGAGGACCTGACGGTGGCCCACGGACGCACCCCCACCACCGCGGAGATCGCCGAGCGGCTGAAACTCTCCGAGGACGAGGTGCTGGCCTGCCTGGAGGCCGGCCGGGCGTACCACGCCACGTCCCTGGAGGCGGCCCAGGAGGGCGGCGACGGGGCCCCCGGGCTGCTGGACCGGCTCGGCTACGAGGACCCGGCCCTGACCGGCGTGGAGCACCGGGACCTGGTGCGGCACCTCCTCGTACAGCTGCCCGAACGGGAACGGCGGATCCTGCTGCTGCGCTACTTCGGCAATCTGACGCAATCCCAGATCAGTGCCGAACTCGGGGTTTCGCAGATGCACGTGTCCCGGCTGCTGTCGCGTAGCTTCGCCCGACTCCGATCCGCAAACCAGCTCGAATCGTAACCCTTGAGGACTACCCACCCCCTGAGAAATAAGTCGACATGGCGCTACAGCGCGTTGCCGACATGTGACATTCTGCGGGAACCGCGTTTGTCGCGGTCCGGCCTCCGGTATTCCAGTGGAGGAACGAACCGTCGCCCGCGACACCCGTCCGCGACCTCAAGGGGGTGGCATGTCCGTAGAAGTGGGCAGTCCGAAGGTGCTGAACACCGACGCGCCGCACGATGCTCCTGACGGCAAGGCCATCGACACCGCCGGCACCGCCGTCGCCGACACCACCGCCGTCGACAGCACGATCGAGGCCATCGACACCAGCGTCGACACCCGCACGCTGTCCCGCTCGCTGTTCCTGCGGCTCGCCGAGCTGCCGGACGACAGCCCGGAGCGGGCGTACGTGCGGGACACGCTCATCGAGCTGAACCTGCCGCTCGTGCGCTACGCGGCGGCCCGCTTCCGCAGCCGCAACGAGCCGATGGAGGACATCGTCCAGGTCGGCACGATCGGGCTGATCAAGGCGATCGACCGCTTCGACTGCAACCGCGGCGTGGAGTTCCCCACCTTCGCGATGCCCACGATCGTCGGCGAGGTGAAGCGCTTCTTCCGCGACACCTCGTGGTCGGTGCGGGTGCCGCGCCGCCTGCAGGAACTGCGGCTGGCGCTGACCAAGACCAGCGACGAGCTCGCCCAGCGGCTGGACCGCTCGCCCACCGTCTCCGAACTCGCGGCGGCGCTCGGCGTCTCCGAGGAGGACGTGGTCGACGGCCTGGCGGTCGGCAACGCGTACACCGCCAGCTCGCTGGACTCCCCGCCCCCGGAGGACGACGGCGGCGAGGGCTCGCTGGCCGACCGGCTGGGCTACGAGGACACCGCGCTGGAGGGCGTGGAGTACCGCGAGTCGCTCAAGCCGCTGCTCGCCCAGCTGCCCGCGCGGGAGCGGCGGATCATCATGCTCCGCTTCTTCGCCAACATGACGCAGTCGCAGATCGGCGAGGAGGTCGGTATCTCCCAGATGCACGTCTCCCGGCTGCTGACCCGGACCCTGGCGCAGCTGCGCGAGGGCCTGACCGCCGAGCATTAGGGGCGGGGCCAGGCGGCCGGCGGGACCGGCCGGTTACTCTCTGACGGTTCGTCAGTACACTGGCGTGATGGTGCACATACCACGGGGCCGCCGGGGCGCGCTGGCCGCAGCCTCGGCGGCCGTCGTCTGCCTGGGTGCCTTCGCCGCGCTGGGCCCGGACTGCGAGAGCAACGGCGCGGGGTACGTGGCGGCCGGTGCACCGGGCCCGCCCGGCGGCCCCGCGGTCAACGCCCCGCCCACGGATGACGTGGACCTCGTACCGCTGGACGGCCGTACGGCCGCGCCCTCCGGTCCCGGCCGCACCTCGCCCGCCGCACCGCGCGCCCCGGGCGGGGGCGGCACCGGCTCCCCGCCCGCGGCGGACGCCCCGGCGGGGCCCGGCGCCACGAGCGGCCCGCCGCGGCAGGACGGCACCGCACCGCCCGCCACCGCCACCTCCTCCGGGGACCCCACGGAGCGCCCGGCTCCCGGCGGTTCCGCTCCCGGAGACCCGACGCCCGGGACGTCCGCGCCCCCGTCCGCGCCCGGCGCTCCGGCCCGCCTGGTGGTGAGCGCGGTCGAGCGCGCGGCGGCCGGCGACCGCTGGTGCGAGAAGGTCACCGTCACCCTCACCAACACCGGCGGCCGTGCCGCGACGGCGGGCACCGTCACCTTCGGCACGCACGTCATCGGCCTGCTGGGCGTCGACTGGGCCACGGTGCGCAGCAGCCGTGCCGCGCCGGTGCCGGTGCCCGGCGGCGGCAGCGTGAAGGAGGGCTGGGAGGTCTGCGTCGAGGCCTGGCGGGTGCCACCTGGCATGCACGTCGAGACCCGGGACGTGTCCGTCGCGGACTCCTGACCCGGCCCGCCCCGCGCACGCGGAGGCGGAGGCGGGGACCGGCCCGTCCCCGGACCGGTCCCCGCCTCCCCGGGAAGGCGTGGCGGTGCGCTCAGCCGGCCAGGTAGGAGCGGATCTGGCCGAGGGTGCCGGTGTCGCTGAGGAACCCGATGTGGGTCGTGCACGCCACCAGGTGGTTGTTCGCGCCGCTCAGCGGGGTGCTGGTGTACGGGATGATGATCCCGTCGCACGGCGAGTACCAGGTCGCGTAGACCGTGCTGCCCGGCGTCTCGTCACCGCTGCTGATGGTGCGGACGAAGGACGAGCCCGGGAGCATCTCGACGCAGGACGCGTAGATCACGCAGGCCGAGGCGTAGGTGGTGCCGTGGTTCGCGCCCGCGACCGAGGCGACCCGGCGGACGGACGAGGTGCCGCCGAGCTGTGTGAGGTACCACTGGGTGACCAGGCCGCCCATCGAGTGGTTGACGATGTCGACCTTGGTCGCGCCGGTGCGGGCCAGCACCTGGCGCACATAGCCCGCCAGTCCCGCCGCGCTGGTCTTGTTCGACTGGGCCCAGTTGTACTCGTACGCGAAGAGCTCGCCGCGGCTGTAGCCGCCGGCCACGAAGACCGACTCCGCGTAGTCCCAGTTGCTCGCGCTGCCGGTGTAGCCGTGCACGAAGACCACCGGGGTGTGGGTGGCGGCGTTCGCGGTGCCCGGCGCCACGAAGGTGCCGAGGCCGACGGCGGCCGCCACGGTGAGCAGGATCGCCCATATTCGTCGCATCTGAACTCCTTGTCGTGGGGGTCGACAGGAGTCTGCGAGCGGCACGCGGGTGACGGACCGGTGGAATCACCAGTGTCGTTCCTGTCATGAACGGAACATGACGCACGGCCCTTCCCTCCCGATGGGCGCCAGCAGACACTGGCGTCATGGAGGCCGGACGGAGCCAACCCGCCGCGTGGCCGCCGGCGCTGCACGGCCGGGACCGCGAACGCGCCCTCCTGGACGCCCTGTCGGCCCGGGCCCGGCAGGGCGGGGGACGGGCGCTGCTGCTGCTCGGCGCACCGGGCACCGGACGCACCTCGCTGCTCGCGGCCGCGGCGCACGACGCGGCGGCGGCCGGCGCGACCGTGCTGCGCACCGACGGCGTACGGGCCGAGGCGCGGGTCCCGCTCGCGGGACTGCACCGCACCCTCCTGCCGCTCGCCCCGCGCGTACGGGCCCTGCCCGGACCGCACGGCGCGGCCCTGGCCGAGGTCCTCGCCGGACGGCGGCCCGCCGGGGGCGAACTCGCCCTGGGCGCCGCGCTGTCCGGTCTCGTCGCCGAACTCGCCCGCCCGGCCCCGCTGCTGTGGTGCGTGGACGACGCGCACCGGCTGGACCCCGCGACGCTGCGCGCGCTCGCCATGGCGGCGCGCCGCCTCGACGGCCTCCCGGCCACCGTGCTGTTCGCCGCCGACGACGGCTGCCCCGCCGCCTCCGTGCTGGAGGGCCTGGACGTGCTGCGCCTGGGGCCACTGCCGCCGGACGCCGCGCGCCGCACGCTCGCCGAGCGCTTCCCCGGGATGCCGCCGCACGGCGCGGACGCGGTCGCGGTGCTCGACCTGGCCGCGGGCAACCCGCTGGCCCTGGTCGAACTCGCCGCGGCGGCCCGGGAGGAGCGGCTGCCGGAACCGCCCGCGCTGCCCGAGGGGAGCCGGCTGCGCGAACGGCACCGGGAACGCTTCCGGGCGCTCACCCCCGGCGCCCGGGCCGTGGTGGCGCTGCTGCTCTGCGGCGGGCCGCTGGCCGTACCGGTGCTGGAGTCCGCGGCCCGCCGCGGCGGGCCGGGCGGCGGCGTCGAGGAGGCCCTTGCCTGCGGGCTGGTCGACGTGCGCGACGGGACGGCGACCGTGCCGGGGCGGCTGCTGCGCGCCTCGCTGGCCGGACTGCTCTCCCCCGCCGACCGGCTGGCCGCGCACGGGACGCTCGCCTCGGTGCTGGACCCCCCGGCCGCCCTGCTGTTCCGGGCGCTCCACCGGCTCGGCCGCTCGGCGGACCCCGCGCCGGGGACGGAACGGGAACTGGAGCACGCAGCCGGCGCCGCCCGCCGCTCCGCCGGCCACGCCGCGGCCGCCGCCGCGTGGGAGCGGGGCGCCGAGGCGGCCGCCCGTCCGCACACCCGGGTCCGCTGGCTGGTCGCGGCCGCCGCCGACGCGCAGGCCGCCGGGGACACCCGGCGGGCGCGCGGCCTGCTGCGCCGGGCCGGGGCACAGGGCGGCCCGGCACCCGGCGGGGCGCCGGGCGCGCTGGTCCGGGGCGAGATCGAACTGCGCGACGGGGTGCCCGCCGTGGCCTGCCGCGATCTGGCCGCCGCGGCCGCACGTTTCCCCGCCGGCCTGCGCGCACCGGCCGTACGGGCCCTGATGCTGGCCGGCGAAGCGGGCTGCGTGGCGGGCGACTTCGCCGCCTTCTTCGCCCTCGCCGACCGCGCCGACGCGCTGCGCCGCAGCGACGACCCGCCGGAACAGCGTCTGGTCTTCGACCACTTCGCGGGCCTCGCGGCGACCTTCCGGGGCCGGCACGACCGCGCGCAGTGGGCGCTGCGCCGGGTGGTCCGGCTCGCCGAGACGCTGACGGAGCCCGAGTCCGCGATCTGGGCCGCCCAGGCCGCGTACACCCTGGGGGACGCACCGAGGGCGCACGCCCTGGCGACCTCGGCCGTGCACCGGGCGCGGCGGCAGGGGGCGGGCGCGCTGGTGCCGGCGGCCCTGGTCTACGAGGCGCTGTGCGCGCTGGCGCTCGACCGGTACCCCGCGGCCGGGGCCGCCGCCGAGGAGGGGCTGCGGCTCGCGGCGGCGACCGGACAGCGCAACCTCGCCGTCGACCACCTCGCGGTACTGGCGCTGCTCGCCGCGCTGCAGGGCGACAGCGCCACCGCCGGGCTGCGGATGGCGGCCGCCGAACGCGCCGTCGCCGTACGGGGACTGGGCCGTCCCGGGGCGTTCAACAGCTGGGTGTCCGCCTGCGCGGACCTCGCCGCGGACCGGCCCGCCGACGCGCTCTCCCGCTTCGCCCGGATGCGCGGCGGCGCGGGCCAGGTGAACCTGGCGGTCCGGGGGATGGCCGCGCCCCACTTCGTCGAGGCGGCGGTGCGCTGCGGTCAGCGGGCGAAGGCGGCGGGGGCGCTGCGCGCGTACGAGAAGTGGGCGGCGGCGAGCCGCAGCAGCGTACGGCTGGCGCTGGCGCACCGCTGCCACGGCCTGCTGGCGGAGGACGACGCGAGCGCCGTGGACCACTTCCGGGAGGCGGTGCGGCTGCACCAGGACGACGGCACCGTCCTGGAACTGGCCAAGACGGAACTGTTCTACGCCTCCCGGCTGCGGCGCACCCGCCGGCCCGGCGAGGCCCGCGGCCTGCTGCGGGAGGCGGTGGCGGTGTTCCGGCAGTTCGACGCCCGTCCCTGGGCGGAACGGGCCGCGGCCGAACTGCGCGCCGCCGGGGACCGGGTGGGCCCGGTGGACCGGGAGCCCGGTGGCCGCCGGGAGCTGACGGCGCAGCAGACGAGGATCTCCGAGCTGGTGGCGCAGGGCGCCACGAACCGCGAGATCGCCGACCTGCTGCTGCTCAGCACGCGGACGGTCGAGTACCACCTGCGGAACGTCTTCAGCCGGCTCGGGGTGCGCTCACGCGTCGAACTGGCGTCGCTGTTCCGCTGAGCGGGACGGAGGCGCCGGACACGGGCGCGCGACGGCCGCCGGACGGCCGGCGACCGCCGGCGTCCTGTGCCGGTGGGGGTGGTGGGGCGCGCCGGTCAGGCGACCGCGAACCACACCACGGCGGCGATCACGACGACGGCCGCGATGACGCCGACGATCAGCCCGGTCTTGTTGCCGCCCGAGGCCTGGACCTGGGCGGGCTCCTCGTCGACGAAGGCGCGGAACATCTGGGTGTTGCCGGCCGGGTCGTAGTTGTTGTTGTCAGGGGTAGTCATGGGGCAGGACCCTAGCGAAGTCCCACGGCGAGGGTCACCCCCGGTCCGCCGTTGACGAGGGGAACAGCCGGGGAATACCGCTCGTCCCCGCCGCGTCCAAGACCACATGGCACTCATCGGCAACTCCGATCTCGACGTCTTCCCTCTCTGCCTCGGCGGCAACGTCTTCGGCTGGACCGCGGACGAGGCGACCTCGTTCGAGGTCCTGGACGCCTACGCGGAGGCGGGCGGAAACTTCGTCGACACCGCTGACGTCTACTCGGCGTGGGTCCCCGGCCACACCGGAGGGGAGTCCGAGACCGTGATCGGCTCCTGGCTCGCCAAGCGCGGCCGCCGCGACGACGTCGTCGTCGCGACCAAGGTCGGCTCCCACCCCGACTTCAAAGGCCTCAAGGCCGCCACGGTCAAGGCCGCCGCGGAGGAGTCGCTGCGCCGGCTGGGCACCGACCGGATCGACCTCTACTACACGCACTACGACGACCCCGAGACCCCGGTCGAGGAGATCGTCACCGCCCTGGACGCGCTGGTCCGCGAGGGCAAGGTCCGCCACGTCGCGGCCTCCAACATCACCCCCGAGCGGCTTGCGGCCTCGCTGGAGTTCGCCGAGCGCGAGGGCCTGACGAAGTACGTGGCGCTGCAGCAGCACTACAACCTGGTGGAGCGGGAGCAGTACGAGGCCGGCGCGGTCCCGCTGCGCGAGGTCGTCGAGGCGCACGGCCTCGGCTCCGTGCCCTACTTCGGTCTGGCGCGGGGCTTCCTCACCGGCAAGTACCGGCCCGGCGTCACGGTGGACAGCGCCCGGGCGGCAGGTGCGGGCGCCTACCTGGACTCCGAGCGCGGACCGCGGGTGCTGGCGGCGCTGGACGAGGTCGCGGCGGCGCACGGCGCGGAGCCGGCGAGCGTCGCGCTGGCCTGGCTGCGCTCCCGCCCGACCGTCGTGGCGCCGATCGCCAGCGCCCGTACGCCGCAGCAGCTGACCGCGCTGCTCGCCTCCGTGCCCCTGGAGCTGACCCCGGCGCAGCTGCAGCGGCTCACGGACGCATCCGCCTGACCTGCGACTCCCGTCCCACGGCCCGTCTCCTTGACCGGAGGCGGGCCGTTCCTTTTGGAGGTTTTTACCCGAAAGAATTTGCCTGCAGCAACCAACGTTTCCTAAGGTTGCTTGAGGCAACCAACAAGAGTCGGAGGCGAGGCGCCATGGCGACGCAGGAGCAGTTCGCGGAACTCGCGAGCCAACTGCGCGCGATCCCGGTGGTCGCCCGCGAACTCAGCCGGGCCTGTCCCCCGGAGTGCCCGCCGTCGTCACTCGGCGTGCTCTCGGTGATCAGCCGCCACGGCGAGACGCGGATGAGCCGGCTGGCCGAGCTGCTGGAGATCGACATGTCCGTCACCAGCAGACACGTGGCCCACCTCGCCGAGCGCGGCTGGATCGACCGGCTGCCCGACCCCCACGACAAGCGGTCACGGTTGCTGCGCCTGACCCCCGGCGGCGCGGACATGCTGCGCGCCGCCCAGGACCGGGTCGCCGAGGCGCTGGCCCACCACATGCGGGACTGGCCGGACGAGGACGTCAGCGAGTTCTCCCGGCTGCTGGACCGGCTGCGCAGGGACTTCGCGGCCGACTGCCGCCCCCGTACGCATTCCACGACGTGAAGAGGATGACGATGGCAACAACCGCATCACCGGCCGGTGTGCGGGGGACCGACGCCCACGCAGGACACGCGGCCCCCATGTCGCACCGGCAGATCATGGAGGCCCTGACCGGCCTGATACTCGGCTTGTTCGTGGCGATCCTCTCGTCCACGATCGTCTCCAACGCCCTGCCGAAGATCATCTCCGATCTGCACGGCGGACAGAGCGCCTACACCTGGGTCGTCACCGCCGCACTGCTCTCCACCACCGCCACGACCCCGCTGTGGGGCAAGCTCTCGGACCTGTTCAGCAAGAAGCTGCTGGTCCAGCTGGCGCTGGTGATCTACGTGGTGGGCTCGCTGGTCGCGGGCCTGTCGCAGAACGCCGGGATGCTGATCGCCTGCCGCGTCGTCCAGGGCATCGGCGCCGGCGGCCTGACCGCGCTGACCCAGGTCATCATGGCCGCGATGATCTCCCCGCGCGAGCGCGGCCGCTACAGCGGCTACCTCGGCGCGGCCTTCGCCCTCGGCACCGTCGGCGGCCCGCTGCTCGGCGGCGTCATCGTCGACACCGACTGGCTCGGCTGGCGCTGGTGCTTCTACGTCGGCGTGCCCTTCGCGGTCCTCGCGCTGATCGTGCTGCAGAAGACCCTGCACCTGCCGGTCGTCAAGCGCCGGGTCAAGGTCGACTGGGCGGGTGCCTTCTTCGTCACCGCCGCCGTCAGCCTGCTGCTGGTCTGGGTCACCTTCGCCGGCGACAAGTACGACTGGATCTCCTGGCAGACCTACGCGATGGTCGCGGGCGCGCTGCTGCTGGTCCTGGTCTTCGTCCTGGTCGAGTCCCGGGCGAGCGAGCCGATCATGCCGCTGCGGCTGTTCCGCAACAAGACCATCAGCCTGACCTCGGTCGCCTCGCTCTTCGTCGGCACCGCGATGTTCGGCGCCACGGTCTTCCTCAGCCAGTACTTCCAGCTGGCCCGCGGCGAGTCGCCGACCATGTCCGGCGTCATGACCATCCCGCTGATCGCCGGTCTGTTCGTCTCCTCCACCGCCTCCGGGCTCATCATCACCCGCACCGGGCGCTGGAAGGCGTTCCTGGTCTCCGGCGGCGTGCTGCTCACCGGCGGCCTCGCCCTGCTGGGCTCCCTGCGCGCCGACACCACGTACTGGCACCTGGCGCTCTTCATGGCGCTGCTGGGCCTCGGCGTCGGCATGATGATGCAGAACCTGGTCCTCGCCGTGCAGAACCAGGTGGGCGCGGCCGACCTCGGTGCCGCCAGTTCCGTCGTCACCTTCTTCCGCACGCTCGGCGGCGCGATCGGCGTCTCCGCGCTGGGCGCGGTGCTCGGCAACCGCGTGACCCACTACGTCAAGGACGGCCTGACCGCGCTGGGCGTGAAGTCCACCGGCCAGTCCGACGGCGCCATCCCGGACCTGGCCACGCTGCCCGCGCCGATCCGCCACGTCGTGGAGGGCGCGTACGGGCACGGCGCCGGGGACGTCTTCCTGGTCGCGGCCCCGGTGGCGTTCCTCGCGCTGCTGCTGGTGCTCTTCATCAAGGAGGTGCCGCTGAAGACCGCGAGCGGTCTGCAGCAGGCCGCCGGTGTCACCGGCGACGCCGAGCAGACCCCGGTCGTACCGGCCCAGGCCTCCGCCGTCCAGGCCGTCGCCGCGACGGCCGCCGAGGCGGCCGCCGTGACCGCGCCCGTGACACCCCCGCCGGCCGAGGGCACCACGATCCACGGCCAGGTGCGCAACTCCGACGGCACGGGCGTCGAGCGGGCGACCCTCACCCTGATCTCGCTCACCGGCCGGCAGCTCGGCCGCGCCTCGACCCGCGCGGACGGCGGGTACGAACTGACGGCGCCCGGCGCCGGCTCGTACGTGCTCATCGCCGCCGCCGACGGCCACCAGCCGCAGGCGTCGACCGTCGTGGCCGGCGAGGAGCCCGTCCCGTACGACGTGGTCCTGGCCGGCACCAGCGGGCTCACCGGCACGGTCGTCGCCGAGACGACCGGCATCCCCGTCGCGGGCGCCATGGTCGTGGTGACCGACGTCCGCGGCGAGGTCCTGGCCAGCGGTGGCACGGGAGCCGACGGCGCCTTCGGCTTCGAGGACCTGCCCGCCGGCGACTTCACCCTGGCGGTCAACGCCGCCGGCTACCGGCCGGCCGCGCTGCCGGTCGAGGTGGCGGGCAACGGGCCCACCCACGTCGAGGTCCCGCTCCGTCCCGGAGCACGCCTGCACGGCTCCGTGCTCGGCGGCACCGCGCGGACGCCGCTCCCGGAGGCCCGCGTCACGCTGATCGACGCGGCCGGGAACGTGGTGGCGACCGCCACCACCGGCACCGACGGGGCGTACGCCTTCGGCGACCTGGACGCCGGCGAGTACTCGCTGGTCGCGAGCGGCTACCCGCCGGTCGCCACCCAGGTCACCGTCGGCAACGGCGCCGCGGCCGGCCACGAGGACGGCTTCGACGTCCAGCTGAACCACCCCGAGGGGTGAACCACCGGCCGGTCCGTGCGCCGCGGAGACGCACGGACCGGCGGACGGGGGAAAGCGGGTCCGGTCCTGACCGCCGGGCAGGGGACGGCCGTGGCCGTCAGGACCGGACCCGGCCGGGGGAACACACCGAAGGCGAGCGAGGGACATGGACACGACGGCAGGAGCCGGTCTGCGCGGGCGGATCCGGACGAAGGACGGTTGGGCGGTACCGCACGCGGTCGTCACCGTCACCGACATGACCGGGCAGCAGATCGCGCGGGAGGCCGCGGACGCCGAGGGCGCCGTGCGCACCGCGGCGCTGGCCCCCGGGGCGTACACCGTGATCGTGACCGCCGTGGGCTACCGCCCGGCCGCCGCGACGGCACTGGTGACCGCCTCCGGCTCGGCCGACCTGGGGAACCTGCTGCTGGCCCGTGCGGGCGGCCTCGAACTGCCGCCGCCCGGGCCGTGGACGATCGACCCGGCGCACTCCGAGGTGGGCGCGGTCGCCCAGCACCTGGGCCTGTCCAGCGTGCACGGCCGCTTCACGGCCTTCGCCGGCCGGATCGACGTCGCGGAGCAGCCGCTCGCGTCGTCCGTCGAGGCGGTGATCGACGCCGCGTCGATCGACACGGGCAACGGCACCCGTGACGAGCACCTGCGCTCCGCCGACTTCCTCCACGTCGCCGAGCACCCGACCGTCACCTACCGCAGCACTTCGCTGGAGCCGGCCGCCGGCGACCGGTGGACCGTCCACGGCGAGCTGACGATGCGCGGGATCACCCGTCCCGTCGACCTGGACCTCGCCTACCTGGGCACCGGACCGGACCCCTGGGGCGGCGTGCGCGCCGCCTTCCGCGCGACGGCCGAACTGCGCCGCGAGGACTTCGCGATGAACTGGAACCAGGTCGTCCGGGCCGGCATCGCCACGATGGGGACGACGCTGAGGATCACCCTCGACATGCAGGCGGTCCAGGGGACGGCCCTCCCCGCCGGGTGACCGCGGGCCGCATAGGCTGCCGTCCATGGCTGCCAACATCGCGACCAACACCGACGTCGAGCTCGACCAGTTGCTGGAGTTCGTACGACCGCGCCACCGCGCCCTGCTGCTGACCACCCGCGCCGACGGCCGCCCCCAGGGCTCCCCCGTCACCTGCGGGGTCGACGACGCGGGGCGCCTGGTCGTCTCCACCTACCCCGAGCGGGCCAAGGCCCGCAACGCCCGCCGGGACACGCGGGTCTCGGTGATCGTCCTGTCGGACGACTGGGACGGCCCCTGGGTGCAGGTCGACGGCACCGCCGAGGTCATCGACACCCCCGACTCGGTCGAACCGCTCGTGGAGTACTACCGCAACATCGCGGGCGAGCACCCGAACTGGGACGAGTACCGCGCCGCCATGGTCCGGCAGGGCAAGTCCCTGGTGCGCGTGACCCCCGAGCGCTGGGGCCCGATCGCCACGGGCGGCTTCCCGGCACGGCTGGCGCCGTAACCGTAGGGGGGCGTGCGGGCGCGGTGGTGCCGGTGGGTCCTTCGGCTGTCGCACCGGTTCGCGCCCTGCGGGCGCGAGACGCCGGGAAAGCCGACCGACCGGCCCACCCACCCGCCCCCCGGGGCCTACGCCGCCTCGCCCGGTTTGATCAGGTAGCCGGCACCGCGCCGCGTGTGGATCATCGGTGTACGGCCCGCGTCGATCTTCTTGCGCAGGTAGGAGATGTACAGCTCGACGACGTTGGCCTGGCCGCCGAAGTCGTAGGACCAGACGCGGTCGAGGATCTGCGCCTTGCTCAGCACCCGGCGCGGATTGCGCATCAGGTACCGCAGCAGTTCGAACTCGGTGGCCGTGAGGTGGATGCCCTGGCCGTCGCGGCTGACCTCGTGGCTGTCCTCGTTGAGCACGAGGTCGCCCACGACCAGCAGCGAGTCCTGGCGCACGGCGGCCGCCCCGGCCCGGCGCAGCAGCCCGCGCAGCCGGGCCACGACCTCCTCCAGGCTGAACGGCTTGGTGACGTAGTCGTCGCCGCCCGCGGTGAGCCCCGCGATGCGGTCCTCGACGGCGTCCTTGGCGGTGAGGAACAGCACCGGCACGTCGGGCAGTTCGCGGCGCAGCCGGGCCAGCACCTCCAGCCCGTCCATGTCGGGCAGCATCACGTCGAGGACCACGGCGTCCGGGTGCTGCTCGCGCGCGGTGCGCAGCGCGTCGGCGCCGGTGCTCTCGGTGCGGACGACCCAGCCCTCGTAGCGCAGGGCCATGGAGAGCAGGTCGGCGAGGGCGTTCTCGTCGTCCACGACGAGTACCAGGACGGGTGTGCCGTCGGGACGCGTGAAACCGACGGCGGGAGAAGGAGACGCGGTCATGGCCGCATCCTGTGAGCCGCCCCTGAGAAGACCCTTTCCGCTGTCTGTGATTTCCCTGAGAATCGCCGGTCGCGGCCCCACCGCGCGGGACGGCCCGGCGCCCGGACGCGCCGCCGGGCGGGGAATGCCCGGGCCGCGGACCCCGTTTTGGTACGAAGGACGACATTCCATCGGCTTCACACGGACTTCGTGGCGGGAGAAGACCCATGAGCGACAGCCGGACGCCGGCGATCGGACGCTACGGCCTGTGGAACGGCGGCCTGCGCGACCCCCACCCGGCCCGCGCGGCCGAACTCGCCGAGACCGCGGCCGAACTGGAGGAACTGGGGTACGGGGCGCTGTGGCTCGGCGGCAGCAGCGGCGTCGAGCACGCGGCCCCCCTGATCGCGGCCACCTCCTCGATCACCGTCGCGACCGGCATCCTCAGCATCTGGCAGTACGGCGCCGAGGACACCGCCGCCCGCCAGGCCACGCTGGAGGCCGCCCACCCCGGGCGGTTCCTGCTGGGCCTGGGTGTCAGCCACGCCCGACTCGCCGCGCAGTACAAGCGCCCGTACGCGGCGATGACCCGCTACCTCGACGAACTGGACGCCGCCGGCGCACCGGCCGCGAACCGGGTGCTCGCCGCGCTGGGCCCGAGGATGCTGGAGCTCGCTGGCGACCGCTCGGCGGGCGCCCACCCGTACCTGGGCACCGTCGAGCACACCGCGCAGGCGCGCGCCACGCTGGGCGAAGGGCCGCTGCTGGCCCCGGAGTTCACCGTCGTCCTGGAGACCGACCCGGCCCGGGCCCGCGAGACCGCCCGGGAAATGCTGGCGTTCTACCTGACGCTCCCCAACTACACCGGCAACTGGCTGCGCCTGGGCTTCGGCGAGGAGGACCTCGCCGGCGGGGGCAGCGACCGCCTGGTCGACGCGCTCTTCGGCTGGGGCGACGAGGAACGGGTGCGGCGGCGGATCGACGCCCACCTCGACGCGGGCGCCGACCACGTCGCCGTCCAGGTGCTGGTCCCGGGCGGGGGCGGGTCCGGGCTGCCGCGCGAGCAGTGGCGCCGGCTGGCCGCCGTGCTCCGGCCCGGCGATCACTGAAGGTCGGCTGGGGATCAGTCGGGGGCAACCCGCCGAACAGGAACGGAACCCTCCGCTCAAAGGCGTTCAGCGCCCGGCCCCGCCGCGGGGCCGGGCGTATGTTCGGCCCCATGGACAGCGGCACCGTCCCCCGCACCGTCCCGGTCGACCGCATGGCGTCCGGCGACCACGCCTGCCTCGGTTTCCAGGACGAGGACGACCGCTGGGAGATCCGCGCCGCCTTCACCGCGATCGGCCTGGCCCGCGGCGAACGCGTCCTGCTCTCCACCGGCCCCGGGACGTCCCCGGCCGAAGCCGTCGGCCGCCTCACCGCCCACGGGGTAGGCGCCGCCGAGGCGGTGTGCCACAGCGCGCTCGTCATCACCCCCGAGGTCCCCGGCTACGACGCCGCCGGGGCCTGGGCCGCACTGACGAACACCGCACACCGGCAGGGCTTCTCCGGGCTCCGCGTCGCCGGCGACATGTCCTGGGCGCTGGGTCCCGGCCTCGACCGCGACCGCCTGCTCGGCCACGAGACCGCCATGACCGCGGTCCTCGCGGGCCTCGGTCTCACCGCCATCTGCGAGTACGACCAGCGGCGCTTCGCCGCCCCGCTCCTCGACCGGCTCCGGGCCGCCCACCCGGTCTGCGTACGCCCCCGCCAGGACCCCCTGCGCGCGGAGCGCTCCGGGGGCACCCTCGCCCTGCGCGGCGACGCCGACCTCGCCACCCGCAACGACTTCGAACTGGCCGTCCGTCACGCCTTCGCGGCGCCCGGCGGACCGCCGTCCCGGGTCGACCTCACCCGGCTCTCCTTCATCGACGCCCGCTGCGCGGTCGTCCTGATCCGCCACGTGGCGTCCCTCGGCCCCGCCGACCGCGTCACCATCCGCTGCCCGCGACTGCACGCGCGCACCCTGCGGCTGTGCGGCGCGACCGAGGTCCCCCAGCTCCTCCTCGAGGAGACCCGGGCCTGAGCCCCCGGCCCGGCGTCAGGCCTGCTGGGCCGCCCAGAACTCGTCCCACGAGATCTTGCCGTCGCCGTTGGCGTCGACGGCCCTGATCACGCTCTGCGCCACCGTCTCGGTCACGTTGAAGTCCCCGAGCTGCGCCATCACGCTCTTGTACTCGTTCGCCGTGATGAGCCCGTCCCCGTCGACATCGAATCGCGTGAACGCCTTCTTGGCCGCCTCGATGTCCGCCATCGCGACCACCCCTCCTTGTGTGAACCCGGTCCTGACTGCGCACACCCTAGCCGCCGCGGCACCCCCCACAGCGGGCGGGCGGACCCATCTACGCCATCACAACGCCAGAGGCCCCCGGGTGATCCCGGGGGCCTCTGGCGTGCTGTGCACTCGGCAGGATTCGAACCTGCAACCTTCTGATCCGTAGGCGCGTGTCCCCCAACTACATGGGGAGGTGGGCAGGTTAAGTGGGGTACACGAGGCGATCCGACGTCTGCGGCTGTCCGTCCGCGTGTGCTGCCGTTGGTGTCACCTGTTGATGTCAGCCCAGACAGGTCCCCAAGCGACACAAGGCGCTTGCTGCTGCCGCTAACGCCCCTGAGTGGTAGGTTCCCAGCATGAATAGATCACATGTTCGGTTTACTTGTTGGCACCCAGCACTCCGGGCGGTTCATTTTTCGACACCTGATACTGACTTGAGGTACAGTCAGCATCATGAGCGAGCAGCAGGATGCGCTTGAGGACCTTGAGGCTGCCGGGGCAGTGCCTGGCATGCTCTGGGCAAGTGCGTCGGCCTACCGACGCACGATGGAGGACTTCGACCCCGAGACGGGTCACGATCAGGCGGTGGTCGGGACGCTCGCCCACAACCTCATGTGCGACCGGTTGGACCGCGTCTTCTCGACGGGTAGGTTCGCGACCGATTCCGCAACGGCAATGACTGGCCTTGACGTAGTCGCCGGCGGATTGGCCCCGGGCGAGTTCCGGAAGATGCCGGTCATCGCTCCAGGCGTCGTGACGCGGTCAAACGTTAACGGTTCCCCTGGATGGCGGTGCGGAGAGTGGCGGTGGCTCCTGGCCTCATTCGCTTTCGGGGAAAGCAACCGAATCCCTTGGCCCCGCAAGAGTGAGACAAAGCAGCGCGTCGCATCCCACCCCAGTCCAGATCAACCTATGCTCCCCCTGGACGATTGGTCACAAGATTCACTTCCAGCAACCGTTCACGCGCTGCTTGCGGAATCGGATGAATCCGAAGTAACGACACTCATCCTCGCGCACAGCGTGGAACGGGAGTTGGGTATCAGAGAACTTTTGCTGGGGCGCTCCCGTTTGAACAAGGGGGGCGGATCCGCGTGGCACTGGAAGCATGATCTACTTAGCGCAAATCCTGGAACGCTGAGCACCGGCCCGCTTCCGGCCGCCCCCACCCCTTGGCCTGGAGCCCCCGCTGTCGCCGACGCCGTCGTTCGCCTCCGCCGTCCCGCGCGAGAGGGGAACGGCACGTAATGAAACGAGTAGATGGTCATGGACTCCTCCCGTCGCACCGAAGTGCAGGTGGGTGACGCCTCTCGCCTATTCGACGGACGACGTTTGACGCTGGCACGGCAGTTGGCAGGTCTGCGCAAGAACGCCCTTGCGTCCAAGATCGAAAAAAGCCCGACTGCCGTGGCAGCGTACGAGAACAATTCCAAGCGCCCGGCGCCGGCAACGGTCGCTCAGTTGTGTCTGACGCTTGGAGTTGACCCGAGTTTCTTTCTCCCCGGCCCCCATCAGCCATCCGCAGTAGACGCAGTGCCTCATTTTCGTTCGCTACGCTCGACCACGCAGATTGCACGTGACCAGGCATTCGCTTACGGCATGGTTACTGGCGACGTTGGGGCCACGCTGGAACGGCACGTCGAGTTTCCTGAGCCCAACATGCCACGGTTGAGCGTCGACGTCGATGACGAAGTTAGCAACCTCCCTGAGGAAGCAGCGGCGCTGCTGCGCCAGAATTGGGGCCTCGGGCAGGGCCCCGTCGGACACCTGGTGCGGCTGGCCGAGAATAACGGCGTAGTAGTTGTCTTCAGTCCATTGCAGACAGCGGCA
Source organism: Streptomyces sp. NPDC111520 (assembly GCF_055635295.1). NCBI lineage: Bacteria > Bacillati > Actinomycetota > Actinomycetes > Kitasatosporales > Streptomycetaceae > Streptomyces > Streptomyces sp. NPDC111520. Next base: position 213,735 of record NZ_JBVKBW010000010.1, on the reverse strand, counting down.
GTAGATGCCTACTCATTTGACGACGGCTACAGGCCAACCGTCGTACTCAACCCCGCGAAAGAGGATTACTACCGGCAGCGCTTCGATCTGGCTCATGAACTAGGTCATCTAGTAATGCATGTGGACGCCGAACCGGGTAGCAAGGTCGTTGAGAATCAAGCTCACAGGTTCGCCGCAGAGTTCTTGCTTCCCGCTAACGAACTGAGAGACATCCTGCCGGCGAAATCCGATTGGCGCACACTCGCGATTTTGAAGGAAACCTGGGGCGTAAGTTTGCAGGCTCTACTTTACCGCTCAAGATCCCTTGGGATCATGAGCGAAGTAAGTTACAGAAACGCCATTACGTATCTCTCTTCTAAGGGGTGGCGTAGGCGGGAGCCCGGGGAAATGCCTCCAGTGGAGCAACCTTCGCTATACCCACGCGCAGTAGAAATTCTAGCCAAGGTGGGAGTTGAACCCGCGGCTCTGGCACGGGAATCTCGGGTGACGCCTGGGCTATTCCGAACCGTAACGGCACGCGTCCCGGTCAGCGAGGAACTACTCCAGAGCACAGGAATCGACGAGCGCCTGAGAGTGGCGGCAGTTGACGGCGTGATCCCCTTGTTTCCAGGAGCGGAGTAGAAAAGCCCGCTATCGGCCGCGGCTGCCGGCCATGAGTGGCGCAGAGGTGACCCCCTTACACAACAAAATTCGGATGCGCCTGACGCCACGTGCGTGGGCATGGAAGACTCATGTACTGGCGGGCGGCGACTGACCAGAGGGGGAACCTTGCCAGAGGGAGCGACTGGAACGGAGAGCAAGAACGCGGAGCCACCCAAGCGTGGACTCTTCGATTGCGATGTTGCTTACCGTACTCCCGTCCGAAGCGACTATGAGCGCCTGTTTGAAACTGGATTAGTGGTTCTCGATGCTAACGTATTGCTGAACTTGTACCGATCCAATGAACGCACGCGAACTGACACCTTGTCAGTGTTGGAGAGACTTCGCAACCGCCTTTGGATCCCTCATCAAGTGCTATCAGAATTCTGGCGCAATCGGGATCTCCCCTCAGTTCGCGGCCATCATCGCACCAAAGCACGAGATGTCTGCAGCGCCTTGGACAAGGCATCTAAGTCTCTGGGTGATGTTCTAGATCGCTGGCTTAAGGATGTTCACCTAAATAGCGACAATGGCGCGACGCAACGCATCGCGATAGCGAAGGATTCCCTCACTGAAACCCTAAGCAGTCTCAAGGGGTTCATACAAGAGCAGGCAGAGAAAGACGCTCTAGAGGGAACGACCGCGACTCATACGGATCCCGTTCTAATGGCTCTTGCAGACTTGCTGGCGGGGCGCATCGGTGAGCCCTTTACTGAATCTGAATTTCGCGAGTCAGTCAAGAAGGCTCAGGAGCGGGCTGGCGATAGCATTCCGCCGGGATACAAGGACTTTGAGTCCAAGCCCCCCGAGCAGGCGGCAGGAGATTACCTTCTCTGGGAACAGGTTCTCGTTGAAGCCGAGCGTCGCCGCTGTGATGTTTTGCTCGTCACGGGAGACGTGAAAGAAGACTGGTGGATCTCTGGGGATCGGCAAATGCCGGCGCGCCCTAGAAATGAGCTCGTCGTCGAGCTGCAGCATCGGACAGGGGGTGCTCTATTCATGCTCACCCCCAGCCAACTCCTCAGCCGAGCTGAAGAAATTTTTGATCTGAGGGTTGATGAACGCTCGGTGAGCGACCTGGCCGCGAGCGAAACGGGATCCACTGGTATCAACCTGCATCCAGGTGTCGCCAGAGCTATTGGAACGCGCCTGACAAGAGCGCACTACCGGGCAAGCGCTGCGGCCGAAGCCGTGCATGTCCAGTCTCCTCAAAAGCTGTACGGGGAACTCATTACGCGAATGGTGTCGGAGGAGATTGCCGAGGAGGTGGTATCTCTGGGGGGTCGGACCTACATCTTTGAAGGCGTAACTTACTCGGCATTGAATGGCTATCTACTAATTCCATTGAGGTACGGCCCAAGGGACAAGGCACTCAAGGTTCGCATTCGCCGGACACGCGGGGCCATGAGTGCCTATGGGACAGGGGCGCAAGGGCTGTTCGAGTTGAACGACGATATGGGTTCCACGACGTCAGCACGTCACGCATTTGAGGGTTTGGACCACGCTACACAGATTCTGATAGTTGCATTCGTCGCCGATTACGACTCCGGACTTCATAGCGCTCGTTGGGGAACGGTGGATTTTTTGGGGAGCGATGGAGAGATCGACTGGAATTACCACGAAGAGTTGCCACTGCTCACGTCGTAAGTAAGCCTTACTGCGACCTTCGTTCCAACGTCAAAGAGTAGACGCTTCCAATGCTGCGATCACAGCACCCGGGTCACCGTCGTACAGCATGTGCGGTTCGTCTGCTGTGGGGGGGATGAACCGGCTGCGGTACCGCTGTAGATCGCTCTCGGAGAAGTAGATCGAGTTGGGATCGTCCGCGTGGTAATCGTTCCTCTTGCTGATCCTTGCCCACAGTTCGTCATGACTGGCAGCGAGATAAACGAGTACAGGGGTCGCGCCGGCGTCGGCGGCGACGGCGCGCCATCTGGCTCGGTCCTCTGGGGTCCAGAAGCCGTGATCTACGACGACATCGTGCCCCGCCGCGAGCTGTTCCCAGAGGTCGACCACCACGTCTTCAAGGACCGGCCGCTCAAGCGCGGGGAAGGTCCCCCGGGGGAAGTCCACTCCATATACCCCATGCCGGCGGTACATCTCTTCATCTGGGCACAGCCGTACGAACCCGCGAGCGGTGAGAGCACGGGAAAGGGTGGTCTTGCCGGAGCCGGGGAGTCCAGCCATCAGGACGCAGAACGGCGGGTGTGGGGACATCGCAAGCGTGTCTCCCCCGACCGTCACGGGGTGACCTCCGATTCTGTACGCCATGTCCGACCGGGCCCGCCGAGGTCCACGCCGTACTCGACGACGTAGCCCTCGCTGTCGACGAATTTCGCCGTCATCACGACCACCGGTTCCGCCGGCACATTGTCAGAGTCCAGCTCCAAGAGCTGTGCGTACTCCGGCGTCAGCGGATGGGCGGAGGCTGTGTCGATGCGATGGCTGATCGGGTGGCCAGTCGCCTGGGCGATGAGCTGGAGCGAGGTTCCGCCCGTCAGACGCTCACTCGCTGATAGCTGCGGGATCAGCTTTACGTACCGAGCGGGAATCCACGACGTGCTGTGCGCCACGATGCCGTGCCGGTCCCTGTACACCCGGCTACGGCGCACGACTTCTGCGCCAGGCTCAATGTCCAGTGCTCGTGCCACTTCAGCAGGTGCGGGCACCATGCCCGCTTGATGCGAGTCAGACCTCTCGCCTGCCCCCCAGCTCGACCCCGTACGGCGTCCCCGGTCCTGCCGCTGGGAACCTGAAGACATCGGAGCCGGCCGGTCCAAGACTTCAGTGCCGATGCCATGAATACCTCGGACAAGCCCCTCGTTGCGCAACTTGCGCAGGGCTTTCTCTGCCGTTGCGGTGCTCACCTTCCACTCTTCCGAGATGTTCTTGATGCTCGGCAAGAGCGTTCCCGGCTCTAGCTGACCGGACTCGATCAGCTCCGTGTAGTGAGCGGCAATCTTCGCGTACGGCGCCCGGTTGTCGGCCTGGCCTGCCATGTTGCCTCGCTCCTTGTCGTCACTTCCCTGAGGTTCCTTAGCTTACCGCTTGACACCACAGGGAACCCTAGGGAACCTTAGGGATGTGCTCGCTGGTCGGTTCGGCCGGTTGGTGGGTGCCGGACCTCAATACGCCCTGATTTAGGGCGCATTCGGGGTCAAGGGGCCCGGGACAGAGCGGGCCGAGGGCGGACCGGACCCTTGTCACTCCGGACGGCTTAGACCGAAAGGTCACGTCTCCATACGCCTACAACGGGCCCTGCCGCGCTACCTGACACGGGCGCGGAACCCCGAAGGAGACATAAACATCGCCCCGGCATTCAGCCGTGAAGGGCGCGGGATCGAATCTCGCCCGGGGCACTCTGGCCGCTCCCAGCGGCCGTGCCGCGCGACTGACGTGGCGCATCAACACAACGGCGCGCACCCCCGGAGTTGCAGCTCCGGGGGTGCTGTTCGGGCCGTTCCTTCTACTAGGGAGAACACGACCCATGAGCAACATCGCTGCACGTCAGCCGGTTGTTACCGGCGTCCTGTCCGATGGTGAACCGTCGGACGGCGAGCTGTTTGCGGTCGAGCGTGAGATGCCCGTCGTCCTGGCGGAAGTCGAGTTGCTGGACGCGCAGATCATGACGCTCGACCGCACGCCCACCGAGGTGGACGCCCGGCGGCTGCGTCGGGCCCGCCGGCGGGTACTCGCCGCCCGGCGGGCAGTGGCCAACCGGCCCGCCGGGAAGTCCGGCGGTGCCGCGTGAATCTCAAGCGCAAGGGGCGGGCCGCCCTGGTGCTGGCTCTGGTCGGTGTCGTCGGCATGGCGTTCCGGGTCTCCTGGAACGCGCTGCGCGACGTTGCCGAGACGATCGGCGCCGACAGTACGGCCGCGACGCTGTATCCGTTCGTGGTCGACGGCCTGATGGCCCTGGCCCTGATCGCGACCCTGGTCCTGACCGATCGGGACCGCCGCTTCGCACTGCGGGTCCTGGCCACGTACACCGTCGCGTCGCTGCTGCTGAACTACGTGCACGGGCTCGTGCCGGAGTTGCACGGCGGGTCGGTCGACTGGGGTCGTCTGGCCGACTGGGACCCGGCGAACTGGGCCCTGGTGCTACTGGCCACCTCGCTTCCGGTCGGGTCGATCTACTTCGGCTCCGACCTCGTGGCCAAGGTGCTGCACCACCAGTCGACTCCGCACACGAATGCGGAGGAATCAACCGAGACCGAGAGGAATCGGTCTACGGCTGACCTGGAAGAGTCGACCCCCGCGACACCCGATACGACGCCTGCTCCGGTCGCGCTTCCCGTCCCGGTCCTGCCCACTGTGGTGGAGCCGGTCGGGTCGATCGAGTCGGCTCCGGTCGCGGTTGCCGCGGCGGAGTCGACCCGCCCGCGTGGGGCGACCGGTCGGGTCCCCGATGCGGCCCGCACGCCCCGACCGGTCCGCACGGCCGATGAGCTGCTGATCGAGGCCCGTAAGGCGACCGAGGGTTGGCCGATCGAGGACCTGACGGCGGAGGGCATCCGCCGCGCCGTGCGTACCTCGCCCGCCAAGGCCCGTGTACTGCGGGAGACCCTGCGGGCGGAGCGCACCGACGGCCCTGGTGACGTTGAGGTCGTTGCGTGATGTCGCCGGCGTTCGGGAAGTGCTACGACCCGTCCGGCGCCACCTGGGGGATCCCCACCTTCCCGTGGCGCCTGGCCCCCGACGGCTACGCGACCCGCCGGCAACTGCGGGCCCGCGGTCTGCGCCCTGGTGGTCAGCCGGTTGCGGCTCAGCTCATGCGTCAGGCACGCCGGCGGAAGTCCGGGGTGCTGGTCGCCTACCTCTACCGCGTCGACCGGGCGAAGCCCGTGCGGCCGATGACCCCCGGGAAGCGGGCCGCTCTCGCCGCGGCGATGACGGCCCGTCGGCTCTGCCCCGCCTGCCGTACAGACGCGGGTTACTGCATCCCGACGTCGCTCGGCATGTGCGTGCCCTGCGCTTATCCCGACCAGCCGTGCACGGCCTGACCCGCGAGGAGAACCGCGTGACCAGCAACCTTTCCGCTCTGCTGTCCGCTCCCTGGCCGGCGGGCGTGCTCTACCGCTACCTGACCCTGTTCGGCGCCACGGTCGACGTCACCAAGTCCGGTGACTACTACGTGGCCACCTGCGGAGGCTGCGACGCCGCCACCCTGCCCGACACGGTCCGCAAGACGCAGGACTGGGCCCAGACGCACTCCGCCAAGTGCCGCGCCCTGCCCCACCCCGCCTGACTGCACCACCCGAAGCGCACCGCCCGGGACAGAAGGACTGTCCCGGGCCTTCCCTTGTGTGCCCCGGGAGCGGGGCAGTCTGGAGATCCCGAAGCATGAGTGACAACGTCGTTCGACTGTTCAAGCACCCCGACACCGACACCGCGCCCGCGGTCGACCCCAAGCCCATACCGGCCGCCGACAAGCCGCAGCTCACGCGGCGTTGGGCCCGGTCCGGCCGGGCCATCAAGACGGCGGCGACGCACGAGCGGACGAAGACCGTGGCGCGTGCGGTGATCCGGCACGGCATGTACGTCCTCGGAGGTACGCGGATCGTGGTCCGCCGCACCTGGGAGGGCCGCACGGCGGCCCGCTACGAGCGGATGCTGCGCGCGGCGGAAGCTGCGGGGCAGTTTGATGAGGCGATGCAGTGGGAGGAGCGCGGGCAGCGCTTCCGCGCCGCCCGGCACCGCCGCCGCATGGACCTGCTCTACTCACCCGTCGCCGCAGCCAAGGGCATCGTGGTCGGGACCGGCGTCGGCATCGGTGGCCTGGTCGCCCTCGGCATCGTGATGGCGATCGCGACCAAGGACGTCACGGACGTCGTCACGCCGATCATGGCCGTGATCAAGTTCATCAACCTGGTGATCACGATCGTGCAGGTGGTGTGGGGCCCGCTGGTCCAGATCGGCCCGTTCCTCACTCTGCTGGCCCTGTGGGCGGTGGGTCGGCACCAGCAGGCGGCCCCGCAGTGGACGATGCCCGCCCACGTGCGGTCGGGTGAGGGGGAGCCGATCACGCCGTCGATCGTGGTCAAGGCCCTGCGTGACCTGGGGGTGCCTGCGCTGCGGAACGCCATCAAGGAGATGGGCGACGCCGGAGCGTCGATGCTGGGTCCGATCCGGATCGCCGGCTGCGGTGTCGAGGTCGACGTCACCCTCCCCTCGGGGGTGTCCACGATCGAGGTGCAGAACCGGCGCCGCAAGCTCGCCGAGAACCTGACCCGGCACGAGCACGAGGTGTTCATCACCATCCCGACCGCGGCCCGCACCGTGCGGCTGTGGATCGCCGACTCCGGCGCGTTGGATGAGCCGATCGGCCCGTCCCCGCTCACCACGGACGAGACCCTTCGGGCCGACTACGCCAAGGGCCGCGCCCCGTGGGGCCAGGACCTGCGCGGCGACGCCGCAGCCCTGAGCGTCTATCAGCGGCACCTCCTCATCACGGGCCTGTCCAACCAGGGCAAGACCGCAGCCCTGCGGGCGCTCGCCCTGTGGCTAGCCCTGGACCGGTCGGTGGAGTTCTGGATGGGCGACCTCAAGGGCGTCGGCGACTGGGCCATGTTCGACGGCCTCGCCTCCCGGCTCATCCAGGGACCGACCGATGACCACGTCATCCAGGTCACCGAGATGGTCGAAGACGCGGTCGAGGAGATGAACCGCCGCATCCAGGCGCCCCCGGGAACGGTGTTCCCGCCGCTCATCGTCATCGTGGACGAGGCGCAGGTCGCGTTCATGTGCCCGGTCAAGGACGAGGACAAGCGCCCCTACGGCGGCTCTTCCTCCACCAGCCGGTACTTCATGGCCGCACGGAAGATCCACAACCAGGGTCGGGCCGTGAACGTGCTGCTGTGGCAGGGCACGCAGGACCCCACCGACCAGAACCTCCCCAAGCTCGTCCGCGAGGGTGCCCATACCCGCGCCTCACTCGCGCTCGGTACGGAGTCGCAGGCCCGTATGGCGCTGGGGGACAAGGCCGTCGACGGCGGTGCCGCGCCGAACCTGCTGCGGCCGGGTCTGGACAAGGGAACGCTGGTCGTCGCTTCCGACGGGATCGAGATCCCCAAGGGACAGTCGTCCATCACGGTGCGGACGCACTACATCAGCACCGAGGACGCCGAGACGATCGCGACCCGGGCCAAGGCCCTGCGCGACGGCGTGACGACGCTGCACGTCATCGAGCGCGGGCAGGACCGTGACCCGCTCGCCGACATCGCCGGCGTGCTCGGGGACGCGCCGCGGGTGCTGACGCAGGACGTGCTGAAGCGGCTGGCGACGTTGAACGCGGACGCCTACGGCGGCTGGTCGTTCATCGACCTCAAGCGCGTCCTGGACGGCACCGGCGCTGAGCCGTACAAGTCCGACGGCCGCATGGTCATCGGACGCGACCGCCTCGCCCGGGTCCTCGCAAACCGCGACACGGATGGTTCCGCTTCTGCCGGCGAGTAGAGGGAGCCGTACCCGGCGCGGGTCAGGGAGGCAGGGAGAACTCCCTGAATCCCTCCCTGACCCGCCTCCCTGCCCCTGACCAGGACGAATGATCCATCAGGGAGTCAGGGAGGACCGCAGGTCAGCACCCCCAACACCCCCTCCAGAGGCACCCCAGCGGGGGGTGCCTCAGCCTCCCTGCGCCATGCCGAGAAGGGATTCCGCATGTTCCCCGACAGCACCCCCGCTGCGGCCACCGAGCAGGCCATGACCATCCACCAGCCGCCGCCGTTCGTCCCTGTCCAGCCCTACGCGGCCCCACTGATACCCGTCCAGCCGAACCCGGCCGCGGCCGTGGCGAGCGTGGTCCTGCCCGACGGGCGCGTGGTCACCGGCTACACCCTCACCCCCGCCCCGGTACCCGCGTCGACCGAGGCACGGCCGGCCGTCTCCCGGACCGCGGTCAACATCGCGCTCGGGGGCGTCGGCTTCGCCGCCGTGTGCGGCGGGCTGGTGCTGCTGACGACGTTCATCGCCGCACTCGCGGCCCTGGTCCACCAGCTCATCATCCTGGCCGCGGTCATCTTCGGCGGATGGATCGCCGTCCAAGTCCTGCGCAGTGACAAGGGCGACCGCGGGACCACGGTCAATATCCGTAAGGCCGTCTTCAAGCGCAACCACTTCCATGGATAAGCGGGCCCTCGGGCCCGCCGCCGTACCCGCGCCCCTTGCTGGTACGTCACCGATCCGGAATGGATCTGGGGTGTGTTGCTCGTTCGCCCTTGGGCGGCGTGAGGCCATGAGAGGGGCCTAGTCGACCCTGAAGTCGACCAGACCCCTCTGTCGTGCTTAGCTAGCTTGCCAAGACGCCCTCAGGGACGCCTTAACCGATCATCACCGAGACGGCAACGCCGTTGATGATCAGAAGGAATGCACCTGCAATGGCGCCCACCGCCAGCAGGATGCAGACAAGGCGGGCGGTCCGGTGCTTCTCAACAATGGCTAACCGGACCGTTCTGCCGATCTCTTTCGAAGCAGCCATATTTCTCCTCTCCCCTTCATCTAGCGGGTGTTGAGGATCATTCTGGCAGTACCCCTGTGATCGCGTGCACTCGGTGACGTCGTTGAGGCCACATGGTGGCACTCGATGCCGCAAAAAGCCTCATTCGCTCGCCTCTTGTGCATAGTTCCACGCTCTTGTCCCAGCTCAGAGCCTTGTTCGGTCCGATTTCTTCGAGGTATGCGAGTGGGCACCGATGTTGCCCTTTTCGTAATTGTTGCGGTCTCGGGTGACCCTCCGTGTTGATCTTGAAGTCCTCGGGAGACCAAGGTTCCTGGCTACAGCGACAGCGGGGTGTCGGCCCACCCGAGAACTGACCGTCGGTCTCGGTTCGGTCTGCCGTCGGCAGGCCACCCCGGGAGGCTGCGGCGATCGTCACGACCCCTGCCGGGCATGGGCTCGCCTGCACGGCTTCGGCTTCAAAACCCTCGGGTTAGAGAAGGCCGGCCACCTGCTGACCTCCGAGGACTCGCTGGCCTGGTCCACCCATGCCCGCCACCGCCCCACGATGCCCGGTCACATCCACATGAACTGCGCAAACTGCCTGCCTAACGCGATGAACTGGCGCACCCGAGTCCTGGCCCACGTGCCTGCCTGGCAACAACCCGCCCTGAACGCGGCCTAACGACGCCCGGGGCGACCGCCGCATCTCGCCAAAGAACTGCGGTCGCCCCGGCAATCCAGCACCCAGCAAGAGAACTGGAGACATTCAGCATGACCCATGACGCACGATCCGCGCTGCTGTCGGCAGCGTTACGCGCGGCGGAACGCGGATGGCACGTGTTCCCGCTCCGTCCCGGCAGTAAGCGGCCCGCTCTGCACGGGGAAGCCACCTGCCCCCGCACGGGGCCCTGCGCGGCGGGGCATCGGAAGTGGGAGCAGCGCGCCACCGCCGACCCCGAGCGTATCCGCGCGACCTGGTCGCACGGTCCGTTCAACGTCGGTATCGCCACGGGCCCCTCGGGGCTGCTGGTTGTCGACCTGGACGTGTCCAAGGACAAGAGCAGTGCAGACGCGCCTGACGGCGCGGCGACCTTCAGGGCGCTCTGCGAGCGCGCCGGACAGGCCGTCCCCGACACCTACCGGACTCGGACCGCGAGCGGTGGAGAGCACCTGTACTTCACCGCCCCACCCGGCATCCGGCTGACCAACACTGCCGGCACCGTGGGCCCGTTGGTCGACACCCGCGGGTGGGGCGGGTACGTCGTCGCCGCCGGCTCCGAAACAGCCGCCGGACCGTATGAGGCCGTAGGCGGCCCCGTGGTCGCCTCGCTGCCCCGATGGCTGCAAAGCATCCTTCAACCCGCCCCCAAGCCCGCACAGGCCCCCTCAATGGCCGTAGCAGGGAAATCACGCCGATACGCAGACATAGCGCTCGCCAACGAGACACGGACCGTCGCCGGCTCCCAACAGGGCGCGCGTGAGGCGACGTTGTTCCGGGCCGCCCGCGCCGTGGGGCGGTTCGTCGCATGGGGCGACCTCCCCCGCCATGTGGTTGAACAGGCTCTTCAGGAAGCTGGCGAGACGGCCGGACTGCCGGCAGCACAGTGCCGCTCCACCCTGCGCAGCGCACTGAACTGGTCCATCGCCCACAACCCGCGACGCCGGGACACGGCATGACCACCTCCACCCGCTCTCCACTGAAGAGCATCACCGCCACCAACGGCCCCGGCCCCGCCACGCCGACCCACGCCCTCGCGGCGGGTGGTGCGCCGAAAGTCGCCGCCCGTGAGGGCGTCCTGTCAGCTCCTCTCCCTGACCCGCAGCAAACCGACCGGAGGACAGCCCCCATGACCGACGGCGCAGCACTGCTGAACGAGGTGGAAGCCTTCCACCGACGCTTCAACGTCTTCCCGCAGGAAGCGGCCTACGTCGCGGTGACGCTGTGGGACGCGCACGCGCACCTGCTGGACGCGTTCGACTCCACGCCCCGCCTGGCATTTCTGTCCCCGGAGCCGGGGTCGGGAAAGTCGCGGGCGCTGGAAGTGGTCGAATCGCTGGTGCCGCGCGCCATGGCGGCCGTGGACGCCTCCGCATCGGCCCTGTTCCGGTCGGTGTCCGGCATCGACGGCGGCCGTCCCACGATCCTGTTCGATGAGATCGACACCATCTTCGGCCCGAAAGCAGGGGAGAACGAGCAGCTTCGGGGGTTCATCAACGCCGGCCACACCCGCGGCCGGGTCATGTACCGGTGCGTCGGGGATGGCTCCAACCAGCAAGTGCAGGGCTTCCCGTCGTTCTGCGCCGTGGCAGTGGCGGGACTCGGGTCGCTGCCGGACACGATCCTGACCCGCTCCGTCATCATCCGCATGCGCCGCAGGGCCCGGAACGAGAAGGCCGAACAGTTCCGTACCCGCATCCATGTCCGTGAGGGCAACGCCCTGCGCGACCGGCTCGCCAAGTGGGCCGAGACCGTACAGGAGCAGGTCACGGACGCGTTCCCGGAGATGCCCGAGGGGATCACCGACCGGCCCGCGGACGTGTGGGAACCCCTGATCGCCATCGCCGACGCCGTCGGAGGCGACTGGCCCCGCCGGGCCCGGGAAGCCTGCCTGGCCCTGGTCAAAGCCTCCCGCAGTAACGACAAAGGCAGCGTCGGCGTGAGGCTGCTGACCGACCTGCGCGACCACGTGCTCAGTGGCATCGACCGCCTGCCCACCGTGGCCATCCTGGACCGGCTCAACGCCCTGGACGACGCCCCGTGGGCTGACCTCAACGGGCGCCCGCTCGACTCCCGCCGGCTGTCCCGGATGCTCAGCGAGTACGTCACCGCCGACGGCGAACCGGTCGCCTCTCGCAACATCAAGACCGGTGGGGGTGTCCTCAAGGGCTACTACGCCACCGATCTGCACGACGCGTGGCAGCGCTACTGCCCCCCACCCCCGGAAAGTCCGCTACCTCCGCTACCGGGGTGCGAAAACACAGCCTGACCTGCACTGATCCGGTAGCGGGAACCGCCCTCACTTCCCGCTACCGGACCCCGCTCTATCCGCTACCGCTACCTCTCCCGCTACCCCCGAACAGGCTCCTGACCTGCGAGGTAGCGGCGGTAGCGGAAGTAGCGGACTTCCCAGAGGGGGGCCAGGAGCCCCACAGCATCCCGGAGGTTCGACGTGCGCTCCGCCACGCCCGCAGCACCCGAAGCCCTCACCGTCCCCGAGGTCATGACCGCCCTGCGACTCAGCCGCAGCAAGGTCTACGACCTCATCCGCTCTCGGCAGCTCCAGAGCTTCACCGCCGGCCGTTCACGCCGCATCCCGGTCGACGCCGTCCGCACCTACATCCAGCAGAGCATTGAGGAGGCCGCGTAATGGCCAAGCGCCGCGCCAACGGCGAAGGCACCATCACCAAGCGCAAGGACGGGCGCTATCACGCCGCTGCATACGTCTACCGCCCCGACGGAACGCGCGTGAGGAAGTTCGTCTACGGCAAGACGCGGGAGGAGGTAGGCCACAAGCTCACCGAACTCCAGGAGAAGACCCGGCAGGGCATCCCGGCCGCCACCTCCGCCATGGCGTTCGGCGACTACCTCACGTACTGGCTTGCCACCATCGCGTCCGTTCGGCTCAAGCCCGCCACGCTCAACAGCTACGAGGGACTGAGCCGGCTCTACATCACCCCGGCACTCGGCAAGAAGAGGCTCAACCGCCTCTCCCCGACCGATGTCCGCCTGTTCCTGGCCGAGTTCAAGAACGGTTGCCTCTGCTGCCTCCGAGGGGTCGACGCCGCCAGGGAGAAGGGCGACCAGACGTGCTGTGCGGTCGGAAAGTGCTGCAAGCGGCACCCGTCCGCGAGGACGGTCCAGTACGTCCACGCCGTCCTGCGCTCCGCTCTCCAGCAGGCGGTCCGAGAAGAACTCATCGCCCGCAACGTCGCCAAGATCGTGGAGACCCCCACGGTCACCCGACAGGAAGTCCGCCCATTGGACGGCGCCGAAGCCAAGATGCTGCTCAAGGCCGCACGCGACCACCGGCTCTATGCGCTGTGGCTACTGCTGGTCTCTACCGGCCTACGTCGGGGCGAGGTGCTGGGCCTCACGTGGGCCGATGTCGACCTCACCAACGGTCAGCTAAGGGTCCGGCGCAACCTCCAACGCATCAAGCGTGAGCTGATCTTCGGAACGCCGAAGACGATGCGCTCGGTGCGGACCGTCTCGCTTCCGAAGCGCTGCGTCGCCGCACTCACATCCCACAAGGTCACGCAGGCCCAGGAGCGGGCCGTGGCCGGCAGCAAGTGGCAGCCCCTCCCGCAGCAGCCGAGCGGGCTGATCTTCACCACCGCCACGGGGCGCGCAACGGATCCCCGAAGCCTCAACAGGATGCTCACGGTTCTCTGCCGCAACGCCAAGATCCGTAGGGTCCGGGTGCACGACCTCCGACACACGTGCGCGTCGCTGCTCCTTGCTCAGGGGGTCGACGCCCGGACCATCATGGAGACGCTCGGGCACAGCACGATCACGATGACGCTAGACACCTACGCGCACGTCATGCACACGACCCTGCGAGCCGCGGCCGATCGCATGGACGACGCCCTCGGGCTGGACGACGAGGAGGACGGCGACGCGGTGGGCCTCGCGGCCGGCTGAGACATCGGCCGAACCACGTTGATGTCAGCCGCTGATGTCAGAAGGCCCCCGGGATGATCCCGGGGGCCTTCTGAGCTGTGTGCACTCGGCAGGATTCGAACCTGCAACCTTCTGATCCGTAGTCAGATGCTCTATCCGTTGAGCTACGAGTGCTTGTGCTTCCCGGCGTTTTCTTGCCGGTCGGCGTTGCGGGAACAACATTACATGACCCGCGCCGTGAGGTGAAATCCATTAGCCACACCCGTTCTGACCTGCGGAAACAACCCAACGGCGGCCCAGCAGGGGTCCCGGGAACGGCAGAAGCCCCGGCCGGTTGGCCGGGGCTTCCGTGGAGCGGAGGCGGAGGGATTTGAACCCTCGATGGACGGTAAAGCCCAAACCGCATTAGCAGTGCGGCGCCATAGACCGGACTAGGCGACGCCTCCTGGTGCGCCCGCGCGAGCGGGTGTGTGCAGATGATGGCACAGCCCACCGGGCTGGGACCAATCGCTGACCAGATTACTAGGCCGCGTGCGGCCAGGGCAAAGGCGTTGCGGCGGGCGCCGTGGCGACGCGCCCACGATCGGGTGGATTGGCGGGCGCGGGCGGCGGCGGGGAGGTAGGGACGGAGCATGCGATTGGCTCGTGTGCCCATGACCGCCGCGCTCGCGCTCGGCCTGCCACTGACGGTGGCCGCACCGGCCCTGGCCTGCCCTCCGGGGCCGCCGGGTGGGCCGCCCGACGTGCTGCGGGTGACCGTGGACGACGGGGGCGGCCACGTGACGGAGTACGACCTGCGCTGCGGCCCCGCCGGCGGGACCCACCCCGAGGCGTCGGAGGCGTGCGCCCACCTGGAGCGGCTGGGCGGTCCCGTGGGGCCCTCACCCGCGGGCACGATGTGCACGATGATCTACAGCGGCCCGCAGCGCGCGACCGTACGCGGCAGCTGGCGCGGCCGGCCCGTGGACGCCCGCTACGACCGCAGCAACGGCTGCGAGACGGCCCGCTGGCGGCGGATGGCCCCCGTGCTGCCCGCACCCCCGGCCCACGACGGGCCCGCCGGCCGGGGTGTGTGACCTGCGAGGGTGACCGACACCACATCCGCACGGCCCGGCCACGAACGCTACTCACGCGTAAGGGACATGGGCATCCGGAGCCTCGCCGCCAACCTCTGCCCGTACACTCGCTCTAGTGACATGCCCCCCGGTCGGCGGCAAGATGGGCCACCACCGGTGGAAGCCCCCTTCGCGGGTGGTGGCGCGGCAGCAAGTGCGGTTTTCAGGGAGGACGCGTCTCGTGAGCAGCAGGCCATCCCGAGGCGCTGCTCGCCTCGCGGCAATACTCGACGCGCTGCCCGACGCCCTGCTGCTGGTGAACGCCAACGGGACCGTCGTCAACGCCAATTCCATCGCCCTGGAGACCTTCGAGTCGCCGGGCACCGCCCTCGTGGGCCGCGGGCTGCTCGACCTCCTGCCGTCGTTCGACGCGCGTCGCATCCCCGGTTCGATGCGCCGCCCCGACGACGACGAGGGCCGTACCAAGCCGACCCGGATGGTCGCCCGGCGGACCGACGGCAGTGAAATTCCGGTGGAGGTCACGAGCGCGAACCTCGACGACGCCCGCACACCCTTCGCCGAGACCTACAGCTACACCGGCGACGAGCTGCTGATGCTGGTCGTCCGGGACCTGACCGGGACGCTGGACACCGAGGCCGAACTCGCCCGCCAGCAGCGCCAGACCGAGATGATCCTGCGCGCCGCCAGCGAGGGCGTGATCGGCGTCGACACCGACGGCAAGATCGTCCTGGTCAACCCCTCGGCCGCGCAGATCCTGGGCTTCCGGGCCACCGACCTCGGCGGTCAGGAGCTGCACCCGCTGGTGCACCACTCCCGTCCGGACGGCACCCCGCTGCCCGTCGAGGAGACGCCGCTGTCCGAGACGCTGCGCTCCGGGCTGAAGCACCGGGTCCGCGGCCAGGTGCTGTGGCGCAAGGACGGGCGTTCGGTGCCGGTCGACCTGATCACGGCGCCGGTGCGGGAGGGCGACCAGCTGGTCGGCGCGGTGATGACCTTCACCGACCGCACGCGCTTCGACGCGCTCGCGGCGCGCAACGCGCAACTGCAGTCGCTGCTCGGCGACGCCCTGCGCGGGCCGCTGGACGAACTGCGGGCCGAGCTCGCCGGGCTGGCCAACGACCCGGCCGGGCAGCTGTGGCCGGAGGCCAACCAGATCCTGCACCACCTCACCGCGGGCTACGCGCGGATCACCACGCTCATCGACAGCGTGCTCTCCTTCCAGCGGCTCGACCGGGGCGAGGAGAAGCTGCAGCGCGAGACGACCTCGATGGACAAGGTCGTGGCGTCCGGTGTCGAGGCGGCCGTCGAGCTGATCGGTCCCGGGCGGGCCCAGTACGCGGTGCACGCCCCGCCGATAGAGGCGACCGTGGACCCGGAGCGGATGTCGCAGGCGCTGTCCCACCTGATCGCGGACGTGGCGGGCGTCGACGCGGCCGGCAACGTGCCGGTCGTGGTCGGCGGCGTCGACTCCACGATCGTGGTGGCGGCGGCGCAGCGCGGCGACTCCGTCCGCATCGAGGTGCGCGGCCCGCACGCGGGCGACAACCCGGTCCACGTGCCGATCGCGCGCGGCATCGTCGAGAAGCACGGCGGTGTGCTCCAGACGCACGAGGTGCCCGGGCAGGGCAGCGCCTACGTGATGGAGGTGCCGGTCGGCAAGGGCGGGACGAAGACGGCGGTCAAGGAGGCCCGGCGGGAGTCGGAGACGACCGTGATGCCGGTGCCGGCCGAGCCGGTGCGCGGTACGGCCCCCGCCGCCCTTCCGCCGGCGCCGTCCCCGGCGCCCCTGGCCGTCCCGGTCCCGCAGCCGGCCCGGCCGGCCACGCCGGCGGCGACCCCGGCGCCCGGTGCCGCGCTCGCGCTGCCCGCCGCGCCCACCACCGACGCCCCGACCCCCACCGGACGGCGCCGTGCCCTGCGCCGTCCCGAGGAGCCGCAGTCCCAGGCGCAACCCCAGGCACAGCCCGCGCTCCCGCCGGCTCCGGCCGATGCGGAGGAGCAGCCCACCGGCCGCCGGGCCCGCCGTGCCACCCCGCAGGAGCCGCAGCCCGGGTTGCAGCCCGCGCTGCCGGAGGCACCCGCGCCGGAGCAGGGCGCACCGGGCAACGGCCGCCGCGCGCGCCGGGCCGCCGTCGCGGAGGCACCGGCCCCGCCGGAGCTGCCCGCGCTGCCGCCCGCCCCGTCGGCCCCCTCCGTCCCCGCCACGCCGGCGACCGAGTGGCCGGAGGCCCAGGGGTCGGCCCGCCGTCCGCGCGGCATCGTCGAGAGCACCCCGCGCCCGTCGGCGATCGTCGACCCGCGGCGGCTCCCGCCGCCCACCCCGGCGGCACGGCCGGAACCCCTGGCCCTCGAGCCGCCGATGATCCCCGAGCAGACGCAGCGCAGCCCGGAACCGCAGCCCGTGGCGCAGCCTCAACCCGTCGCCCCGCCGCAGCCGCAGCCCATGGTCCCGCCCCAGGCACTGGCTCCTGCCCCGGCCCCCGCCCCCGCGCCGCCGCAGGCACAACCCGAGGCGCAGGCCGCGCAGAACGGCGGCGGCGGTACGCACGGCCGGGCCATCAGCGTGCGGACCCTCGGCCAGGGCGTCGCCTTCGCCCAGCAGATCAACGAGCAGATCGCGCAGCCGTCCAGCGGCTCAGGGCGGCGCCGCAAGCTGGCCACCCCCGCGGAGCCCGAGCCGGCGCAGACCGCGACCCCCGCGACGCCCATCGCACCCGCCGCGCCCGCCGTGCCCGCCGTCGTCAACGGCACGGAGACCCCCGGCCGGGCGTACGCCATAGGCGCCCCCACGGAGGACACCGAGGGCCCCGAGCCGCTCGACGGCCCCAACGGCGCCGTCGACGTCACGGAGGAGAACGGCCAGGAGCCCGGGGCCGTCCTGGACGAGCCGCGCAGGCTGCTGGTCTGGCCCGAGCCGGACGTCGCCACCCGTCAGGCGCTCACCGACCGCGGCTACCGCCCGGTCATCGTCCGCTCCCGCGAGGAGGTCGACGCGCAGGTCGCCGATCCGCCCGCCGCGCTCTTCGTGGACCCGCTCACCGGGCCCATCACCCGGACCGCCCTGCAGTCGCTCCGTCAGGCGGCGGCGCAGGCCGAGGTGCCGGTGCTCGTCACGGCCGGCCTCGGGCAGGCGACGCGGGAGGCCGCGTACGGGGCCGACCCCGCCGTGCTCCTCAAGGCCCTGGCGCCGCGGGACAGCGAGCAGCACCCGCCGCGGGTGCTGCTGATCGAGGCCCACGCGCCGATCGCCCAGGCCTTCGCCGCGACGCTGGAGCGGCGCGGGATGCACGTCGCGCACGCCCAGTCCGAGGCGGACGCGATGACGCTGGCCGCTCAGGTGCACCCGAACCTCGTGGTGATGGACCTGATGCTCATCCGCCGCAGGCGGCAGGGGATCGTCGACTGGCTGCGGTCGAACGGCCGGCTGGAGCGCACGCCGATGGTCGTCTACACCGCGGTCGACATCGACCCGGCGGAGCTGCCGCGGCTGGCGTCCGGCGAGACGGTGCTCTTCCTCGCGGAGCGCTCGACCAGCGCGGACGTCCAGGGCCGCATCGTCGACATGCTCGGCAAGATCGGCTCCTGAGGGCCCTCCGCACGACGTGCGCCCGGCCCCGGGGGCACGTCCCCCGGGGCCCGGCGCACGCGTGCCGGGTCGTCAGACGAGCTTGGTGACCTCCAGCTCCCCCTCCGCGTACTGGCGCCGGATCACCTTCTTGTCGAACTTGCCGACCGAGGTCTTCGGCACCGCCGGGATGACCGCCCAGCGCTCGGGCAGCTGCCAGCGCGCGATGCTCTCGCCGAGGAAGGTCCGCAGCTCCTCGTAGCCGACCGTGCTGCCGTCCTTGAGGACGACCGTGGCGAGCGGCCGTTCGCCCCAGCGGTCGTCGGGCACGGCCACGACCGCGGCCTCGGCGACGGCCGGGTGGGCCATGATGGCGTTCTCCAGCTCGACGGAGGAGATCCACTCGCCGCCGGACTTGATGACGTCCTTGGCGCGGTCGGTCAGCGTCAGGTAGCCGTCGTGGGTGATGGTGCCGACGTCCCCGGTGCGCAGCCAGCCGTCGGGGCTGAACTTGTCCTCGGGGCGCAGCGGTTCGGCGTCGGCGCCGCCGTAGTAGGCCGCGGCGATCCACGCGCCGCGGACCTCCAGTTCGCCCGCGGACGCACCGTCCCAGGGCAGCACCTCGCCGGCGGGGCCGACCAGGCGGGCCTCCACGGAGGCGGGGAAGCGGCCCTGGGTGATCCGGTACGGCCACTCCTCCTCCTCGGTGAGGCCGGCCGGCGGGTGGGCCATGGTGCCCAGCGGGGAGGTCTCGGTCATGCCCCACGCGTGCAGGAGGCGGACGCCGAGCTTGTCGTACGCCTCCATCAGGGAGGGCGGGCAGGCGGAGCCGCCGATGGTGACGTGGCGCATGCTGCCGATGTCCCGCGGAGTGGCGGCGAGTTCGGCGAGCAGGCCCTGCCAGATGGTGGGGACGGCCGCGGCGTGCGTGGGGCGCTCGGCCTCGATCATCGCGGCGAGCGGGCCGGGCTGCAGGAAGCGGTCCGGCATCAGCATGTTGATGCCGGTCATGAAGGTGGCGTGCGGCAGGCCCCAGGCGTTGACGTGGAACTGGGGCACGACGACCAGGGTGGTGTCGGAGTCGGTCAGGCCCATCGACTCGGCCATGTTGACCTGCAGGGAGTGCAGGTAGATGGAACGGTGCGAGAACAGCACGCCCTTGGGGTCGCCGGTGGTGCCCGAGGTGTAGCACATGGCGGCCGCGGAACGCTCGTCCAGCTCGGGCCAGTCGTAGCTCTCGGGGCGGCCCTCGATGAGGGACTCGTAGGCGTGCAGGGTGGGGCGGCAGCCCTCCAGCGGCGAGGTGTCGCCGGGACCGACGACGACCACGTGCTCGACCGTCTCCATGGCGGGCAGCAGCGGTGCCAGCAGTGGGATCAGGGTGCCGTTGACCAGGACCACGCGGTCGGCGGCGTGGTTGGCGATGAAGACCAACTGATCGGCGGGGAGCCGGAGGTTGAGCGTGTGGAGGACGGCCCCCATGGAGGGGATCGCGAAGTACGCCTCGACGTGCTCCGCGTTGTTCCACATCAGCGTGGCAATGCGGTCGTCGCGCTCGACGCCGAGTCCGTCGCGCAGCGCGTGCGCGAGGCGGGCGGCGCGGGCCCCGATCTCGGCGAACGACCGGCGGTGCGGCTCGCCTTCGCCGGTCCAGGTCGTGACCTGCGACCGGCCGTGCACCGTCGAGCCGTGGGTCAGGATCCGGGACACCAGCAGGGGAACGTCCTGCATTGTGCTCAGCACCGGTCGCCTCCTCGTTGAAGCGGCTACGCGTGGGTAGGTGGGTGCTGAGATTCTGCTGGCATACCGAGCGGTATGTCACTACCCCAGGCGCAATTCGGGGTCCTCGCGGAGTTTGCCGAGGGCGCGCGACACCGCGCTCTTGACCGTGCCCACGGACACCCCGAGCACCTCGGCGGTCTGCACCTCGCTCATGTCCTCGTAGTACCTGAGGACGACCATCGCCCGCTGGCGGGCGGGGAGCCGGGAGATCGCGCGCAACAGCGCGTCGCGCTGGGCCTGCTGCTCGGCCGCGTCGGGGCCGGTCACGGCGTGGCCGTGCGGCTCGGGGATCTCTTCGGTGGCGTACTCCTCGACGCGGCGCCTGCGCCACTGCGAGGTACGGGTGTTGACCAGCGTGCGGCGCACGTAGCCGTCCAGCGCCCGGTGGTCGTCTATCCGGTCCCACGCCAGGTAGGTCTTGGTGAGGGCGGTCTGCAGCAGGTCCTCGGCGTCGCAGGGGTTGGCGGTGAGCGAGCGCGCGGTCCGCAGCAGCGCCGGGCCCTTGGCCCGGACGTAGCGGGTGAACTGGGCCTGCGCGGCGCTTGTGCACACGGGCGTGGTCATGGCTCCACGCTAGGAGCCGGTCCGGCCGCGGGGGATCCGCCGCAGGTGCCGAAGCGGGGTCACCCTGAAGTCGTAGGGCGGGGGCCCGCCCCACCTCCGGAGGGCTGAGGCCGGACCCGCCGCCCCTACGGGTCACCCCGCAGGGGCCGCGTCCCGGCGGTCGCCCGCCGCGTCATCCGACGACGGCCACCGGCCCGTCCAGCCGGTTGCGGTCTATCGCCAGCCGCCGTCCGCCGTGCTTCTCGCGCACGCTGCCCGAGTACTGGTGGATGCGGCCGTGCGGATGCCAGGCGTCCCGTTCGAGGACCGGTTCGCTGCCCACCGCGGGCTTCCCCTGCCAGCGGGCGAACCAGACGGCGCGCGGCAGGTCGTCGTAGCCCTCCCGGCGGGCCCGTTCGATGTGCCGGATGCCGGACTCCGAACTGCTGTAGAGGCCCGGCAGGTAGCCGGCGTCGTCGACCTCGCGGTCCCAGCCCCGGATGAAATCGAGGGTCTGGTCGGCGCAGCGGGACCGTTTGACGTTGTACGCCTCCATGTCGAGGTAGAGCGCGCTGCCGGGCTCGAAGCCGAGGGCGGCGGCCCTGCGCACGGCGTCCCAGCCCTCGCTCGCGCCCTGGCCCCAGGGGTCGTCGGTGCTCATCCGGTGGCCGCGCAGGTGCCTGCCGCGTACGCAGGGCGACTGCGAGCCCACGTAGATCGGCAGGATGCGCCAGCCCATCCGGTGCACCGAGCGCACCCAGTTGCGGTTCAGATGGCGCTGCGTGGTGCAGGCGCGGGCGCGGCCGCCGTAGTAGACGCCGATGGCGCGGTACTTGGAGCGCAGCCAGGCGCGCATCGTGGACAGCGGCGGTGTGCGGCAGGTGTCGAAGCCGTAGCCGCGGTAGACCCGCGCCGGGGCACTCTCGGGGGCGCCCCCGCCGCCGAGGCCGTAGGGGAGGTCCAGGCCGTCGAGGAGGCCGGTGTCGGCGAAGCCGAACGGGCCGTCGTCACCGCCGTCGCCGGGTGTTCGGGCCGGTCCTCCGGCGGGCGCCGTGTCCGGCGCGGAAGCCGTCGCCTGGGCCCGCTCGGCGACCGACGCGGCGGGACGCGGCACGACGGCCTCGGCCGCGGTGGGCCCGGCCAGGAGGCAGGCAAGCACCATCGCCACGATCGCCCCGTGTCGGATGATCGGCTTGTGTTCGCGCATGCGTCGAGTGAACGCAGGCGCCTTCCCCCTGACGGCGGAGCCACGCCCCGTTGTCAGCCGTACGCAGCAACACCCGGCCCCGTATGGGCCGCCGGGCGGCGGGTGGCGGGCGGTGGGCGGCGGGAACGCTCAGTCCGCCGCGCCCAGCAGCAGTCCCGAGGTGGGGACTCCCGTACCGGCCGTGACGAGGACGTGGGCCGCGCCCGGGACCTGGTTGACGCTGGTGCCGCGCAACTGCCGTACCCCCTCGGCGATGCCGTTCATGCCGTGCAGGTACGCCTCGCCGAGCTGGCCGCCATGGGTGTTGACGGGCAGCCTCCCGCCCCGTTCCAGGCCGCCGTCGGCGGCGAAGGCGGCCGCCTCCCCGCGCCCGCAGAACCCGTACTCCTCCAGCTGCATCAGGACGAAGGGGGTGAAGTGGTCGTAGAGGACGGCGGTGTCGACGTCCGCCGGCCCGAGGCCGGAGGTGCGCCACAGCTGGTGGGCCACGACGGCCGACTCGGGCAGCCCGCACAGGTCCTGCTCCGGCCGGTAGTAGCCGGTCATCTGCTCCTGGCCGCGCCCCGCGCCCTGCGCCGCGGCCCTGACCACCGCCGGCGGGTGCCGCAGGTCGCGGGCGCGTTCGGCGGAGGTGACGACCAGCGCCTGGCCGCCGTCGGTCTCCTGGCAGCAGTCGAGCAGCCGCAGCGGCTCGACGATCCACCGCGAGGCGGCGTGGTCGGCCAGGGTGATGGGCCGGCCGTGGAACCAGGCGGCCGGGTTGGTCGCGGCGTGCCGGCGCCCGGCGACGGCGACATGGCCGAAAACCTCCGGTTCGAGCCCGTACGTGTGGAGATAGCGCTCTGCCGACATGGCGACCCAGGACGCGGGGGTGAGCAGCCCCGACGGCAGGTTGACGCCGAGC
Organism: Streptomyces sp. NPDC111520; assembly: GCF_055635295.1. Taxonomy (NCBI): domain Bacteria; kingdom Bacillati; phylum Actinomycetota; class Actinomycetes; order Kitasatosporales; family Streptomycetaceae; genus Streptomyces; species Streptomyces sp. NPDC111520. Next base: position 190,961 of record NZ_JBVKBW010000010.1, on the reverse strand, counting down.
GCCGCGCCCTCCGCCGAGGGTTCGCGCCGCTGGACGCCGGAGCCGAAACGGCGGCCCGAGCGCTCGTTGAACGCCCGGTAACAGACGACGACGTCCGCGACGCCGGTCGCGACGGCCATCGCGGCCTGCTGCACGGTGGCGCAGGCGGCACCGCCCCCGTAGTGGATCCGGGAGAAGAAGCCGAGTTCGCCGATGCCGGCGGCCTGGGCGACGGTGATCTCCGGGCTGGTGTCCATCGTGAAGGTGACCATGCCGTCGACGTCGGACGGCGTCAGCCCGGCGTCCTCGACCGCCGCCCGCACGGCCTCCACGGCCAGTTGCAGCTCGCTGCGGCCGGAGTCCTTGGAGAACTCCGTGGCGCCGATCCCCGCGATCGCGGCCCGGCCGCCCAGTCCGTCGCGCCGCCGTACGCTCATCCGCCGCCCACCTCCACCACCGCGGTGCCCGTGACGTGGTTCCCCCGCCCGACCGCGCCGACGACCTCCACGGTCGCCGCCGTGCCGCGCACCGTCGTGACGCTGCCGGTGAACACCAGCTCGTCGCCGGGGTGGGCCGGCGTGCCCAGGCGCACGCGCAGCGAGCGGAGCACCGCCGAGGGGCCGAAGTGCCCGGCGAGGTAACGGCCGACGAGCCCGCCCGTGGTGAGGATGTTCAGGAAGACGTCCGGCGAGCCCTTGGCCCGCGCCGCGTCGGGGTCGTGGTGGACGTCCTGGAAGTCGCGGGTGGCGATCGCCCCGGCGACGACCAGCGTCCGTGTGACGGGGATCCGCAGCTCCGGCAGGACGTCGCCGGCCCGCACCTGCGTCGATCCGGTCACCTCACACCTCCGCGCGGAAGACGGGCACGACCGGCTCCCCCTCGGCGTGCCGGAACGCGAGCGTCACCGGCATGCCGATGCGCACCTTCTCGTACGGCACGCCGACGACGCCGCCCAGCAGGCGGACTCCTTCGGCCAGTTCGACCAGGGCGACCGCGTACGGCGGGTCGAAGGCGGGGAACGGCGGGTGGTGCACGACGACGCGGCTGAAGACCGTGCCGCGCCCGCAGGCCGGTAGCGTGTCCCAGGCGCCGGAGCCGCAGCTGTTGCAGCCGGGGAGCCACGGCAGCCTCAGGGTGCCGCAGGAGAAACAGCGCTGGATGAGCAACTCGTGCCGCTCGACGCCCTCCCAGTACCCGGCGTTGTCGCGGTTGACGACGGGGCGGGGCCGCCGCGGCCGTTCGCCCGGCGCCCGCGCGGGGGCGTACTTGAGGATGCAGAAGCGGTGGCGGCCGGCGGGTTCGCCGTCCGCCCGTACGTCCGTGCGCGTGGTGACGAAGTGGCCGCTGCCGAGTCGGGTGGTCTTGCGCGGGGAGACGGACTCGATCACCGCGTCGAAGGTGATCCGGTCGCCCGGGCGCAGCGGCCGCAGGTACTCCTGCTCGCAGTCGGTGGCGACGACCGCGGTGCAGCCGGCGCCGTCGAGCAGCGCGAGGAGTTCGTCGTAGGCGCCGGCGCGGGAGCCGCCCCCGGCGGCGTCCGGGCCGCCGGGGAGCGCGGGCAGGCCGCGCATGGTCCACACCTGGAGCATGGGGGCGGGTGCCGTTCCGTCCGGCGGGAGGGGGTGGCCCATCGCCTCGCACCAGTGCCTGATCATCGGTGTGTTGACGGGGTCCCTGCCCTCGCCCGCGAGGGCGGCGGGGCGTCCCTCGTACGTCCGCAGCCGCTCGTACAGGTCGTCGTCGGTCGTCATGGTCGCCGTCACCGCCCCTGTTTTCTGACTGATCGTCAGATTGGCCAGGGGGTGGCGCCGCTGTCAAGACGCCCGGTCGGAAAACGCTGTCCACAGGCTGTGGACAGCGCCGGACGTGACTGCGCGACGGCAGTGAGGTTGCCGTCGCGCAGTCGACCCTTCAGCCCCCCGGCCCGCCCCGGCGGCGGGCCGGTCCGCTCACCACATGGGCCCGAAGTGGATGTTCAGCGTGGGCTGGTTGATGGTGGTGAAGGCCGAACCGACCACGCTGGCCGTGCTGTTCTGGTTGGAGGCCCCCGCCCCGGTCGCCGCCTGCTGCGTGGTCGTCACCGTCCCGAAGTTGTCGCGGCCCACGTTGCCACCGCTGTTGCTCACCACGGTCGCGTTGGAGGTGCCACCCGCCACGGCGCCGTTGTCGGCCACCGCCGTGCCGGCGAACAGGGCCGCCGCCAGCGGCAGTGCGGCCAGGGTGGCCATGACTCGGGCGGTACGGATGCTTGCCATGTGTTTCCCTCCGAGGAGTGGATACGAGGTGCGCGGCGCGGCCGGCCGACCGCTCCGCCGGCTCTGCGACGTCGCCGCAACCAGAGTTGCCCAGCACCGCGGCGGACAAGCCGGGCCTTGATCCCTTTCGCTCGCAAGCGTGACGATCTGTCGACAAACCTCCACAACCGCCGCGACTGACCCGGCCACCCCCGTCCCGGGCGCCACGACCCGGGCCCCACGGGCGGGGAATCGTTACGGCACGACTTTCGGCCAATCCCGGTGACCCGCCCTCCGGGACGCGCCCGCCCTGCCCGGACCGGGCACCGCCCGCGAGCGCCCACCGTGCTGCCGTTCGAGCGGCTGCCGCCCCCGGTGGCGCGTGGCGCGGCGGAAGGAAGCCGTCCGCTTCCTACGCTCCGGCTGACGGACCCCGCCGCCCGTCGCGCCCCCGCGCCCGGACGCCCACCGCCCGGCCGTGCCGCTTCCCCTGGGGAGAGATGTGACCCGGTCCCGTACCCGAACCGCGCCGGCCCGGCTGGTCGCCCTGCTGCTCCTGGCCGCGGCCTGGCTCGCCGGCTGCGCGGGGCACGCCCCGTCCGGGCACCCCCACGGCGCCGACCGGCCCGCCCCGCAGGACCGCCGGGCACCCCCGGTGGAACCCGCCGGCCCGCGGCTGCAGGACCCCCCGGAAGTGGTCAGCCGCGACGGCGTCCTCAAAGCCGGCGTCGTCGTCGAACGCCGCAAGGTGCGGGTCGGCGACCACCGGCTGTACGCCCTCACCTACAACGGGAGGTACATGCCGCCGACGCTGCGCGTGCGGCCCGGCGACCGCATCGACCTCACCATGACCAACCGGGTGCGCGAGGACACCAACGTCCACGTGCACGGACTCCACGTCTCACCGCGCAGCCCCGCCGACGACATCTTCGTCGCCATCGAGTACGGCAGGAGCCACCACTACACCTACCGGCTGCCGCGCACCGTCACGCCCGGCACGTACTGGTACCACTCGCACGCCGACATGATGTCCGCCGCCCAGGTCGCGGGCGGGGAGTCGGGCGTCATCGTCGTCGACGGCCTGCGGCGGTACCTGCCCTCGGCGCTGCGCGGCATCACCGAACACGTCGTCGCGCTCAAGGACTTCCAGGTCCACGGGGACGCGATCAGGACCCACGGGCTGAAGATCGGCGCACGCACCAACCGCACGGTCAACGGTCAGCAGAACCCGGTGATCTCCCTGCGGCCCGGCGAGACCCAACTGTGGCGGCTGGCCAACATCGGCGCCAACATCTACTACCGGCTGCACCTGAAGGGCGGCCGCTTCCACGTGATCGCCCAGGACGGCTACCCGGTCCGGCGGGTCTACGCGGCGCAGACCCTGGTCATCGCCGCCGGCGCGCGCTTCGACGTCCTGGTGCAGGGCGCTCCCCGGCCCGGCACCACCACACTGGAGACCCTCGCCTACGACACCGGCAAGGCCGGCAACCGCTTCCCGCGCACCGACCTGGCGACCGTCGTGACCGCCGGCGCCCCCGTGACCCCCGCGCGGATCCCGACGGACTTCGCGCCCAACGAGGACCTGGCACACGTCACGGTCGCGGACCGCAAGACGGTGGTGTTCACCGAGAACGCGGCGGGCGACGTGTTCTACGTCAACGGCCGCACGTACGCACCGGGCCGGGTGGACTTCACCTCCGTGCTCGGCACCGTCGAGGAATGGACGGTCCGCAACGACTCCGACGAGGAACACTCCTTCCACGTCCACACCAACCAGTTCCAGCTGATGAGCACCGACGGGAAGCCCAGCGACTCCGGCCACCGCTGGTTCGACACGGTCAACGTGCCCGCCCGCGGCAACGTCGTCATCCGCGTCCCCTTCACGGACTTCACCGGCCGGACCGTGCTGCACTGCCACATCCTCAACCACGAGGACATGGGCATGATGGCGATCCTGGACATCGTCCCGCCCCGCCCCCGCGGCAAGTGACCGTGCCGAGGCACTCCCCCGGCACGGCTTGCCGCGTCAGCGCGTTCCGAAGCGCCGCGCCGCGGCCACGACCGCCTCCCCCATGGCGGGGCTGCCCGTGTGGCCGGAGTCGTCGATCACCTGCAGCTCCGCCCCCGGCCACGCCTTGGCCAGCTCCCACGCCGTGGTCAGCGGGCCGCCCAGGTCCAGCCGCCCGTGGATCAGCACGCCCGGGATCCCGGCGAGGCGGTGCGCGTCCCGCAGCAACTGCCCCTCCTCCAGCCAGGCGCCGTTGGCGAAGTAGTGCGCGCAGATCCGCACGAAGGCGACCAGGTCGGCGTCCGGCCGGTCGCCGTACGCCCCCGGCTTGCCGTTGGTCTCGTGGGCGATGACCGCGTCCTCCCAGGTGACCCAGTCGCGTACGGCCTTCTCCCGCACGGCGGCGTCCGGGCTGTTCAGCAGCCGGTCGTAGGCGGCGGGGAGGTTCCCGTCCCGCTCCGCGGGCGGCACCCCGTCCCGGAACGCCTCCCACGGCCCGGGCACCAGCCGGGCCACACCGCGGTAGAGCCAGTCGATCTCCTCCCGCCGGGTCGTGGTCACCCCGACGATCACGATCTCCGACACCCGCTCCGGGTACCGCTGCGCGTACGCCAGGATCAGCGTCGAGCCCCACGAGCCGCCGTACAGCATCCACCGCTCGACGCCCAGGTGTTCGCGCAGCCGCTCCATGTCGGCGATCAGGTGCCCGGTGGTGTTGTGCTCGAGCGACACCGCCGGGTCCGAGGCGTGCGGCAGGCTCTGCCCGGACCCCCGCTGGTCGAAGAGCACGATCCGGTACACCTCCGGGTCGAAGGTCTTCCGGCTGCCCCGCTTGCCCCCGGAGCCCGGGCCGCCGTGCACGCACAGGACCGGCTTGCCCTCCGGGTTCCCGCTGGTCTCCCAGTAGACGCGCTGCCCGTCCCCGACGTCGAGCAGCCCCGACGCGTACGGCTCGGTCGACGGAAACCCCGCCATCACGATCCCCTCCTCCGCACCGGCGCCCATGCCCCGGCGAACGACCCCGCGAGGCTAGCCGTTCACCCGCCCGGCCGCGGCCGCGCCATCACTCCGGGCCCGAGCGGGGCCGGGGGAAGGGGCCGGGCTCCTGCGGCCCGTCGTCCTCGCCGCGGGTGGAGGGACGGTAGCGGTCCAGGGCCGGCAGCTCGGGCACCAGGTGGGCGTGGGCCCGGCAGACGGCAGCGGTCTCGGCGATCGACACCCGCGGGCTGCGGATGTGGGACCAGCCGCCGGAGGCGTCGCCCGCCACCGCGACGCCCACCCGGTCCCGGGCGATGGCGGTCGCGGCGGCCATCGCCTCGGACGAGATGTCGCCCAGGCCCACCTCGGCGGTCTGCTTGTTGACGCGGTGCACGACGCGCCCGGAGAGCTGTGACCGCAGCGCGGCCGCGCCCTTGCCGAGCTCCACCCCGAAGCGCTGCCCGCAGATCTCCAGGTAGATGCCGACCGCGCGGGCCCGCTGGGCCAGCCGGATCAGGTTCGCCACCGTGCGGTCCCGGCGTTCCTCGTCCTTCTTCGTCGCGCTGAGGAAGAGCTCGGCGACCTCGTCGACCAGCACGACGACCGGCACCGGCCGCACGTACGCGGGCAGCCCCCAGATGTCGGAGGCCACCTCCTCGTCCGGGCTGTCCAGGGCCGTCCGCTGGCACTCCTTGAGGAGCGCGAACCGGTGCTCCATCTCCGCCACCAGCGCGTCCAGCAGCTCCGCCGCCTGCGCCCGGTCGGTCGCCAGGGCCGACAGCCGCGCCGCGTACGGGGTCTGCTCCACGCCGCCCTTGCAGTCGATCCCCACCAGGGCCACGGGCAGCCTGGCCAGGTTCATGATCAGGTTGCGCTGGTACGTCGACTTGCCCGACTGGTTCGCCCCGAGGGTGAGCGCGTGCGGGACCTCCCGGTAGTCGCGCACAAAGGCGGTCCCGTCGTCCCGCAGCGCCACCGGCACCACCATCGGCCCGGACGGCAGGCGGCGCGGCATCCGCACCTCGCGGAGCACGTCGTAGCCGGTCATCCGCAACTCCACGACCCCGGGCCCGAGCTCGGCCACGTGCACCGCGTGCACGCCCCAGGCGTGGCGCAGCCGGCTGGACGCGGCGACGACGTCGGCGGGCTCCAGCCCGCCCGGCAGCCGCAGCCGTACCCGCATCCCGGTCAGCGAGCCGCCCAGCCGGCGGATCCTCGGCGGCACGGGCCGTGCCTCCCGGCGCCCCATCGCCCACCCCGCCAACACCCGCACCCGCGACGGCGGTACGGCCAGCCCGCAGGCCGCCATGGTGGAGCCGTAGGTCGACAGGAACCGCCCCCAGGCCAGCGGCAGCCCGAACAGCAGCCAGAACGCGACCGGGAACCGTTCACGGGCGTAGGCCAGACCACCGGCGGCGGCCAGCAGCACACCCAGGAGCGCGACACCCGTCATGGTGATCAGCCCTTGCCGTTCGGGACGGCGGCCGGCACCGGCCCGGCGACCGCCCGCGGCACGCGAGCACATCCCATGACCGGTTTGACCGTTAAGCGTATTCTCCCAGCCCCGCCCCGGCCTCCCGGTCACCGACACCGGGGTTCCACCCATGGGGCCGCGCCCCGTCCGGCCGACGCCGCATCAGGGCTGGTCGCGGGGCTCGACGCCGGAGGGGAAGCCGTGGATGCCCGGGGCGACGGCGTCGTCGGGTATGTCGAGGGGGCACAGGCCCCAGTTCCGCGCGATGCGCATGACGTCGAACTCCACCGGCATGGCGGCGTGCCAGGCGTCCCACTCGGCTTCCTGCCAGTCCCGCCAGCCGTCTTCCAGCCGGCGCTGCCCGACACCGAGTTCCCGCTCGATGGCCGTGGGTTCACCGACGTGCAGGGGCACTTCACCGCGCATACCGACGTAGCAGTAGGCGCGGGTCAGCTCACCGGACTCGACCTTGGCCCAGGCGTGGTACTCGCCGATCCGGTCAGTGGCGAAGAACTGCAGGTCCCCGAGTTGCTTGCCGAGGGTCTCGAGCCAGGCGGTGAAGCCTGGCTCCGTGGCCTCGGGAGTCAGATGGATCCGGCCGTGGGCAACCGTCCAGTCGGCGACGGGCCGGGCCACGAAGACCCCCTGCCGGTACGCGGCTTCGGTGCCGTCCGTCCATCCCGCGATCCGCCGGTGACGCAGGTCGAGGGCGTCGGCCACCTCCTCCGGCGTTGCTGACCGCACAGCGAGCCATGACGTCTTGTAACCGAAGCCCATGATCCCTCCCACCAAGGTGACCACAGAAGCATCGCAGGGGGTACCGACATCCCCCGCGGAACCGGGGAGGCATGAAGAAGGGGTGCCCCCGTGTCTTGAGGCACCCCTTCCGTCCAGCGCCTTGGATGTGAACCCCTGGTGGCATCGCTGTCGTGGCGGCTCTCCATACCTTCCCCCGGCGTGTAGGCGACCGATAAGACCGCCGCCCGTCGCCGAGCAGCCCGCCGCGCTTCCGCTCCCGGCGCCGGAGTTCACGCCGCCGACGTCCAGGCAGCCGCCGCGTTCGTGCACACTGTCGGGCATGACTGGACCCGGTCCCGAGCACGTGAAGGTGCACTTTCGCCTGGAGGTCGAGGACGACTGGCCCCCGGCGGGGGTGGAGAGCCTCTGGGCCGTCGACCGCGGCGACGGAAGGGTCGAACTGGCGAACACGCCCTTCTTCGTCCGGGGAGTCGCCAACGGTGACATCGTCGAGACGTCCGTGGACGACGAGGGTCGCAGGTGGGCAGGAAGAGTGGTCCGGCCCTCGGACTGCTGCACCATCCGCTTGATCGTGTTCCGCGACAGCGGCTCGGCGGCGGCCCGGCAGAGCGTGATCAACGCCTTCCAGGAGTTGGGCGCCGGCGGCGAGGGCATCGAGCAGTTCCGCATGGTCGCCCTCGACATCCCGCCGGAGGCGAATCTCGGCAGGATCAAGCGTCTCCTTCGACACGGCGTCGATCAGGAGTGGTGGGACATGGAGGAAGGCTGCGTCACGGACGCCTGGCGGACCACCGCGGCCGGGTGACACTCGAGGCCACCCGTGCACCCGGCGCGCCCGTCCGGACGAGGAACCCAGGGGAACGACGGTGCCGCCCGGGCACGACGAACACGAAGAAGGGGTGCCCCCGTGTCTTGGGGCACCCCTTCTGTCCAGCGCCTTCGCCGGCCATTGCGGAGAGTGTGGGATTTGAACCCACGGTGACATCGCTGCCACGACGGTTTTCAAGACCGTTCCCTTAGGCCGCTCGGGCAACTCTCCCCGCGCCGCGGGGTCCGGCGGGTGGGCCGGGCGGCGCGGGGGACAGCCTAACGGGTCGGCTCAGCTGGTGCTGTCGCCCTTGCGTTCGCCGAGGGTGACGGTGGCGGTGCGGGTCTGGCCGCCGCGGGTGTAGGTGAGGTCCACCTTCTCGCCGGGCTGGTGCTGCCAGATCTCGCCGATGAGGGTGGGGCTGGAGTCGACCACGGTGTCGTCGAACTTGGTGATGACGTCGCCGGAGCGCAGGCCCGCCTGGTCGGCGGGGCCCCCCGCGGTGACCGCGTCGGCGCCCGTGGCGATCTTCGCGCCCTCGCCGCTGTAGCTGGAGTCGACGTGGACGCCGATGACGGCGTACACGGGCTCGCCGGTCTTGATCAACGTCTCGGCGACGCGGCGGGCCTGGTCGATGGGGATGGCGAAGCCCAGGCCCACGCTGCCGGACTGGGCGGCCCCGTCGTTGCCGCCGGTGGACTGGATGGCGGAGTTGATGCCGATGACCGCGCCCTCGGAGTTGAGGAGGGGACCGCCGGAGTTGCCGGGGTTGATCGAGGCGTCGGTCTGTATGGCGCTCATGTAGGAGGCGTTGGAACCCTCGCCGTCGCTGGAGGCGATGGGACGGTGCAGGGCGCTGACGATGCCGGTGGTGACGGTGCCGGAGAGCCCGAAGGGGGCGCCGATGGCGATGGTGGAGTCGCCGACGGCCACCTTGTCGGAGTCGCCGAGGGCGAGCGGGCTGAGCTTGTCGGGGGTGACCCCCTTGAGCTTGATGACGGCGACGTCATAGCCCTGGGCGCGGCCGATGACCTCGGCCTCGTACTTCTTGCCGTCGGAGAACGTGGCGGTGAGCTTGCCGCCGTCGGCGGCGGGGGCGACGACGTGGTTGTTGGTGAGGATGTGGCCTTCCTTGTCGTACACGAAGCCGGTGCCGGTGCCGCTCTCCTGGCGGCCGCTGGCCTCGATCGTGACGACGCTGGGGAGGGCCTGCTTGGCGATGCCCGCGACCGAGTCGGTGGCGCGGCTGAGGTCCTTGGGGTTGCCGACCGAGGAGACGGTGGTCGAGGAGGAGTTGTCGTTGCGGTCCGCGGCCCAGAAGCCGACCCCGCCGCCGATGCCGCCCGCGACGAGCGCGGCGACGAGGACGGCCGCCACCAGGCCGCCGTTGCCGCGCTTCTTGGGCGCGGGGGCGGCCGGCACCGGCGTCCCCCAGACCGGGCCCACGGGACCGGACGGGCCCATCGGGCCGCCGGGCCCGGCGGGACCGCCGTACGGCTGGGTGGGCGGCGGCGCGAACGGCGGCAGGGGCGTGGTGTGCACCTCGGCGGGCGGTGCCACGGGGGCGGCCGGGGGAGCGGCCTGCGGCGCGGCGGACGGCCCGGCGGGGGGACCGGCCGGAGGACCGGCCGGAGGACCGGCCGGAGGCGTGGCGGCGGCGGGCGCCGCCGGGGCCGGGGACTCCGCCGCGACGGGCGCCGCGGGAGCCTCCGCGGCCGCGGGGGCGGCCGGACCCGGTGACGGCACCTGCGCCTCGGCCGGGGGAGCGGAGGACGCGGCGGCGGGCGCGGGAGGCGCAGCGGGAGCGGCGGACCCAGCGTCAGCGGGCGGCTGCGTCGGCAGCGCCGCCGGGACCGGACCGGCCTCGTTCTCGGTGCTCACGGCTGTTCTCCTCGGATATGCGTTGTATGCCGTGCGTACGGTTACGGCTACGGTACGTACGACGACCGTCTTGATGGACACAGCTTTTCCCACCGGGTGTCAGACCACCGTAAGCAGCGGCCGTTCCCGGCCCGGCGGATGGCACGATAGCCCGGTGACCGATCTCCGCGCGATCCAGGTCGTGGCTCACCGGGGAGCGTCCGAGGACGCCCCGGAGCACACGCTCGCCGCCTACAAGAAGGCCATCGAGGACGGCGCGGACGCCCTGGAGTGCGACGTGCGCCTCACCGCGGACGGCACGCTGGTCTGCGTGCACGACCGCCGGGTGAACCGCACCTCCAACGGACGGGGCGCGGTCTCCGCCCTGGAGCTGGCCGACCTCAGGACGCTGGACTTCGGCAGCTGGAAGGCGGAGGCCGGCAACGGACGGGCCGGCGGGACGCGGCGGCACCCCTCCGCGGAGCTGCGCTCCCTGCTCGACGCGGACGCCGAGGCCCCCGACCGCTTCGACGGCGACCCGGACGAGCTCAGCCGGGTGCTGACCCTGGAACGGCTGCTGGAACTGGTCGCGGACACCGGGCGCCGGGTGGAGCTGGCGATCGAGACCAAGCACCCCACGCGCTGGGCGGGCCAGGTCGAGGAGCGGCTGGTGGAGCTGCTGGACCGGTTCGGGATGCTGTGGCCCGAGCCCGGCGAGCCGTCCCGGGTCCGCGTCATGAGCTTCTCCTCGCGTTCCCTGCGCCGGATCCGGATGGCCTCGCGCCACCTGCCGACGGTCTTCCTGATGCAGTACGTACTGCCCCGGCACCGCGACGGCCGGTTGCCGGCCGGGGTGGGGATCGCCGGTCCCGGCATCCGCATCCTGCGCGCCAACCCGGGTTACGTGGAGCGGCTGCACGAGGCGGGGCACCGGGTCCACGTGTGGACGGTGAACGAACCCGAGGACGTCGAACTCTGCGTGCGGCTGGGCGTCGACGCGGTCATCACCAACCGTCCGCGGCAGGTGCTGGCCCAACTCGGGCGCTCCTGAAGGGAATACGGACGATCGTCCTCCACGGGCGGTGTGCACCGGCGCGTTCGGAACCTGTTCGATCGTTGTGTGTGCCCCAAGAGATCGCAGTTGGCCGGTTTCCGGCCCAGAACGAGAGGGCATCCATCCCGTGGCGTGGGGTGAAGGAGGTCTCGGGGGTGGCGTTGGTGGTGGCCCAGGAGGTGCCGACGTCCTCGACCATGGCCCTGCCTCATGGTCCGGCGGGCGTGGCCGAGGCGCGGCGCAGGCTGCGCAAGGAACTGTACGCGTACGGGGTCGCCGAGCCGGTCGTCGACGACGCGGTGCTCATCCTGTCGGAACTGCTCAGCAACTCCTGCCGGCACGCCCGGCCGCTGGGCGAGGCCGCGCCGTGCTCGGGCGGCAGCGGCATCAGGGCCGCCTGGCGGATCGACGAGGACGGGCTGCTGACGGTGGAGGTCACCGACGGCGGCGGGCCCACCCGGCCGCTCCCGGCCAGTCCCTCCCTCACCGCCCGCGGCGGCCGCGGGCTGGGCATCGTACGGAACCTGTCGCTGCGCTGGGGCGTGCGCGACGCCCCGGGCGAGGTCACGGTGTGGGCCGTGCTCGCGGTGCGCAGCCGGCACGCACGGCGCGACGACCTCGTGCCCGGGCTCGACGTCCCGATCGACTTCGCGGACCCCTTCGACGAGCTCGCGTAGGCCCCGCGGGGCGGTTGCCCGGCCTCGACGGGCGCGACCTCCGATGGGGGCGGACGGCGTGGCGCTAGGCTCACGGCCGGAACACCGCCGTTACCGGGAGAGATCGAGCCATGGCGAAGAAGCGCCCGACGAAGACGAAGGCCCCCGCCCGCCCGCAGATCACCGACGGGGAGATCCCCGCCGTCGGCGCCCGGGAACCCTGCCCGTGCGGCTCTGGACGGCGTTACAAGGCGTGCCACGGCCGTGAGGCGGCGCACGCGGTGACGGAGCTGGTGCGGCGGCCGTTCGAGGGCCTGCCGGGCGAGTGCGACTGGGTGGCGCTGCGCGAGCTGGTGCCCGCCGCCACCGCCGGGTTGACGCTCAAGGACCCGCTGCCGGAGGGCGTGCCGTCCGTCACGCTGGCGACGGTGCTGCCGATGGCGTGGCCGGGGCTGCGCCGGGACACCGGCGCGGTGCTGCTGGGCCTGCAGAACGACACCGCGTCCGGGGACATCAGCCGGGACCTGGCCGACACCCTGCTGCGCGCGCTGCGGGCGGAGCCCGGGAACCCGGTGGCCGGGGAGCGCCCGGCGCCCGACGGCCCCCGGCTGCAGGACCTGCTGGACCTGGGCGCCGCGTTCGAGCCCGTGGTCCACACCGGCTTCGAGTTCTGGCTGGAGGACGCGGAGTCCGCCACCGGCGAGGTCGCCGCCTCCCTGGAGCGGGCGAACGCGGCCGTGATCCCGACCGTGCGGCTGACCGGTGTCGACGCGGCGTACTGGTGCGAGACGCCGGAGAAGAACCACCTGCGCTGGGTCATGCCGCACCCCGAGGAGCAGTTGCTGGACGCGCTGGCCCGGCTGCACGCCGCGGGCGCCTCGTCGCTGGGCGACGACACCCGGCTGGTGGGCTCCTTCCGGGCGCACGGGCTGGTCGTCCCGGTGTGGGACCTGCCGAGCGGCGTCACCGCGGACGAGGTGGAGAAGCCGGCGGCGGCCTTCGGCGAGCGGCTGGCCGAGGCGCTGGAGCGCACGTCCCCGCTGACCGCGGAGGAGCGGCGGGCGCGCAGCGGCTTCACCAACCGGCAGATCACCCTGAGCTGACCGGTGTCCCGCGCCGGCGGCCGCAGTTCGGGCCATGATCGCCTCCGGGTGATCCTGGTCACAGCCGCTGCCGGCCGGGCCCGGAACCCGGGCCTGAACCCGTACCCCGGATTTGCGTACGGGCGAAGTCTTGTTACCGTTTAAACAGTCCGGTCGCTGGTGCATCCCCCGTCGCCAGCGACCGGACGTTTCCATGTCCGGGTCAGAGCGCGGATCCGCTGCGCAGCAACGGGCGTTCCCCGCCCCGCTCGGCGATCTCCGCCACCGCCATGTACGGTTCCGCCGCCCCCGCCACCGTCGGTTCGCGCGGCGTCTCGCAGCTCCCGCTCCCGCCGTCCGCGGTGATGGCGCACCGCGTCTGCACCGTCCGGCCGTCGGGCCCCATGAGGGTCAGCACGCCGTCCAGCGGCCGGCCCGTGGTGTTGCTGTAGTACGTGCGCGCCCAGGTGTCGCCGTCCTCGCCGATGGTGCAGGTCTGCGCCCGCAGGCCTTCGGGCGAGGTGAGTTGGGGACCGCAGGAGGCGGTCTGGGGCTTGGATCCGGCCAGCTTCGGCAGGCTGTCGAAGACACCGGACCCGCTTGACAGCGGCTTGTCGTCGGTGAGCGCGGTCGTCACGTCCACGGGCACGGCGGGGAGCACGGGCCCGGCGGTGGCACCGGTCAGGGGCAGCATCGCGGCGACCGCCACGACCGTGGCGAGGGCGGCCATCCGCAGGTTCGGCGCACGCATCATGCACAGAACATAGCGGGAGAAACGGACATGGAGCGGGGGCCGTTGCCCGTTCGCCGGGCAACGGCCCCCGCTCCTACCCGAACGAGTGACGGCCGAGGGCGACTGCCGCCCTCACACGCCTCCCACGGGCCCCGCCGGGAAGCCGGCGTCAGTACGAGAGCCGGCTGCCGTCCGGTGCCGTACGCCCGGCCTGCACGAGGGTGTCGACGATCACCCGCACGCTGGGCAGCCACGGCGCCCGGTCGCCCCGGTCCACCACCGGCGGCCTCACCCAGCGCGCCCCCGCGGTGCCGCCGGACCCGACCGGGGAGGGCGGCAGCAGGAGGTAGCCGCCCTGGCCGTGGTACCGCAGCGAGGTCGGCACCCGCTCGTGCCGGACGAGCAACTCGCCCAGTTCCTCGAGGGAGTACGGCTCCACCAGGAGGGCGTAGCGCGTGGGGGTGGCCACGACCGGGCCGGTGCGCACCCCCAGCTTGTCGAAGACGCCCAGCGCCAGCGCCCCCGCGACGGCCGGCAGGCTCACCGCCGAGACCCGGTCGCCGGTGGCGAGCACGAGCGGCTGGTCCGGCCGCCGCGTCCACCACCAGCGGACCATCCGCGGATCGCGGGTCGCCGCGAGGAGGCCCGGGTCGTGCGGATGGGCGCCCGGCACCGGACAGTCGGGCCGCAGACAGGCGCATCCGCCGCGTGCGTCCGTACCGGCTCCGGGTACCACGGGCCAGTGCCACCGCTCGGCGCAGGTGAGCGCCGCACGCAGCAGCCCGGGACTGCTCTTGCGTCGCCTTCCGAGGATCTCGCGCATCTGCGCTCGTTCCTTTCCGTTAGCGCTCAGGGATCTGCCCATGACACAACGTAATCTGGAGCACACCGCTTACGAGTCAGCGCATCACGTCTCGAGCCGAGCGTGGAACATGGCGGGGGGTGGCGCACACTGGCGCTTGTTCGTCCTGCGGAGTGCTGGGAACTGCTGCGTGTGCTTGCGTGTGCTGCTGTGTGCGGTCCCGCCGGCTGTGCAAGAACCCCGCCATGGGGGGAGGGTCGGCCGTCTCGGTCTATGACGCCCCGGCAGGGCGCCGGGTTCCTGAGGCCGCCAACTCCCATCCCGTACGTACCCACTGCGATGGATATGACGCGCTGTCGAACCCCTTCAGTCGACAACTAATTGTGGCACGCGGTGCCCTTTTTCGGCCATAGTCCTGCATCTCCACGGACCCGCCGACACCAGCCCTTCCACCTGGGCAATCCTGGACACACCCACGAGTAGGCGGTAGAAGGGAAACCATTGATAGCGGCGCAGCACGAGCTTGGGGGTTTGCGATGCTATTGACGGAAATGCGCTGCTCTGCGGAGCCGTCGCCGCGGCACGACGAAGATCGTGAAAGCCGGCGGCCATGAGCGCCGCGCGCCTTCCGAAAGTGGCCGGAATCGACCCACCCATTCCGACACCGGCGCACACTGCCTCCCCCGTGGTCGAACAGCAATCCCATCCGGAACCCCATCCCGACGATCCGGACGCACGTCCCGGGACGGCGGATCCGGTCGGCCGGCTCACCACCACCCAGGACAGGCTGGCCTCCTGGGTCTCCGACCTGACCACCCTGCACGAACTCACCGAGCGGCTGGCCGGGACCGCGACCCTGCAGGACGCGCTGCGCGAACTGCTGCGCGCCGGCGGCGCCTTGGTCGGCGCCCGGCGCGGCCTGGCCGCCGTCTCCCCCGCCGACCGGCTGGGTCCGGCCACCGTCGTCGGCCTCGGCCTCGGCCCGGCCGAGCTCGGCGCGCTGGAGACCGTCCCGCTGCCCGCGGCACCGGAGGCGGTGCCCGCGGAGGAGATCCACACCGACCTGTGCCGCGGGCCCGGGATCGACCCGCGCCACCGCGAGGTTGCCCTGCGGCTCGGTTTCGGCGCCAGCTACGCCCTGCGGTTGTCCGCGGAGTCCACCGGCCGGCTGGGCTCCGCCCTGTGGTTCTACGACGAGCCGGCCGAACCCACCGAGCGCCGGCGCCACCTCATCGGCCTGTACTGCCGCCACGCCGCCGAGCACCTGGCCCGGCTGCTGGAACTGGACCGCAGCCGGGCCACCGTCGCCACGCTCCGCCAGGAGCTGCTGCCGACCCGGCTGCCGCGGGTCCCCGGGGTCCGGCTGGCCGTGCGGCACCTCCCGGCCGCCGGCGGCGGGGGCGACTGGTACGACGCCCTCCCGCTGCCCGAGGGGGCGCTGGGGCTGTCGGTCGGCGGGGTGAGCGGCGGCGGCATGAGCGCGGTCGCCGCGATGGGCCGGATGCGGGCCTCGCTGCGGGCGTACGCGGTGATGGAGGGCGAGGACCCGGTCGCCGTCCTGTCCGACCTGGAGCTGCTGCTGCGGCTGACCGAGCCCGCCAGGTCGGCCACGGCCCTGTTCGCGTACGCCGAGCCGGCCTCCCGGAAGGTCGTGGTCGCCGGGGCGGGGCACTGCCCGCCGCTGGTCGTGGGCGGGCACCGGGTCGAGTACGTGGAGACCTCGCTGTCCGCGCCGCTGGGCATGCTCAGCTGCTGGGAGGCGCCCAGCGTCGAGTTCCGGCCGCTGGCCGGGGAGACCGTGCTGCTCTACACCGACGGCCTGCTGCACCGCACCGGCGATCCCGTCGACCGTGCCTCCGCCCGCCTGCACGCGGCCGCGGCGTCCGCCCCGCGGACCGCCCGGGACGACCCGGCGCAGCTGGTGGAGCACGTCCTGCACGCCATGCTCCCCGGCGACCGGGAGGACCCCCACCCGACCGAGGACGTCGTCCTGCTCGCCGCCCGCTTCGACTGAGCCCGGGCGGGGACCGCCGCCGGCCGTCTTCCGCGCCCACTTACGATGGGGTGGTCTACAGCGAGGAGGCACGACGTGGTCGAGGACCGCGCTCCGGAGACCCCGGAAGGCGACGAGCCCATCAAGCAGCGGAAGAACGGCCTGTATCCGGCCGTCTCCGACGAGCTCACCGAGGTGATGAAGTCCGGCTGGGCGGACACCGAACTGCACGACCTGCAGCCGGTCGAGCAGGCACCGTACGCGGCCAAGCGGCGTGCCGCGCTGTCCGCGCGGTTCCCCGGCGAGCGGCTGGTGGTCCCGGCCGGCAACCTGCGCACCCGCGCCAACGACACGGACTACCCGTTCCGTGCCGCCAGCGAGTACGTCCACCTCACGGGCGACCAGACCCAGGACGCCGTCCTGGTCCTGGAGCCCAACGGTGACGGATCTCACGACGCCACCGCCTACCTGCTCCCCCGCTCCTCCCGGGAGAACGGCGAGTTCTGGCTGGACGGCCAGGGCGAGCTGTGGACCGGCCGCCGCCACAGCCTGGCCGAGGCCGAGGTCGTGCTGGGCCTGCCGTGCGCCGACGTCCGCAAGGTCGCCGACGCGCTCCGCGAGGCCACCGGCCCGGTCCGGGTCGTCCGCGGCTACGACGCCGGCGTCGAGGCCGCGCTGACCGACAAGGTCACCGCGGAGCGCGACGCCGAGCTGAAGGAGTTCCTGTCCGAGCTGCGGCTGGTCAAGGACGAGTGGGAGATCGGCGAGCTGCAGAAGGCCTGCGACTCCACCGCCCGGGGCTTCGAGGACGTCGTCCGGGTGCTGGACAAGGCCGAGGCGACCTCCGAGCGCTACATCGAGGGAACGTTCTTCCTGCGCGCCCGCGTCGAGGGCAACGACGTCGGCTACGGCTCCATCTGCGCGGCGGGCCCGCACGCCTGCACCCTGCACTGGGTCCGCAACGACGGCCCGGTCCGCTCCGGCGACCTGCTGCTGCTCGACGCCGGCGTGGAGACGCACACCCTCTACACCGCCGACGTCACGCGCACGCTGCCGGTGAACGGCACGTACAGCGACGTCCAGCGGAAGGTCTACGACGCCGTGTACGAGGCCCAGGAGGCCGGCATCGCCGCCGTCCGCCCCGGCGCGGCCTACCGTGACTTCCACGACGCCGCCCAGCGGGTGCTCACCGAGAAGCTCGTCGAGTGGGGCCTGGTCGAGGGCCCGGTCGAGCGCGTCCTCGAGCTCGGCCTGCAGCGCCGCTGGACCCTCCACGGCACCGGCCACATGCTGGGCCTGGACGTCCACGACTGCGCCGCCGCCCGCACGGAGACCTACGTCGACGGCACGCTGGAGCCGGGCGTGGTCCTCACCGTCGAGCCGGGCCTGTACTTCCAGGCCGACGACCTGACCGTGCCGGAGGAGTACCGGGGCGTCGGCGTCCGCATCGAGGACGACATCCTCGTCACCGAGGACGGCAACCGGAACCTCAGCGGCGGCCTGCCGCGCCGCTCCGACGAGGTCGAGCGCTGGATGGCGGAGCTCAAGGGCTGACCCCCCGCCACCCTGACGGACGGCCGGGGCCGCACGGACCTCCGTGGGGCCCCGGCCTCCGTGCGTCAGGGGACCGCGTGCGTCAGGAGACCTTGAGCAGCGAGTCGTCCCGCCACTTGAGGATCTTGTCGAAACTGACCACCGCCCCGTGCCCGGGACGGTTGTGGAAGTGGACGTGGTCCACGAGCGCCTCGATCAGGAAGAGCCCGCGCCCGTGCTCGGCGTGCTGGTCCTTCTTCGCCAGCGGGCGTACGGAGTGGTGCGTGCGGCGCAGGTCCGGGGCGAAACCCGGGCCGGAGTCCGCCACCTCGATGCGGCAGCGGTCGCCCTCGATGCGGGCCGTGACCCGGTACTCGCCGTGGGCCGCGTGCTCAACGGCGTTGGCACAGGCCTCGGTGAGGGCGACGGACAGGTCGTAGGAGATGTCCGGGTCCACCCCGGCCGTCTCCATCGTCCCCAGCAGGAGCCGGCGGGCGAGCGGAACGCTCGCAGCCTCGCGCCGCAAGTGGAGGGACCACCAGATGCTCATGCTCAGCCTCCTGGCTGCGGCTCGACATACCGATACGTATTGCCCCGAAACACGGTCGGTAAGCGTGGCGTTGACGTGATGCCAGCCATACGGCGGATGCCCTCGGTCCGTAGGCGGGTGTAGGAACGGCACCGGACGCCATAGCACAGACCGGCGTGTTCCGGGCCCCGCCGTTCGCAGGAGGGGCACTCGGTGAGAGGATGACGCCCGTCATGTCTTCCCCCGTGCGCGCCGGCGCCGATCTGCGACTGCTGCGGGCCGCGGTGTTCACCGCGGTCTGCGTCGTGTTGTCCGCGGGCGCGCACATGCTGGCGTCGGGGCACGGGGTGCCCGGCTGGACGCTGGCGGCGGGCTGGCTCGTCGTCTTCGCGTTCGTCGCCCCGCTCGCCGGGCGGGAGCGCTCGATGCCCGCCATCTCGACGGGTCTCGCGGGCGGACAGCTCGTCCTGCACGTGCTGTTCAACGTGGGCGGGATCTGCGGTGGCGGCGGCGTGGCCGCGATCGCCGGGCGGTTGCTCTGCGACGAGCGGGCGGCGGCGCTGCCCGCCCACGCGCACGCCGTCACCGGGACGGGCCACATGGCGGACATGCCCGGGATGACGGGAATGCCCGGGATGCCCCCCGCGGTCACCGAGAGCACGATGCTCTCCTACAGCCTTCCCATGCTGCTCGCGCACGTGGTCGCCGCGGTGACCGCCGGCTGGCTGCTGCGTCGCGGCGAGGCCGCGCTGTGGCGGCTGCTCGCGCTGTCGGCCCGCGGGCTGGCCGAGCTGTCCGGCGCCGCCCTGCGCCACGCGGTCGCGCTGGTGCGCCTGCTGCTGTCCGGGAACCCGGCGGCGCCCTGCGCCGTCCCCGGCGCGGGCCGCGCCGACGGCCCCGACCGCGCACCGCGCACGGTGCTGCTGCGGCACAGCCTGGCCCGGCGGGGGCCGCCGGCGTACGCCCCCGCGGCCTGAACGCGATCCGCTCAACCGACGTATGAGGGCGGAATCGCGCGCGCCGCACGCGTGCCATCCGACACCTTCCCTCCGTCACCGTGGAGTCTCCGCATCATGAACACCGTCATGCGCCGCGCCACCGCCCTCGCCGCCGTCACCGGGGCGGCCGTGCTCGCCACCGCCGTTCCCGCCTTCGCGCACGTGAGCGTCCAGCCCGGCAACGCCGCCAAGGGCGGCTACAGCACGGTCGCGTTCAAGGTCCCCAACGAGGACGACAAGGCTGCGACGATCAAGGTCGAGGTCAACCTGCCGATCGACCACCCCATCGCCTCCGTCTCCACCCAGCCGGTGCCCGGCTGGACGGTGAAGATCACCAAGAGCAAGCTCCCGACCCCGCTGAAGACCGGGCACGGTGACATCACCGAGGCCGTCACGAAGATCACCTGGAGCGGCGGGGAGATCAAGCCCGGCGAGTTCCAGCAGTTCCCGGTCTCCCTGGGGCCGCTGCCCGAGGACACCGACCAGCTGGTCTTCAAGGCCCTCCAGACGTACGACGACAAGCAGGTCGTGCGCTGGATCGAGGAGCAGCAAAAGGGCGAGGAGGAGCCGGAGCACCCCGCTCCCGTGCTGACCCTCGCCGACGCGGCGGACGACGGTCACCACGACGCCTCCACCGCGGACGACAAGAAGGACGACGCCAAGGCCGAGCCCGTCTCGGCGAGCGGCGACGCCGCCACGGAGAAGGCCGCCTCGGCCGACGCCAGCGACACCACCGCACGCGCGCTGGGCATCGTCGGCATCGTCGTGGGCGTGGCCGGTGTCGCCTTCGGTGTGCTGGCCGGCCGTCGCCGCGGCACGGGCACGCCGTCCGCCTGACGCACCATCGCCGGGGCGGCCGCACCGCGCACGCACCGCGGCCGCCCCGGCGCCGCAACGAATTCCTGGGGAACCCCTGATGCGTACCACCCTCAGGGCGGCAGCCTCGGCCGCCGCCGTCGCCGCACTCGCCCTGACCCTCGCCGCCTGCGGCGGCCCGGACGGCGGGGCCGACGCCTCCGGCGCCGAGCCGGCCGTCTCCATCGACGCCACGCCCAAGGCGGCCACCGTCCTCGACACGCCGTTCGAGAAGCCGGACATGATCCTCAAGGACACGCACGGCGCGAGGTACGACTTCGTCGAGCGGACCAAGGGCCGGCCGACCCTGCTCTTCTTCGGCTACACCCACTGCCCGGACGTCTGCCCGACGACGATGAGCGACATCGCCATCGCCAAGTCGAAGCTGCCGAAGGCGGAGCAGGACAAGCTCGTCGTGGTCTTCGTGACGACCGACCCCGAGCGGGACACACCGCAGCGGCTCGGCGAGTGGCTGGGCGCGCAGGACAAGGCGTTCGTCGGCCTCACCGGTGACTTCGCCACCATCCAGGCGGGCGCGCGCACGCTCGGCGTGGACGTGGAGAAGCCGGTGAAGGAGAAGGACGGCAGCATCACCGTGACGCACGGCGCCCAGGTGATCGCGTACTCGCCGAAGGACGACAAGGCACACGCGCTGTACATGTCGGGCACCACGTCCGAGGAGTTCGGCGCCGACCTGCCGAAGATCATCGCTGGACGGACGCCGTGACCCACCGCTCCCTGCTGCGCGTCACGGCGGCGACCGCCCTGGTGCTGCTCGGCGCCACGGCCTGCTCCGGAACACCGGACGGCCCCGAACTGAAGGTGAGCGGCGCCTACATCCCGCAGCCCGCGCTGGCGGACATGGCGGCCGGGTACTTCACCGTCACCAACACCGGGGACCGGGACGCCCGGCTGACCTCCGTCACCAGCGACCTGTCCGGCGACATCACCCTGCACAGCACCGACGACAACCGGATGCGCCGGGTGACCTCCTTCACCGTCCCCGCGGGCGGGCGGCTCACGCTCGCGCTCGGCGGCAACCACCTGATGCTGACGGACCTCGAGCACAAGCCCGTGGCCGGTGAGCGGATAGCGCTGCGGCTGCACTTCGACGACGCCGGAACCATCGACGTACGCGTCCCGGTCGAGCCCGCGGGCTACCGTCCGGGGGACTGAGGAGAGCGCCATGAGGGTGATGACGAAGTCCGTGCTGCGCCTGCTGGCCCTGCCGCTCGCGGTGCTGGGCCTGCTGCTCGGCACCGCCGTGCCGGCGTCCGCGCACGCCGCGCTGATCGGCTCCGACCCGGCCCAGGGGTCGGTGGTGAAGACCGCCCCGGCGCAGGTGCGGCTGACCTTCTCCGAGGGCGTGCTGCTGTCCAGGGACGCCATCCGTGTCCTCGGCCCGGACGGCAGACGCGCCGAGACCGGTGACGCGAACGACGGCGGCCGTGGGAACACCACCGCGGCCGTCGCCCTGCGCCCGGGACTCGGCGACGGTACGTACACCGTCGCCTGGAAGGCCGTCTCGGCCGACAGCCACCCGGTGGCGGGCGCCTTCACCTTCTCCATCGGCGCGCCCTCGAAGACCTCGGTCGCGCTGCCCACCGAGGAGGTGGGCGGCGGTGTCGTCGGCACCCTGTACGACATCGCCCGCTACGCCGCCTACCTCGGCTTCGCGCTGCTGGTCGGCGCCGCCTTCTTCATCGGCGTGTGCTGGCCGGAGGGCGCCCGCACCCGCTCGATGCGGCGGCTGGTGGCCACCGGCTGGGCGGCGATGGTCGCCGCGACGATACTGCTGCTGATGCTGCGCGCCCCCTACGCGAACGGCGGCGGCCTCGGCGACGCCTTCGACCTCGGCGGCGTACGCGACGTCCTGGACACCCGGCCCGGCGCGGCACTGCTGTCCCGGCTGCTGCTGCTCGCCGCGGGCGCGGTGTTCATCGCCGTCCTCTTCGGCAGCTGGGCCAAACGCAGGGACCCGGTCGAACGCCAGGACCTGGCCTGGGGGCTGGCTATCGGCGGCACGGTCGTGTCGGTCGGTCTCGCCGCGACGTGGGCCATGGCCGAGCACGCCTCGGTCGGCATCCAGGCGTCGGTGGCGATGCCCGTCGACATCGTGCACCTGCTGGCCATGGCCGTCTGGCTCGGCGGTCTCACCGCGCTGCTGGTCGCCCTGTGGAGCGGGCAGCGCGTGGAGCGGGCCACGGTGCAGCGCTTCTCGAAGATCGCCTTCGGGGCCGTGGTGACCCTGGTCGTCACCGGCGTCTACCAGTCCTGGCGTCAGCTCGGCTCCTGGGACGCGCTGGTGTCCACCGGCTACGGGCAGCTGCTGCTGGTCAAGGTCGGCCTGGTCATCGTGCTGGTGGAGCTGGCCTGGCTGTCCCGCCGCTGGACGAGGCGGCTCGGCGAGGCGGCCGCCGTACGCGGCAGGACCGCCGTCGCCCAGCCGGTCGCGGTGGGACGCAAGGGCGCGGGCGGCCACGGTGACGCCTCCGAGCGCGCCGGGCAGCTGGCCCGGCAGGAGGCGGCGCTCGCCAAGGAGCGCGCCCGCAAGGAGCGCGACGCCGACGCCGAGCGCACGGGCCTGCGCAAGTCGGTGCTGGCGGAGGTGGCCGTCGCGATCGTGGTGCTGGCCGTCACGACGCTGCTGACCGGCACCCAGCCGGGCAGGGCCGCCGAGGAGGGCGCCGCCCAGCAGGCGACGGCGCCGGTCTCCGAGGTGCCCGAGCCGCTGGACGTGAGGATCCCCTTCGACACCGGCGGCCCCGACGGCAAGGGCGAGGCGGAGGTGACCCTGGACCCGGGCGGCATCGCCGAGAACGAGCTCCACCTGCTGGTCACCGCCCCCGACGGCCGCGCCTTCGACGTCCCCGAGGTGCAGGTCTCCTTCACGCTGAAGGCCAAGAAGATCGGGCCCATCCCGGTGACGCTCGGGAAGATCGACACCGGTCACTGGAGCGCCGAGAACGTCCAGATCCCCGTCCCCGGGGAGTGGACGGTCTCCGTCACCGTCCGGACCTCGGACATCGACCAGGTCACCCGCACCAAGGTAGTGAAGATCGGCTCATGAACGACCGTCCCCAGGACCTCTCGCGGCGCCGTCTGCTCGGCGCCGCGGGCGCGACGGGCGCCGCCGGACTGCTCGTGGGCGGCGCCTCGGGCGCCGTCACCGCGCACGCGACGCGCGACGAGGCCACCGCGCTGACCTCGGTCGGCGCGACGGCCGTCCCCTTCCACGGCACCCACCAGGCAGGCATCACCACCCCGCTGCAGGCCCGCGGCCACCTGGTCGCCTTCGACCTGGCCGCGGGGGCCGGCCGCAAGGGCGCCGCGGCCCTGCTGCGCCGCTGGTCGGCGGCGGCCGAGGCGATGACGGAGGGCCGGGCGCCCGCGGGCGACAACCAGGTCGCCCTGGACGCCGGGCCGTCCTCGCTCACCGTCACCTTCGGCTTCGGCCGCGGCTTCTTCGCCAGGACGGGGTTGGGCGGACGGATGCCGCAGGCCCTCGCCCCGCTGCCGGACTTCGCCTCCGACGCGCTCGACCGGGGGCGCAGCGAGGGCGACCTGTGGATCCAGATCGGCGCGGACGACGCCCTGGTCGCCTTCCACGCGCTGCGCGTGCTGCAGAAGGAGGCCGCGGGCACGGCCTCCCTGCGCTGGCAGATGAACGGCTTCAACCGCACCCCGGGCACGACGGCCGAGCCGCGTACCGCCCGCAACCTGATGGGCCAGGTCGACGGCTCCAACAACCCCCGGCCCACCGACCCCGACTTCGACGCACGCGTCTTCGTCCCCGCCGGCGGCTCGCCGCAGTGGATGGCGAACGGCTCCTACGCGGTCGTCCGGCGCATCCGCATGCTGCTGGACACCTGGGACAACCTCCCCCTGGAGCGTCAGGAGAAGGTGATCGGGCGCCGCAAGTCCGACGGCGCCCCGCTGTCAGGCGGCGCCGAGTCGAGCAAGCCCGACCTCGACAGGATCGGCCCGGACGGCCGTGCGTTCGCGATCGCCGCCGACGCGCACGTCCGCGTCGCCGCCCCGGCCTCCAACGGCGGCGCGGCGATGCTGCGGCGCGGCTACTCGTACCACGACGGCTACCGCGAGGACGGCGCGCCGGACGCCGGGCTGCTCTTCGTGGCCTGGCAGGCCGACCCGCTCAAGGGGTTCGTGCCGGTGCAGCGCAAGCTCGACCGGGGCGACGGCCTGTCGCGCTTCCTGCGCCACGAGGCGAGCGGGCTCTTCGCGGTCCCGGGCGGGGCGGCACCGGGTGAGTACGTCGGCCAGCGGCTGCTGGAGTCCTGAGGGCGCCGCGTCAGGGCCTGGGCCGTGTCGTCACAGTAGCTCCGGCCGCCCGGAGGGCGGGCCCCGCGTCGTCTGGCGCGGTGCATCGCAAGGCGGAGGATCGTCCTCGTAGTGGGCTACTCGGACGGTTCGACAACGCAGTGTGGGGGCACCTCCCAGCGGAGCTGGGGGACGTGCCAGGCGGCGCGGGGCAGGAGGGACTGTGACGACAGGGCCTAGGCTGCTGGCATGTCGCCGGCGAGCCGTTACACCTATCTCGGCCCTGAGGGCACGTTCACCGAGGCCGCGCTCCGGACGCTGCCGGAGGCCGCCACCCGGGAGCTGGTGCCGATGGTCTCGGTGCAGGCCGCGCTCGACGCGGTGCGCTGCGGGGAGGCGGCGGCCGCCCTGGTCCCCATCGAGAACTCGATGGAGGGCGGCATCACCGCGACCCTGGACGAACTGGCGGCGGGCTCCCCGCTGATGATCTACCGCGAGGTGCTGCTCCCCATCGCGTTCGCGCTGCTGGTGCGCCCGGGTACGGGGCTCGGCGACGTCAAGACCGTGACCGGTCACCCGGCGGCCCAGGTGCAGGTCCGCAACTGGCTGTCGGCGCACCTGCCCGACGCCGCATGGGAGTCGGCCGCGTCGAACGCCGACGGCGCCCGGCTGGTGGCGGAGGGCCGCCACGACGCGGCGTTCGCGGGCGAGTTCGCGGCGCCGACGTACGGGCTGGAGCCGCTGGCCACCGAGATCCACGACGCGGCGAACGCCGAGACGCGCTTCGTCCTGGTCGGCCGTCCGGCCCGGCCGGTCGCGCCGACCGGCGCCGACAAGACCTCCGCGGTGTTCTGGCTGGGCGACGACCACCCCGGTGCGCTGCTGGAGCTGCTGCAGGAGTACGCGGTGCGCGGGGTGAACCTGATCCGCATCGAGTCGCGGCCGACGGGTGAGGGGATCGGCCGGTACTGCTTCTCGGTGGACTGCGAGGGGCACATCACCGAGCGCCGGGTCGGCGAGGCACTGATGGGCCTGAAGCGGATCTGCCCGCAGGTGCGTTTCCTGGGCTCCTACCCGCGCGCGGACGAGGTGCCGCCGCAGCAGCGCAAGGGGACGACCGACGAGGAGTTCACGGCCGCGGCGGACTGGCTGGGCCGCGCCCTGGACGGGCGGGTCTGAGCGCTTCGCGCACCGCTTCACGGGGCCTCCGGTGAACAACCGGTGGCCCCTTCGGTTGTCCACCGCGTTATCCACAGGCCCTTGCCGAAGGCTGGGGATAAGTCGACAGAACAAGTCGCCCAAGGAACCGCCAGATCGACAAATCGGCACACTCGCACCAAGTGGGCCCGCAGGCCCACAGGTCATCATTCGTCATCCCAATACCTTCGAACAACTCGATAGAGGGAAGAGTTCTCACTCGAAAGGGAGTGTTGGGAGGGTTTGGAGCGGGAATCCATGCCCCGGCACCCACCCCACGGAATGATCAAGTCCATCTTCCACAGCCCATCCACACGGGCTGTGGACAAGTGAGGGGGAAACCCCTCCCCCTGTGGATAACTCTCCGCTCCGGACCTGCCCCAACTGCCGTTGTCCACAGGGCACATGCCCTCCCCGGAGGGACGCGAAGAATTCGGTTGACGGTAACCGACCCGCCATTATCGGCGGCGCGGCATTTCCCACACCCCCCTTTCGAAGCGGACATAACGCCCCATAAAGCACTTAACTTGTCGCGTCGGCACCCGGCGCACCGGTAGCCTGTTCCCGTGATTGACCTTCGCCTGCTTCGTGAGGACCCCGACCGTGTGCGCGCCTCCCAGCGCGCCCGTGGAGAGGACGTCGAGCTCGTCGACGCCCTCCTCTCCGCCGACGAGCGGCGCAGGTCGTCCAGTACCCGCTTCGACGAGCTGCGCGCGGAGCAGAAGGCGATGGGCAAGCTCATCGGCAAGGCGCAGGGCGACGAGAAGGCCGGGCTGCTCAAGAGGGCCGGCGAGCTCTCCGCCGCCGTCAAGGCCGCGGACGCCGAGCAGCACGAGGCGGCCGAGGAGGCGCAGCGCCTGCTGCTGCAGCTCGGCAACATCGTCCACCCCGACGCCCCCGTCGGCGGCGAGGAGGACTTCGTCGTCAAGGAGGTCGTCGGCAGCCCGCGCGACTTCGCCGCCGAGGGCTTCGAGCCCCGGGACCACATCGACCTCGGCGAGCTGCTCGGCGCCATCGACGTCGACCGCGGCGCCAAGGTCTCCGGCTCGCGCTTCTACTACCTGACCGGCGTCGGCGCCCTGCTGGAGCTGGCCCTGGTCAACGCGGCCATCGCGCAGGCCACCGCGGCCGGCTTCACCCCGATGCTGACCCCGACGCTGGTCAAGCCGGAGGCCATGGCCGGCACCGGCTACCTCGGCCAGGTCGAGGACGACGTGTACTACCTGGAGAAGGACGGCCTCTACCTGGTCGGCACCTCCGAGGTCCCGCTCGCCGCGTACCACATGGACGAGATCATCGAGGCGTCGAAGCTGCCGCTGCGCTACGCGGGCTTCTCGCCCTGCTACCGGCGCGAGGCGGGCTCGTACGGCAAGGACACCCGCGGCATCATCCGCGTCCACCAGTTCGACAAGGTGGAGATGTTCGTCTTCACCCGCCCCGAGGACGCCGAGGCCGAGCACGCGCGGCTGGTCGAGTGGGAGAAGCAGTGGCTGACCTCGCTCGAGCTGCCCTTCCGGGTGATCGAGCTGGCCTCCGGCGACCTCGGCTCCTCGGCCGCGCGCAAGTTCGACTGCGAGGCGTGGATCCCCACCCAGGGCAAGTACCGCGAGCTGACCTCGACCTCGAACACCACCGAGTTCCAGGCCCGCCGGCTCTCGGTGCGCCTGCGGGACGAGAACGGCACCCGCCCGCTGGCCACCCTCAACGGCACGCTGTGCGCCATCCCGCGCACCATCGTCGCCATCCTGGAGAACCACCAGCAGGCCGACGGCTCGGTCCGCGTCCCCGAGGCGCTGCGCCCGTACCTGGGCGGCCGTGAGGTGCTGGAGCCGGTCGCCAAGTGACCTCTCCGCTCCCCTACCGCCTCGTCGCGACGGATCTCGACGGCACGCTGCTCGGCCCCGACCACACCGTCTCCGAACGCTCCCGCAAGGCGCTCGCCGCGGCCACCGCGGCAGGTGCCGGCCACATCGTCGTCACCGGGCGCCCGGTGGCCCGTACGGTGCACGTCCTGGACGACCTCGGCTACGAGGGCCTGGCCGTCTGCATGCAGGGCGCGCAGGTCTACCACGCGGGCGAGCGGCGGCTGCTGACCTCGGTCACCCTGGACCGGCAGACCGCCCGGGCGGCGCTGGCCGCGATCGAGGCGGAGACCGGCCCGCTGGCCGTGGCGGCGGCGCTCGACGGCGTGGACGGCGACATCGTGCTCGGCCCCGGCTACCGGCTGTTCGACTCCGAGCTGCCGGTGGGCGGCATGGTGGACGATGTCGACGGGCTGTGGGCGTCGCCCGTCAGCAAGCTCTACATCCAGCGCCCGGGCACGGGGGACGACGAGCTCGCGCAGGCCGCGACCGCGGCCGCCGGCGGCCTGGTCAGCGCCGTGATGTCCGGTGAGGGCATCGTGGAGCTGCTGCCGCTGGGCCTGTCCAAGGCCCGGGGGCTGTCGCTGGCCGCGCGCCGGCTGGGCGTGACGGCCGCGCAGACCATCGCCTTCGGCGACATGCCCAACGACCTGCCGATGTTCGAGTGGGCGGCGCACGGCGTCGCGATGGGCAACGCCCACCCGCTGCTGAAGGCGGCCGCCGACGAGGTCACGGCCTCCAACGGCGAGGACGGGATCGCGCTGGTCCTGGAGCGGCTCTTCCCCGGGGCGTGAGCCCGCGGCAGGCGAGGCCGGTCAGCAGGGCGATGACGTGCCCGAGATCGGTGTAGGTGCGGCCCTCGGCCACCAGGGGGTAGCCGAGGAAGCCGCCGCCGCGAGCAGGCAGGGCAGCCGCCGGGGCGGTCGTACGCGGTGGTGAGCACGCCGGAAACCCCGGCGAGCCCGTAGCTGACGCCGACGTCGACGGTACGAGAGAGCGAGGCCGGCAGGCGGCGGGTGCCCAGCCGGCGTTCGGCCGGGGCGTGGACGGCCTCGAAGCAGAGCGCGTAGAGCCCGAAGGCCGCCGGGGACTCGGTCCACAGCGCGCTGCCAGCGCGCGCACCGGCCGGGAGCCCGGCTCAGTCAGAGGTGGGTCCCGGGGGTGGAGCGCACCCAGGCGCCCACGCCGGGGAGGACGACCCGGGCCGCCGCGCCGCGTGGTGCGGAGCGGCGGCGCCCGGTGCCGGCGGTGCCGGCCGTCTCGTCCACTGCCATCCCCTCCGTCGTGCGGCAGGGGACGGCGTATTCAGCGGGTTCAGGCCGCCTTGATCGCGGAGATGTCGAAGGTCAGCTTGACCTTGTCGCTGATCAGGACGCCGCCGCCCTCGAGGGCCGCGTTGTAGGTCAGGCCCCAGTCGCCGCGGTTGACGGTCGTGGCACCCTCGAAGCCGACACGGAGGTTGCCGTACGGGTCGGTGGCGGAGCCGTTGTAGGTGAAGTCGATGGAGACCGGCTTGGTGGTGTCCTTGATCGTGAGGTCACCGTGCATGCGGTAGGTCTCGTCGTCGACCTGCTCGGCGGAGGTGCTGCGGAAGCTGATCTCCGGGTAGGTGGCGGCGTCGAAGAAGTCGCCGGTGCGCAGGTGCTCGTCGCGCTGGGCCTGGTTGGTGTCGATGCTGACGACCTTGATGGTGACCTCGGCGGAGGAGTTGGCCGGCTTGCCGCCGTCCAGCTGCAGCTTGCCCTCGTACTCCGCGAACTGGCCGCGCACGGTGGTGACCATCGCGTGGCGCACGGCGAAGCCGACCTCGCTGTGGGTCGGGTCGATGGTGTACTCACCGGTCAGGTGCGCCAGGTCGGCGGACGCCGCGGTGGTGACGGCAGCGGTCTCGGCGGCGTCGCTCTTACGGTTGAAGAGGCCCATGATGAACTCCTTGGGGACGTGTTGGTTTACGATTCAACCTCATGCACCGTAACCGCATTCCCTTGAATTTTCAATGAGTCCTGTGACGTAGCCCACTTCCGGGGGACGGGGACGAAGCGCCGGGGACCCTTGTCGAGGGACCACAGGCGGCGGAGCCCGGCGACGGAGAGCGCGGCGAGCGCGTCGATGTGGTGGGCCAGCTCCGGGCTGAACAGCGCGATGAGCAGGCCGAGGGCGGCCAGGAACACGCCCACGGCGAAGAGCAGCGGAGTCTCGGACATCACGCCGCAAATCTGACAATCCGATGTGCGGACGTCGGGGGAGCAGGGCCGCCCGGGCGGCAGAAGACCACCCGGGCGGCTTACGAGGCAACGGGCCCTAGGCCGGAACGATCACTCCTCGCCGGCCAGCGTCAGCGACCGCATCCGCTGCCCCGCGAACGCCGTCGCGGCGAGGGTGACACCGACCAGCAGCACCACCGCGAGCGGCAGGCCCACGTCGGAGGTCACCATGCCCTCGCCGGCGATCCTCTGGGCGAGCGCCAGGGCCCACTGCTGCACGCTCAACGTGCGCGCCCCCGGCACCAGGCTGCCGATCAGCGACTCCCAGATCAGGGCGTAGACCAGGCCGAACACCACGGCCTGCCGGGTCACCACGCCCAGCAGCAGGAAGATCGCCGCGTACGTGACGGAGGCGACCGCCGCCGCGACGGTGAACGCGACCGCGATGCCCTGGCTGTTGCCGTTGAGGATGAACCCGGCGATCAGCGTCGGCACGGCCGAGAAGACCGCCGACACCGCGATGGCGACCAGCAGCTTCGTGACGATGATCGTCGGCCGCCGCACCGGCTTGGCCAGCAGGTAGATGATCGAGCCGTCGTCGATCTCCGGGCCGATGGCGCCGGTGCCGGCGATCACGCCGACCAGCGGCACCATCGTCGCCAGCGCGAAGCCGCCGAGCACCGAACTCGCGATGGAGTCGTCGGCGCCGACCAGCACCCGCACCGCCACGGAGATCAGGATCAGCAGCGCGGGAAGGGCGAACAGGACCAGGGCCCGGCGGCGGCCCAGCAGCCCCCGGTAGGTCAGCCTGGCCACGGTGGGATTGAACATCGGAACTCCTTGCAGCCGTTGCCTACGCCGTGACCAGGTAGGAGAAGACGCTCTCCAGGGACTCGTCGGACGGCGAGACCGTGTAGAGCCGGATGCCCCGCTCCCGCGCGACGCGCGGCAGCAGCTCGGTGAAGCCGGCGAAGTCGATCGCCTGGACGCGCAGCGCCCGCTCCTTCCAGTCCAGCTCGATGGCGGCCGTGGAGCCGTCCGCGATCAGCGCGGCGGCGAGCGCCCGGTCGTCGCTGGAGCGCACCAGGTAGCGGTGCGGCCGGTCCGTCATGAGCCGGCGGATCTTGCGGAAGTCGCCCGAGGCGGCGTGCCGGCCGGCGACGACCACCTCGATGTGGCTCGCCAGCTGCTCGACCTCCTCCAGGATGTGCGAGGAGAACAGCACCGTGCGGCCCTCGGCCCCCATCCGCCGCAGCAGCTCCATCAGGTGCAGCCGCTGCCGGGGGTCCATGCCGTTGAACGGCTCGTCCAGCAGCAGCACCGACGGGTCGTGCACCAGCGCGGAGGCCATCTTGGCGCGCTGCCGCATGCCCTTGCTGTACGTGGAGACCGGGCGGTCCTGCGCGAACTCCATCTCGACCGTGGCCAGGGCGCGCTGCGCCGCCGCCCCCGCGTCCGGCAGCCCGTGCAGCTCGGCGTTGGCGACCACGAACTCGCGGGCCGTCAGGAAGTCGTACATCGCCTCGCGCTCGGGGACGATGCCGATGTGCCGGTACACCTGCTCGTTGCGCCAGACCGTGGCGCCGTCGAGGGTGACGGTGCCGGCCGAGGGGGCCAGGAAGCCGCCCATCATGTTGATCAGGGTGGACTTGCCCGCGCCGTTGGGGCCGAGCAGGCCGGTGACGCCGGGGCCGATCGTCATCGTCACGTCGTTGACGGCGACGACGTTGCCGAACCAGCGGGACACGTGGTCGATGGACAGGGTGGTCACGACAGTACGGCCTTTCGGTAGCGGCGCATCAGCAGGCCGAAGGAGCCGGCGATCACGGCGAGGAGGACGAGGAGGTAGACCGTACCGACGACCGCGTCCTTCGGACCCGCGCCCTCGGGGAAGCTGGAGGTCGCGCCCAGCCACCAGGTCTGCGCGCCGTCGATCAGCGTGATCGGCGAGAACAGGCCCAGCCAGCCGATCACGTCGGCGTTGCCGTTGATCGAGGCCACGCCCTGAACGCTGGTCACCGCACCGTACGAGAGCGTGAAGACCGCGATGACCGCGGCGACGCCGAAGCCCCGGCGCGGCGTCAGCGCCGCGATCACCAGGCCGATGCCCGAGAACAGCAGCGACAGCAGCAGGGCGGCCAGCATCGCCTTGGCGAAGCCCGCGCTCTGGTCGCCCACGTCGAACTTGGCCAGCAGCGCCCCGACGTACATGATCAGCAGCGGCGTCGCGGTGAGGATGAACAGCGCGGTGGTCAGCGCCGCGAACTTCGACGCGACGTAGTCGACCGCCTCGATCGGGCGGGAGAAGTACAGCGGCGTCGTCTTGAACCGCAGGTCCAGCGAGACGGACTGCGGGGCCTGGGCCGCCAGGTAGAGGCCGATGACCGCCTGCATGATGATCGCGTACTGGGTGTACTCGATCGGCAGCTTGGTCGCCTTGGTGCCGATCGCCACCGCGACCATGATCCCGGCCGGCACGCACATCACGGCCAGCAGGATCATCGGCAGCACCTTGGACTTCGCCGAGCGGCCGAGCCCGTACGCGCTGCGCAGGCTCTGGACGTACAGCGACGTGCGCGCGTAGCCCCGGCCCAGCCGCGGGCCGTCGTAGTGCCGGTAGCCGATGTCATGGATGACGTCGGCGGCGGGCGGCCTGCCCTCAAGCTGCGTCATGCTCGTCCCCTCCCCGGAAGATCTCGGCGATGCGGTGCCGGTGCTGCTCCATGCGCACCAGGCCCGTGCCGAGCTCCGCGACCGCGTCGCGGACCGCGTCGTACGTCTCGTCCCCGTCGATGTCGACCATGATCAGCCGGCCGTCCGCGTGCGCGTTGAGCCCGGCGGCGGTCAGCTTCTCCACCAGTTCGTCCTCGTGCTCGGTGACCTCGACGGTGAGCGAGGCGGTCGCCTGCGTGAAGTCGCTGGTCGAGGAGGAGCGCAGGAGGGAGCCGCCGTCGATGACGACGATGTGGTCGCTGGTGCGCTCCAGTTCACCCAGCAGGTGGGAGGTGACCAGCACGGAGATGCCGAACTCGGTGTGGACGCGCCGGATCAGCTCGAGCATGTCGTCGCGGCCGACGGGGTCCAGCCCGTTCGTCGGCTCGTCGAGCAGCACCAGCCGCGGGTCGTGGACCAGTGCCTGGGCCAGCTTCACCCGCTGCTTCATGCCCGTGGAGTACCCGCCCATGGGGCGGTACCGCTCCTCGTACAGGCCGACGTGGCGGAGCGTGTCCGCGGTGCGCTCACGCGCGGCGGACGGCGGCAGCCCCGAGATACGGGCCATGTGGACGACGAACTCGGTCGCCGACACGTCAGGGGGCAGGCAGTCGTGCTCCGGCATGTAGCCCACATGGGCGCGGATCGCCGCGCCCTCTGTCGCCACATCCATGCCCAGGACGGCGGCCCGGCCTTCCGTGGCCGGCGCCAACCCGAGGAGGATCTTGATCAGGGTCGACTTGCCGGCTCCGTTGGCACCGACCAACCCGGTCACGCCGGGTGCGATGTCGACGGTGAGCCGGTCCAGAGCGGTCACCCTCGGGTACCGCTTCGTCAGGCTTTCGGTAGCGATCACAGTCACGCCACGAACCTAGTGGCGCGGGCCACACCCCGTCGTCAGTCTGGGGGGCGGTTGTGCGTAGTCCTTGGGGTTGACCTTCCCGTAGGGGAGGTGGTGCGGTGCGTCCGTCTTGCCGGGGTTCCTCCTGCGGGTCGCACGGTTCAGCCGTGCCGGGGCGTCGTCCGGGAGCACGGTCGGCTCCACCGGTCGACCTCGACGGGCCGGACCCCGCGGGGGTGCTGCGTGGCGCTGCGCCGGGTCGTGCGGTGCGCGTGCGGGTGCGGGTGGGGGTGGGGATACGGGTGCGGGTGCGGGCGTGCGGATGCGCGTGTGCGGGGCCCGCGTGGGGGGTTCGTGGGTGTGCGGTGTTCGGCTGTGCGGTGTTCGGCGTTGCGGTGCTCGGCTGTGCGGTGCTCAGCCGTGCGGGGCGGGGGCGCGCCTGCTCCGCCGTACGCGCGGATGCGGCGGTGTCGGCCGCCGTCGTGCTCGGGCGGGCCGGCGACCGGAGGGTACGTGGCCCACGGGTGGGGCCGGTTCGAGCCGGCGGTGACCGGCACAACCTCGGGGGTGCGGGTCGTCTCCGGCATCGTCGTCCTCGTCCTCGCGGTCGTGCTCGGGTTCGTGCTTGGGTTCGTGCTTGGGTTCCTGCTCGGGGTGGTGCTCG
Source organism: Streptomyces sp. NPDC111520 (assembly GCF_055635295.1). Lineage (NCBI taxonomy): Bacteria > Bacillati > Actinomycetota > Actinomycetes > Kitasatosporales > Streptomycetaceae > Streptomyces > Streptomyces sp. NPDC111520. The sequence continues at coordinate 156,865 of NZ_JBVKBW010000010.1, read as the reverse complement.
GAGTCGTGCTCTGCGCCGTGCTCCGGCCCGGGCCCTCGTGCGCGCCCGTCGTCCTGGGGGTCCGGACGGTTCCGCTGGAGCGGGTGCCGTGTCCGGCGCCGTGGTGGTGCCGGTGCGCTGCGCCTCGGGGGTTCCGCTCGTCGCGGTCCTCCGCGGCCTGCGGGGTCGGGGCGGCTTGACGTTCCGTCAACGGGGGCCGTGCGGCACGCCGTACGGACTGGTCACGCGCGTCCGCGGCGGTCATGCGCAGAGCGCCCACTCGCGGCGGGGGGTACGGGCCGGGGCGGCGGTCGCGTCGCTCAGCACGGGGTCGAGACCCGCGTCGCCGATCGGACGGGTGCGCACACGGGCCACGGGCGAGGCGCCGTGCGCCTCGGCGCGGATGCGCTGCTTCATCGTCGGCGGCAGGGACAGTCCACCGGAACCGGTCGCCGCGAGGCAGGGCGCGGACTCGAACGGAACGGACGGCTCGGCCACGGCGGGCTCGTCGCGGTACGGCCTGAGGGACGACCCGCTGGACGAGCCGCGCGAGGGCGTGAGGGAGGACCGGCTGGAGGCACTGCGCGTGGGTGTGAGCGACGACCGGCGGGACGAACTGCGCGTGGGTGTGAGCGACGACCGGCGGGACAAACTGCGCGACGACGGGACCTCGGGTGTGCGGCCGCCCGGTTCGGCACGGAGTCCCGATCCGGATGCGGCGGCTCCCACGGCCACCGGTTGTGGTGCCGGTTCCGTACGCGGAGCCGGCGCCCAGTGGCGCACCGCCTCGGCGGTCGGGAGGAACCGGGTGCCGGGGACGGTCTCCGGTCGCGGCGCGGCCGGAGCCGTGTTACGCGAGACCGGGACGGCGAACCCGAAGTACGCGACCATCTTGAGCAGGAGCGTCACGAAGACGTCCCAGAACGTCCTGACGCGGTTGTTGGCAGCCATGACCTCTCACTTCCTTCGGTGAGTCGGGAGCGACTAATCCGATGATGCGGAAGTGAGCACGAAATCCTCGGTGCCGCACCCCGAGGGTGCCGATATTCCGATCAACACCACCCGGGTGGCCCAGCCGTGCCCCGGCCGGCCCCTCCGGCGCCGGTCTTCCGGCCCGCGCCGCCCCGAGTTGCGGCCCTCCCCCTCCCGGGGTAGCGGCCCTGTGAACCGGCCGGGGCGCCCTGCGGGGCGCTCCCAGGTTCCCGTGGCGTGCGGGGCCACCGGTCGGACGGGCACGGCTCGCCGAAGGGTTTCCACCGGACGGCGGCTGCCGTCCCGATCATCGGACCGCACCGGGCCGGCCGGCGCGGAGCCACCCCGTAGGGTGGGGAACATGCGCCTGAGCACTGTGATTCTGCCGATCTACCGCTGGCACGAGCAGGGGCGGAAGGTCTGGCACCGGGCCGAGGAGCTCGGCTTCCACACCGCCTACACCTACGACCACCTGTCGTGGCGGAGCTTCCGGGACCTCCCGTGGTTCGGGGCGGTGCCGACGCTGACGGCGGCGGCCGCGACGACGGAGCGGATCCGGCTGGGCACGCTCGTGACCTCGCCGAACTTCCGGCACCCGGTGACGCTCGCCAAGGAGCTGATCACCCTCGACGACGTCAGCGGCGGACGGGTGACGCTCGGCATCGGCGCCGGCGGGGTGGGCTTCGACGCGACGGCGCTGGGCCAGGTGGCGTGGTCGCCGCGCGAACGGGCCGACCGCTTCGGCGAGTTCGTCGACGTGCTGGACCGGCTGCTGACGGAGCCGGTGGTGAGCTACGAGGGCGAGTTCTACTCGGCGCACGAGGTGCGGAACATCCCCGGCTGCCTGCAGCGGCCGCGGCTGCCCTTCGCGGTGGCGGCGACGGGCCCGCGCGGGCTGCGGCTGGCGGCACGCTACGGCCAGGCCTGGGTGACCTACGGCGACCCGAAGGGCCCGGCGGACGTGCCGGTGGACAAGTGCCCCGAGGTCGTCTCGCGCCAGTACGACCAGCTGGAGATCGCCTGCGCCGAGATCGACCGCGACCCGGGCGAGCTCGACCGCGTCCTACTGACCGGCTCGACGGCCGAGCGCCCGCTGGAGTCGCTCGACGCGTTCGTCGACTTCGCGGGCCGCTACGCGGAGGCCGGCATCACGGAGATCGTGCTCCACTGGCCGGTGCCGGACTCCGTCTACGCGGCGGACGAGAAGGTCTTCGAGCGCATCGCGACCGAGGCGCCGGCCCAGCTCAGTTGAGCCGGCGGCGGGCGTTGCGCCGCCACTGGACGAGCAGCGCGGGCGACGCCACGGGCGGCGGGCCCGCCGGGCAGACGTCGACGTGGCTGATCCGGCAGGTGTCGGAGGGCACGGTGGCACGCAGGTTGACCGCCGTGCCGTCGCCCGCGACGCGCCAGCGGCGGCCGGCCGGGACGGCGGCCGGCGGCCACTCACCGGGCTCCACCAGGATCCAGTGACCGCCCGCGGTGCGGTGGCGGTACGCGGCGCAGGCGCACCGGCCGCAGGTCGTGGGGGTGCCGGCCGACGGGTCGGCGACGGGTATCGCGGTGCGCGCGGCCAGGCGGATGCCGTCCACGACGGTCGGCAAAGCGTCGGCCAGGAGCACCGGTTCCCGGTCGGGCCGTTCTTCACAACGCACAAGGGCCATGGCGAGATCGTGGCACCCGGCACTGACAACCGGCTGCGCAGAGTGTGGCGGTGCTCGCACTCCGCACCCGCCTGCTGTCATATGCAGGCACATGGGGGACCATGGGTCGGTGACCTCAGCCACCCAGCATCCCCGGACCCCGGACGCCACCCTCGCGGCCCCCGCGCCGCGGCTGATCGCCACCGACCTGGACGGCACGCTGCTGCGCGACGACAAGACCGTCTCGGCCCGGACGATCGCCGCGCTGGCGGACGCGGAGGCCGCGGGCATCGAGGTCTTCTTCGTCACCGGGCGTCCCGCGCGGTGGATGGACGTCGTCGCCGCGCACACCGCCGGCCACGGCATGGCGATCTGCGCCAACGGCGCCGCCGTCTACGACCTGCACCGCGGCAGGCGGCTACTGGCGGCCTACCCCCTCGACCCGCGGGACGCCCTCGCGGTCGTCGCGGCCCTGCGCACCGCCGTCCCCGGCACGACCTTCGCCGTCGAGCTGACCGGCGGTTTCGCCTACGAGCCGGAGTACCCGCCGTACGCCCCCGCCCCCGACGCGGTGGTCGCCCCGGTGGAGGAGCTGCTGGACACCGCGCGGCAGGGCCAGCCCGTGCTGAAGCTGCTGGCCAAGCACCCCTCCATCGACCCGGACGTCTTCCTGCGCGCCGCGCGGGCGGTGGCCGGGGAGCACGCCGAGATCACCCGGTCCAGCGCCTCGGCGCTGCTGGAGATCAGCGGCACGGGCGTCAGCAAGGCGACGACGCTCGCGCGCTGCTGCGCGGACCTCGGCATCTCCGCCCAGGAGGTGGTGGCCTTCGGGGACATGCCCAACGACCTCGCCATGCTGTCGTGGGCGGGCACCTCCTACGCCGTCGCCAACGCTCACCCCGACGTGCTGGCCGCCACGACGCACCGCACCGGGGCGAACGAGGAGGACGGCGTGGCCCGCGTCATCGAGCGGATCCTCGCCGCCCGCTGACGTCGGCCGGGCGGCTCACAACGGCGCCTCCCAGGCGAGCGTGGTGCCCTTGCCGTCCGGCCCCGGCCCGAAGGTGGACTCGCCGCCCAGCGACTCCGCGCGGCGGGCGAGGTTGCGCAGGCCGCTGCGCCGCCCGGTCTCGGGGATGCCGACGCCGTCGTCGGAGACGATGAGCCGCACCCCCTCGCGGCCGTCGGCGAGGACGGCGGTGGCGTCGAGCACCACCTCCACCCACGTGGCGTCGGCGTGCCGCTGCACGTTGGACAGCGCCTCGCGCAGCGCCGCCACGAGGTTGCGGGCGCTGAGCGCGCCGACCCGGTGGTCGACGGGTCCGACGAAGCGGACGGAGGGCGGGAAGCCCAGGCCGCGGGCGGCGGAGCCGGTCTCGCGGAGCACCTGGGCGCGTAGTCCCGACGGCGCGTCGTCCCGCGGCTCCTGCTGCAGCGCGAAGATCGCCGTCCGTACCTCCTGGATGGTGGCGTCCAGCTCCTCGACCGCGTGCGCGATGCCCTCCTCGGCGTCGGGCGGCAGCGCCTTGCGCCGGGCCCCCTGGAGCATCAGGCCCGTCGCGAAGAGCCGCTGGATGACCAGGTCGTGCAGGTCGCGGGCGATCCGGTCGCGCTCCTCGTAGACGGCCAGCCGGTTGCGGTCGCGCTGGGCGTCGGCGATGAGCAGGGCCAGCGCCGCCTGCGCGGCGAACTGGGTGGCCACGAAGCGCTCGTCCTCGGTGAAGCCCGGCGCGCCGTGGGTCCTGGGCAGCGCGAGCGCGCCCATCACGTGGCCGCTGCTCTGCAGCGGCAGCATCATGCAGGCGCCGAAGCGGGGGGCGATCGCCGAGGACATCCGTTCGTCGGTCGACGCGTCCTCCACGAACACCGGCTCGCCCGCCATCAGCGGCACCACGGGCGGGCTGTTCGCCTCGAGCACCGTGCCGACCAGGCCCGCGGGCTGTTCGGCCGAGACCGCGACCACCTCGAGGCCGCCCTCGACGGTCGGCAGCAGAAGCAGCCCCGCGTCGGCCCCCACGAGCGCGCGGGCCTGCTCGGCGACGACGTCGAGCGCGTCGTCGCCCGGTTGCTCGTCGCCCGGTTGTTCGTCGGCCAGCAGCGCGGTGGTGACCGAGCCGACGGCGTCCAGCAGTCTGGCCAGTGGTTCTGCCATACGGCGAGCCTAGGACGGTGCCGCGTCCTACGCCGTGATCGACTCCGGCTCCGGCGCGCCCAGTGCGTCGGCCGCGCGCTCGCGCTCCAGGCCCCGGCGGTACGGGCCGTCGGCCGCGGACAGCGCACGGTGCGTCCCGCGCTGGACGATCCGGCCGCGGTCGAGGACGAGGATCTCGTCGACCTCCTCCAGACCGGTGAGGCGATGGGTGATCAGCACGGTCGTCCGGCCCGTGGTCGCGGCCAGCAGATCGGCGGTCAGGGCGTCGGCGGTGGCCAGGTCGAGGTGTTCGGCGGGCTCGTCGAGCACCAGCACGGGGAAGTCGGCGAGCAGCGCGCGGGCCAGCGCCATCCGCTGGCGCTGGCCGCCGGACAGGCGCGTGCCGTGCTCGCCGACCGGGAGGTCGAGGTCCAGGTCGAGCCGGGCGGCGGCGAGCGCCTCGCGCAGCCGCGCGTCGTCCGCGCCGGGGCGGGCCAGGCGCAGGTTCTCCCGGACCGTGCTGTCGAAGGCGTGCGCGTCCTGAGCGCACAGGCCGACCATACGGCGCACGGCGTCGCCGTCGAGGGCCGTGGCGTCGGTGCCCGCGAGGGTGTACGTGCCCTCCTCGACGTCCAGGAAGCGCAGCAGCACATGGGCGAGGGTCGTCTTGCCCGACCCGGAGGGGCCGACGACGGCGATCCGGCGTCCGGGCGTCAGTTCCAGGCCGACGCCGTCCAGCGCGGGCCGGGGCTGCCCCGGGTGGCGGGCGGTGAGCCCGCGCAGCACCAGGGGGTGGGGCCCGGCGGGCGCGGGGGCCGGGTGCTCGGGCTCCCGTACGGGCGCGGGGGTGTCGAGCACGTCGTACACGCGCCGCGCCGCCTGCCCGCTGCGCTGCCGGTACTGCGCCGCGAGCGGCAGGGCCGCCACCGCCTCGAAGGCCGCGAGCGGGGTCAGCACCACGACGGCGAGCGCCACCCCGGACAGTTCGCCGGCGGCCACCGCCCGTACGCCCGCCCAGGCGCAGACGGTGACGGTGAGTCCGCTGACCAGGGCGCCGAGTCCGGCGCCGAGGGCCGCGCCGGACGCGGAGCGGGCGGCGATCCCGGTGAGCACGCGGTCCGCCCCGGCCGCCCGGGCGCGGCGTCCGGGCAGCGCCCCGGCGACCGTCAGTTCCGCGGTGCCGGTGAGCACCTCGGCCACCTGGGCCGCGAGTTCGCCGCGGGCGGGGGCGAGGGCGCGCTCGGCACGCCGGGCGAGTGCCGCGGAAGCGGCCGGTACGGCCACGCCGGCCGTGAGCAGGCCCACCGCCAGGGCCGCTCCGGCCCCGGGCAGCAGCCACGCGGTGAACCCGGCCGCCGCGGTTCCGGTGAGCGCGGCGGCACCGGCCGGGAGCAGCCAGCGCAGGAAGTAGTCCTGGAGGCCGTCCACGTCGGCGACCAGGCGGGAGAGCAGGTCGCCGCGCCGGGCGTCGCGCAGCGCGGCGGGGGCGAGCCGCTCCAGCCGGCCGTACACCGCGACCCTGAGGTCGGCGAGGGCGCGGAAGACGGCATCGTGCGAGACCAGGCGCTCGGCGTAGCGGAAGACCGCCCGGCCGATGCCGAAGGCCCGGGTCGCGGTGACCGCGACCATCAGGTACAGCACCGGCGGCTGCTGGGAGGCCCGGGATATCAGCCAGGCCGAGGTCGCCATCAGGCCGACGGCGCTCAGCAGGGCGAGGGCGCCGAGCAGCAGCGCGAGGGCGAACCGCGGCCGCAGCGGCGAGGCGGTCCGGCGCACCCGGGTCAGCGGGGCGGCGGAGGGGACGGACGCGGCGGGGGCGACGGCGAGACCGGCGCCGAGGGGTTCGGGCGCAAGTGCGGGTGCCGCGGCCCGGGCAGGGCGCTCCGCGACGGCCGGTACGGCCCGCTGCGGGGGGCCGTCGAACCGTAGCGTGCGGTCCGCCACGGCGAGCAGCGCGGGGCGGTGGACGACGAGGAGCACCGTACGGCCGGCCGCGAGCCGCCGGACGGCGTCGACGACGGCCGCCTCGGTCTCGCCGTCCAGGGCCGCGGTGGGCTCGTCGAGCAGCAGCAGCGGGCGGTCGGCGAGGAACGCCCGGGCGAGGGCGACGCGTTGGCGCTGCCCGGCGGAGAGCCCGGCCCCGCCCTCGCCGACGGCCGTCGCGGGGTCGAGGTCGGGGGCGCCGGCGTCCAGGAGCGCGGCACGGACCTCGGCCGGGCCCGCGTCCGGCCGGGCCAGCCGTACGTTGTCGGCGATGGTGCCGGCGAACAGGTGCGGCCGCTGGGGGACCCAGGCGATCTGCCGGTGCCAGCCGGCCGGGTCGTGGGCGGCGAGGTCGGTGCCGTCGGCCAGCACCCGTCCCGCGGTCGGCTCGGTGAAGCCCAGCAGCACGGAGAGCAGGGTGCTCTTGCCGATCCCGCTGGGTCCGGTGAGGGCGATCGTCTCGCCGGGGGAGACCCGCAGGGAGACCGGGCCGAGGCGGCCCTCGACCGCGACCCCGTCCAGTTCGAGGACGGCGGTCCGCAGGTCGGGGGCCGGGGTCGTGCCGCGGCGGGGCGGGGCGGTCTCCAGGACGGCGAAGACCTCGTCGGCGGCGGAGAGCCCCTCGGCGGCCGCGTGGTAGTGCGCTCCCACCTGGCGCAGCGGGAAGTACGCCTCGGGTGCCAGGACGAGGATGACCAGCCCGGTGTAGAGGTCGAGTTCGCCGTGGACCAGCCGCATGCCGACGCCGACGGCGACCAGGGCGACGGAGATGGTGGAGAGCAGTTCCAGGGCGAAGGAGGAGAGGAAGGTGATGCGCAGCGTCCGCATCGTGGCGCGCCGGTGGTCGGCGGTGATGGCGCGGATGGACTCGGCCTGGGCCTTGGCCCGGCCGAAGACCTTGAGGGTGGGCAGGCCCGCGACGACGTCGAGGAAGTGGCCGGACAGCCGGGTGAGCAGCTGCCACTGACGGTCCATGCGGGCCTGGGTGGCCCAGCCGATGAGGACCATGAAGACCGGGATGAGGGGGAGGGTCAGGGCGATGGTGAGCGCCGAGATCCAGTCCTCGGTGACGATGCGGGCGAGGACCGCGGCGGGCACCACGACGGCCAGGCCCAGTTGGGGCAGGTAGCGGGCGAAGTAGCCGTCGAGGGCGTCGACGCCCCGGGTGGCGAGCGTGGTGAGCTCGCCGGTCCGCCGCTCGGTGAGCCCCGCCGGGCCCAGGGCGGTGACGTGCTCCAGCAGTCGTGTGCGCAGCTGGGACTTGACGGCGGCGGAGGCGCGGTGCGCGCACAGCTCGGTGAGCCAGGAGACGGCCGCCCGGCCGGCCGCGACGCCGGCGAGCAGCAGCAGCAGCGGGATACGCAACGCCCCGGCGTCGAGACCGTCCTCGAAGCCCCCGACGACGATCTCCGCGACGATCATCGCCTGCGCGATGACCAGGCCCGCGCCGGCCAGCCCGAGCAAGACGGAGACGGCGAGGAACACACGGGTCGCGCGGGCGTACCTCAGCAGCCGGGGGTCGACGGGTTTCACGTGAAACAGCTCCTCAGTGCGCTTCGGCGATGTGCTGGGTGCCGATCCGCTTGCGGAACACCCAGTACGTCCAGGCCTGGTAGAGCACGACCAGCGGGGCCGCGATCGCGGCGCACCAGGTCATGATCTTCAGCGTGTACGGGGTCGAGGAGGCGTTCTCCACCGTCAGGCTCCACGCCGGGTCGAGCGTGGAGGGCATGACCTCCGGGAAGAGCACCAGGAAGAGCATCGCCACCGCGGCGACGACGGTGACTCCGGAGAAGGTGAAGGCCCAGCCCTCGCGGCCCCGCAGGTTGGCGCACAGCGCGGCGAGCAGCGCGAGCACGGCGACCGCCGCGGCCGCTAGGCTCCAGGCGTCGCCGCCGTGCCCCTGCGTCCAGGCCAGGAAGGCGAGTGCGAGCACCGCGGTGAGCGCTCCGGCCCGGGTGGCGAAGCGGCGGGCGCGGGCGCGGATGTCGCCGAGGGTCTTCAGTGCCGCGAAGACCGCGCCGTGGAAGGTGAAGAGGCTGAGCGTCACGAGCCCGCCGAGCAGGGCGTAGGGGCCGAACAGCTCCCGGACCCCGCCGGTGTACTCGCCGGAGGCGTCGATCTCCACCCCGTGCACGATGTTGGCGAACGCCACGCCCCAGAGGAACGCGGGGAGCAGGGAGGTCCAGAAGATGGCCTGCTCCCAGGCCGTCTGCCAGCGTTCGGACGGGCGCTTGGCGCGGTACTCGAAGGCGACGACCCGGATGATCAGGCAGAGCAGGATCACCAGCAGCGGCAGGTAGAAGCCGGAGAAGAGGGTGGCGTACCACTCGGGGAAGGCGGCGAAGGTGGCGCCGCCGGCGGTGATCAGCCAGACCTCGTTGCCGTCCCAGACCGGGCCGATGGTGTTGATCAGCACCCGCCGCTCGGGCCGGTCGCGGGCGAGCAGCCGGGTGAGGACGCCGATGCCGAAGTCGAAGCCCTCGAGGAAGAAGTAGCCGGTCCACAGGACCGCGATGAGGACGAACCAGACGTCGTGGAGGTGCATGCCGTCTCTCCCTAGTACGAGAAGGCCATCGGGCGGTCGGCGTCGGCGTCGCCGCCGATCTTCGTGGGGGGGTTGAGGTCCGCCTCGGTGAGCTCGGGTGGCCCGGCCTTGGCGTACTTGACCAGCAGCTTCACCTCGACGACGGCGAGGACGGCGTAGAGCGTGGTGAGGACGATCAGCGAGGTCAGCATCTCGGCGGTGGAGACACCGGGGGAGACCGCGTCCTCGGTGCGCAGCAGCCCGTACACCACCCACGGCTGGCGGCCGTTCTCGGTGAAGATCCAGCCCCAGGAGTTGGCGATCAGCGGGAAGCCCATGGTGAGCAGGCCGATCCGCCAGTACCAGCGGGACAGCGCCGGGGAGAGGGCGGCGTTCCTGGTGAGCATCAGGTGCGGCGGCTCGTCGTCGGCGGTGCGCCGCTCCTCGGCGAGCCAGAACCTGCGGCGGGTGAGCCACAGTCCCGCCAGGCCGACCGCGAAGGAGGTCATGCCGAAGCCGATCATCCAGCGGAAGCCCCAGTAGGCGACCGGGATGTTGGGCCGGTAGTCGCCCGGGCCGTACTTCTCCTGTTCGGCCTTGTTGACGTCGTTGATGCCCGGGACGTACGAGTCGAAGTCGTCGTGGGCGAGGAAGGACAGCAGGCCGGGGACCTCGACGGCCACGGTGTTGTGGCCCTTCTCGACGTCGCCGTAGGCGAAGATCGAGAAGGGGGCCGGGGACTCGCCGTCCCACAGGGCCTCGGCGGCGGCCATCTTCATGGGCTGCTGCTCGTACATGACCTTGCCCAGCCGGTCGCCGCTGATCGCGGTGAGCAGGCCGGCGACGACGGCGGTGACCAGGGCGAGGCGCAGCGATGTCCGCATGACGGCGACGTGCTTGCGGCGGGCCAGGTGGTAGGCCGATATGCCGATCATGAACGCGGCGCCGGTCAGGAAGGCCGCGGCGAGCGTGTGGAAGACCACGACGAGGGTGGTGTTCTGGCTGAGCACCGCCCAGAAGTCGGTGAGCTCCGCGCGGCCGGTGACCTTGTTGTAGCGGTAGCCGACCGGGTGCTGCATCCAGGAGTTCGCGGCGAGGATGAAGTACGCGGACAGGATCGTGCCCAGCGAGACCAGCCAGATGCAGGCCAGGTGGAGCTTCTGCGGGAGCTTGTCCCAGCCGAAGATCCACAGGCCGATGAAGGTGGACTCGAAGAAGAAGGCGATCAGCGACTCGAAGGCGAGCGGGGCACCGAACACGTCGCCGACGAAGCGCGAGTAGTCCGACCAGTTCATGCCGAACTGGAACTCCTGGACCAGGCCGGTGGCGACGCCCATGGCGATGTTGATCAGGAAGAGCTTGCCCCAGAACTTGGTCGCCCGGAGGTACTTCTCCTTGCCCGTGCGCACCCAGGCCGTCTGGAGGCCCGCAGTCAGCGCGGCGAGGGAGATCGTGAGGGGGACGAAGAGGTAGTGGTAGACGGTCGTGATGCCGAATTGCCATCGCGCGACGGCCACGGAGTCCAGTGCCAGGTCCACGTCACGCCTCCTTACATCGAGCTTGTGAAAGTGAACGCATTCACAAGCTCAGTATGCCGCACACGTTTTCGCCCCCTCACACCGGGGGGTGGGAGGGGGCGAAAAGGCGCGTCCTACGACACCCGGTGGTACCCGGAACACTGCGCCAGGACGGTCACAGCTCCTTCCGGAAGGCCTCCGCGGTACGGAGCAGGACGTCGTTGGCGGGCTCCTCGCCGACCGTGATCCGCACGCCCTCCCCCGCGAACGGACGGACGGTGACGCCGGCCCGCTCGCAGGCCGCGGCGAAGTCGGTCGTGCGCTCCCCCAGCCGCAGCCACACGAAGTTGGCGTGCGTCTCCGGCACCGTCCAGCCCTGCGCGGTCAGCCCGTCGAACACCCGGGTCCGCTCGGTGACCAGCGCCTCCACCCGCTCCAGCAGCGCCGCCTCCGCGCGCAGCGAGGCCACCGCCGCGTCCTGGGCGAGCTGGCTCACGCCGAAGGGGACGGCCGTCTTGCGCAGCGCCGCGGCGACCGGCTCGTGCGCGATCGCGAACCCCACGCGCAGTCCGGCGAGCCCGTACGCCTTGGAGAAGGTGCGCAGCACCGCCACGTTGGGGCGGTCGCGGTAGACCTCGACGCCGTCCGGGACCTCGGGGTCGCGGATGAACTCCTTGTACGCCTCGTCCAGCACGACCAGCACGTCCTGCGGGACGCGGTCCAGGAAGCGCTCCAGCGCGGCCCGGCGCACCACCGTGCCGGTGGGGTTGTTGGGGTTGCAGACGAAGACCAGCCGCGTCCGGTCGGTGATCGCCTCGGCCATCGCGTCCAGGTCGTGGACGTCGTCCGCGTCCAGCGGCACCCGCACCGAGGCCGCCCCGCTGATCTGCGTGATGATCGGATAGGCCTCGAAGGACCGCCAGGCGTAGATCACCTCGTCGCCCGGCCCCGCGGTCGACTGCAGCAACTGCTGTGCGACACCGACCGAGCCGGTGCCCGTCGCGATGTGCTCCACCGGCACGCCGAAGCGGTGCGCCAGCTCGGCGTGGAGGGCCGTGCACGCCATGTCCGGGTAGCGGTTGAAGTTCTCCGCGGCGGCGGTGGCCGCCTCCAGGACACCCGGCAGCGGCGCGTAGGGGTTCTCGTTGGAGGACAGCTTGTAAGCCGTCACTCCCTCTTCCACGGCCGGGGGTCTGCCCGGCTTGTACGTGGGGATGCCGTCCAGTTCGCGGCGCAGTTTGGGGCTCATGCCCCACACCATACGAGCGCCCGCCCGGCCGGGGGAGGCCTTGCGGCACACGGGCGTGAGGCAGGGGCTCACGGCGAACGGAGCAGGTGGTGTCGCACCCTGCGCGCCGGTGGCGCACGCGGTGGCGCGCATCCCTCGTAGGGGTGAGTTGATGGCCGCGCGCAGCGCGGGGCACGGCCCCGGCCGCACCCCGTGACGGAGCCGTAACCCCCGGTAGGCACCCACCGTCACCTGCGCTTTCCCTGCCGCACCAGGGACCGCTGGCGGGGAAACGTATCTGTCAACGCCCTGTCCGGCACCCCGCGAACGGACCACCCGACCCCTACTATCACCACGCCATGACAGCAGCAGGGAAGCACCAGGCGAGCCGGCCCGTCGGACGCCGGCTGGAGCGGGCCGGCATCAGGGACGTGGCCGCCGCGGCCGGGGTATCGATCACCACCGTCTCCGACGCGCTCAACGGCAAGGGCCGACTGCCCGACGCCACCCGCCGTCACGTCCGTGAGGTCGCCGACCGGCTGGGGTACCGCCCCTCCGCCGCCGCCCGCACGCTGCGCACCGGGCGCTCGGGGCTGATCGGCCTGACCGTCACGACGTACGGGGAAGAGCCCTTCACCTTCACGGAGTTCGCCTACTTCGCCGAGATGGCCCGGGCCGCCACCTCCGCCGCGCTCGCCCGCGGCTACGCCCTGGTCATCCTGCCGGCCTCCTCCCGGCACGACGTGTGGAGCAACGTCGCACTGGACGGCACGGTCGTGATCGACCCCTCCGACCACGACCCGATGGTCACCGAACTGGTGCGGCAGGGCATCCCCGTGGTCAGCGACGGCCGCCCGACCGGCAGCCTGCCCGTCCAGGCCTGGGTCGACAACGACCACGAGGCCGCCGTGCTCGGCATCCTGGAACACCTCGCCGAGGCCGGCGCGCGCAGGATCGGCCTGCTCACCGGCACCAGCACCGACACCTACACCCGGCTGTCCACCACCGCCTACCTCGACTGGTGCGAGCGGATCGGCCAGGAACCCGTCGTCGAGGCCTACCCCGCCCACGACCCGTGCGCGGGCGCCGTCGCCGCGGACCGCCTGCTCGCCCGGCCCGACCGCCCCGACGCGGTCTACGGCCTCTTCGACCCCAACGGCACCGACCTGCTCGCCGCCGCCCGCCGCTACGGGCTGCGCGTACCCGACGACCTCCTGCTGGTCTGCTGCAGCGAGAGCACGGTCTACGCGACGACCGAGCCCCCGATCACCACGCTCTCCCTCAAACCGGGCCGGATCGGCACCGCCGTCGTCCAGCTGCTCATCGACGCCATCGAGGGGGTGGACGCGGGACGCCCCGTGCAGCAGGTCATGCCGACCGACCTGATCGTCCGCACCTCCTCGCAGCGACGCTCGCCGCGCACCACCGTCAGCCCGCCCCGCGGGCCCGCGGGAGAATAGGAACGGACACTTCCGGGGCGAGAACGGCCCGCCCCGGGGGGATTTGTCCGCACCGGATGAAATCGCTATCAGCAGGTGTGTCACGCCACGACATCGTCATTCCTATGATGGGCGGATGGTGGCGCGACGGTGGAGGGGTCGATGACTCAGGGGGCAGGTCAGGGACCCATGCCCGGTACCTCGTACGGCTGGTCTCAGGACCCCGCGGAGGCAGTGGCGCACGGTGCGCCCATGACGCCGTCGGCGCACCCCGCCGATGCCGTCGGGGCCCCACCGGGACATCCGGCCGGGCACGAACCGACCATGATCGACGAGCAGATGATGCCGCCGGAGTACACGCCCACGCAGCGTGACCTCCCGGTGGTCACGGTGGCCGACACGCAGGCGCTGGGCCCGCTCTACGTGGTCGGCGACGTCCACGGCTACCTGGACCGGCTGTGCGAGGCCCTGTACGCGACCGGGCTGATCGACTCCGAGGGCCACTGGGCGGCCGGCAACGCCCGCCTGTGGTTCCTCGGTGACTTCACCGACCGCGGCCCCGACGGCATCGGCGTGATCGAGCTGGTCATGCAGCTGTCCGCGGAGGCCGCCGCGGCCGGCGGCTACGCCAGGGCCCTCATGGGCAACCACGAACTGCTGCTGCTCGGCGCCCACCGCTTCGGCGACACCCCCGTGAACTCCGTCGCGGGCACCGCCTCCTTCCTGGCCGCCTGGCGCCTCAACGGCGGCCAGACCACCGACATGGAGCGGCTGCAGGACCACCACGTCGCCTGGATGTCCCGGCTGGACGCCGCCGCCCTCACCGACGGCCACCTGCTGCTGCACTCCGACACGACCGCGTACCTGGAGTACGGCACCACCATCGACGCGATGAACGACGCCGTCACCGGCATCCTGCAGCGCGGCGACGCCGACGAGTGCTGGGAGCTGTTCCGCAAGTTCACCCGGCGCTTCGCCTTCCGTGGCGACGCCGGGCCGCAGGCCGCCCGCGAACTGCTGGACACCTACGGCGGCCACCGCGTCGTCCACGGCCACAGCCCCATCCCGTACCTGCTCGGCGAACCGGGGGCCGAGCCCGGCACCGAACAGCCGGACCGCTCCGCGGTCGTCGAGGGACCGCACGTGTACGCGGAGGACCTGGCGGTGGCCATGGACGGCGGGGTGACCATGGACGGCAAACTCCTGGTCGCACAGCTGCCGTTGTAGACCCCGAAACCCCCATTTTCCGGAAACACTCTGTCACCGCGTCACCTCCGCGCTCTACCATCGGGATATCCGTAGGCAGCTTCTCCTCCGCTTCCGCCCAGCCGGACCGGACCTTCGTCCTTCGTGAACCCCGGGAGGAACCGGAGACGGAGCATCGGGGGATGCACATGAACAGCGCTCCACACCTGCTGACCGAGGACCGCCCGGAGTTCGAGCGAGCCCTCGACACGGCTCTGCACTCGGAGGGCACGCGGGCCGCCCTCGCCGGCACGCGGAACCGCCTGAACGCCGAGCAGTTGCGCACCATGGCGCTCAACGCGGCCGAGTCCATCTCGGGCTGCGCCGCGCCCGAGTACGAGCAGTTCGTCAAGGTCCGCGAGGCCTTCGCGGAACAACGCCGCGAGGCACGCACCGCGGCCGTGCCGGGCCTCGGCTACGCGGCCGCGGCGGCCCCGGTCGCCGCGGACGGCTCCGGCGCCGGGCTGTTCGCCGTCGTCGCCGTGCTCACACCGATCCTGGCGGGCACGGCCGCCGTCATCTTCCTCGTGCTCGGGTACGCCCTGCGTTTCGGGCACCCAGAGCCGGCGATCGCCCCGCCGCTGCGGCAGGCCGGCTGGCTCTTCGCGGCCGTCGCCGTCTGCGGCATCGTCATCGGAATGGTCGGGCTGCTGCTCACCGCGCTGCGCAACGGCTCGACCGCCCTCCACGACCCTCCGGGCGACGAGCCCCGCGACGTCGCGCTCGCCCGCGAGGTGTGGCGCCGGGCGCTGGTGGAGCGCGGGCTGCAGCCCTTCCTCGACGACGCCCTCGCCAAGGCCGCCGACGCGGCCCCCACCGCCCCCACCGCGACCACCGGCGGCGCCAACCCCCGGATGCCGCGGCTCGGTTACTCCCGCCCGGACTTCTCCAGCCCCGGCCACGAGTCCTCCCCCGAACCCGGCGACCGCTTCACCAGCCCGGACTTCTCCAGCCCCGACTTCTCCAGCCCCGACTTCGGCGGCCCGGACCACGGCCCGGACTGACCCGCCGCGCCGAGGCGCTGTCGTACCCCGGTGCCACAGTACGGACCATGGACATCGACCGGTTCTGGTCCCTGATCGAATCCGCCCGCTCCACCGCGGCGACGAGCGGCGAGCCCGTCGACGAGGTGCTGGCCGGCCTGCTCACCGAGTTCCCGGCCCGGGAGGTCCTCGGCTACGCGGAACGCTTCGACGCAGTGCACGACGCCCTGTACCGCTGGGACGTCTGGGCCGCCGCCTACCTGGTGGGCGGCGGTTGCTCCGACGACTCCTTCATGGACTTCCGCGCCGGGGTCATCGCCCAGGGCCGCGCGTGGTACGACCGCGTCGCCGCCCAGCCGGACAGCCTGGCCGGTCACCCCACCGTGGTCGCGGCCGCCCGGAACGGGGACGACCACGCCCTCTTCGACGAGGACATGAACTACGTGGCCGCCCAGGCGTTCGAGCGGCTCACGGGCGACCGGAACTCCTTCTGGACCGCCTGGGCCGCCCACCGCCCCACCGGTGCGGGCACGCCCTCCGAGCCCGACATGGGCGAGGACTTCGACTTCGACGACGACGCCGAGATGCACCGCCGCCTGCCCCGCCTGGCGCGCCTGTTCCTGGGCCCGGACACCGCCCACGGGTGACCGGCGTACCGGTGGCTCCGGCGGCCCGTGGTGGGCGGGCCGCCGGAGCACCCCGGATCAGTCCGCCAGCGGCAGGTACACCCGGTTGCCGGAGGCGGCGAACTCGCGGGACTTCTCCGCCATGCCCGCCTCGATCTCCTCTGCGGTGCCGCCGTGTTGGCGGCGGATGTCCTGGGAGATCTTCATCGAACAGAATTTCGGACCGCACATGGAGCAGAAGTGCGCGGTCTTGGCCGGTTCCGCCGGGAGCGTCTCGTCGTGGAAGGCCCGTGCGGTGTCCGGGTCGAGGGCCAGGTTGAACTGGTCCTCCCAGCGGAACTCGAAGCGGGCGTCGGAGAGCGCGTCGTCCCAGTCCTGGGCGCCGGGGTGGCCCTTGGCCAGGTCGGCGGCGTGGGCGGCGATCTTGTAGGTGATGACGCCGGTCTTGACGTCGTCGCGGTCGGGCAGGCCCAGGTGCTCCTTGGGGGTGACGTAGCAGAGCATGGCCGTGCCCCACCAGGCGATCATCGCGGCGCCGATGCCGGAGGTGATGTGGTCGTACGCGGGCGCGATGTCGGTGGTGAGCGGGCCGAGGGTGTAGAACGGCGCCTCCTCGCAGATCTCCTGCTGGAGGTCGATGTTCTCCTTGATCTTGTGCATGGGGACGTGCCCCGGCCCCTCGATCATGGTCTGCACGCCGTGCCGCTTGGCCACGGAGTTGAGTTCGCCGAGCGTGCGCAACTCGGCGAACTGTGCCTCGTCGTTGGCGTCCGCGATGGACCCGGGGCGCAGGCCGTCGCCCAGGGAGTAGGTGACGTCGTAGGCGGCGAGGATCTCGCAGAGCTCCTCGAAGTTCTCGTAGAGGAAGCTCTCCTTGTGGTGGGCCAGGCACCAGGCCGCCATGATCGACCCGCCGCGGGAGACGATGCCCGTCTTGCGGCGGGCGGTCAGCGGGACGTAGCGCAGCAGCACGCCGGCGTGGACCGTCATGTAGTCGACGCCCTGCTCGGCCTGCTCGATGACGGTGTCCTTGTAGATCTCCCAGGTCAGCTCCTCGGCCTTGCCGTCCACCTTCTCCAGGGCCTGGTAGAGGGGGACGGTCCCGATCGGCACGGGGGAGTTGCGCAGCACCCACTCGCGCGTGGTGTGGATGTTGCGGCCGGTGGACAGGTCCATGACCGTGTCGGCGCCCCAGCGGGTGGCCCAGGTCATCTTGTCGACCTCCTCCTCGATGGAGGAGGTGACGGCCGAGTTGCCGATGTTGGCGTTGACCTTCACCAGGAACCGCTTGCCGATGACCATCGGCTCGATCTCCGGGTGGTTGACGTTCGCCGGCAGGACGGCGCGTCCCGCCGCGATCTCCTCGCGGACGACCTCGGGGGAGACGCCCTCGCGGAGGGCGACGTACTCCATCTCCGGGGTGATCTCGCCCCGCCGCGCGTACGCGAGCTGGGTGACCGGTTCTCCGGGACGGCCGCGCCGGGGCAGGCGGGGGCGGCCGGGGAAGACGGCGTCCAGGTTGCGCAGGCCGCCGCGCGGTGAGGTGTGCTTGAGGCCGTCGTCCTCGGGGCGGACGGGGCGACCGGGGTACTCCTCGGTGTCGCCGCGGGCGACGATCCAGTTCTCCCGCAGCGGCGGGAGGCCGCGGCGGACGTCGGTGGTCACGTTCGGGTCGGTGTACGGGCCGGACGTGTCGTACAGCGTCACGTCCCGGCCGTTGGTCAGGTGCACCCGGCGGACGGGGACCGCGATGTCCGGGCGGGACCCGGTCACGTAGCCCTTGTGCCAGCCGATTTCGCGCGCGCGTGCATCCTGCATGGTCATGAGACCCACTCCCTACGCCGGCATTACCCGGTAACAGGTTCAGCGGTCGGCGCAGCTGCGGCCCTTCGGCCGGTCAGCGCCCTCTCAGCCCGGTGCTCCGAGCTCCCGCGTTTGCAAAGGTGCCTCAACGCTAGCGGGTCCTCGCTGACGCACACCAGAGGGTGTTGCGATGATCGGGTCGTGGACTCCCAACAGCCGCACGCACACGCCCACGGTCACGGCCACGCCCACGGCCCGGTACCGCCGGTCTCCCGGCACCTGCGCAAGGTCATCGCCGCGGTGCTGATCCCGTTCGTCGCCGCCGTCGTGGCCGGTCTGGTCGTGCTGTGGCCGGGCGGTGTGCCGGAGCACGCGCGCACCGGTGTCGGCTTCGACCAGCAGACGCAGTCCGGGCGGGTGGTGAAGGTCGAGGACGTCAAGTGCGCCGACGTCAACGCGGAACCGGGCGCCGGCGCCGAGCCCTCCCCCGGGCCGGCGCAGGCGCCGTCCGGTCCGGCGATCTGCGAACGCGCGACCATCGAGGTCACCTCGGGCAAGGACGCGGGCCGCACCTTCACCGAGATCGTGCAGCCGACCCAGACGCGGCACTACACCAAGGGCCAGAAGGTGCTGCTGGCGTACGCGCCGCAGGCGCCGCGCGAACTGCAGTACTCGGTGACCGACGTCGACCGGGCCTTCCCGTTGTGGCTGCTGGCCGGGATCTTCGCCCTGGTGGTGGTCGTGGTCGGCCGGCTGCGCGGGGTGCTGGCGCTGGTCGCGCTGGTCATCAGCTTCGCGGTGCTGACGCAGTTCATCCTCCCGGCGATCCTGCACGGCAGCAATCCGCTGCTGGTGGCGGTGATCGGCGGCAGCGCCATCATGCTGATCGCGCTCTACATGTGCCACGGCCTCAACGCCCGCACCTCGGTGGCGGTCCTGGGCACGCTCTGCTCGCTGCTGCTGATCGGCGTCCTGGGCTCGGTGTTCATCGACTGGGCGCTGCTCAGCGGCAACACCTCCGACGAGACGGGGCTGATCCACTCCCTGTACCCGGACATCGAGATCCGCGGCCTGCTGCTGGCCGGCATCATCATCGGTTCGCTGGGCGTCCTGGACGACGTGACGGTCACCCAGACCTCGGCGGTGTGGGAGCTGCGCGAGGCCGACCCGGCGGCGAGCCGGCGGCGGCTGTACTCGGCGGCGATGCGGATCGGGCGGGACCACATCGCCTCGGTCGTCAACACGCTGGTGCTGGCCTACGCGGGCGCGGCGCTGCCGTTGCTGCTGCTCTTCTCCATCGCGGAGCGCGGGGTGCTGGCGGTGGCGGGCAGCGAGCTGGTCGCCGAGGAGATCGTGCGGACCCTGGTGGGCAGCATCGGCCTGGTGGTGGCGGTGCCGCTGACGACCGCGCTGGCCGTCCTGGTGGTGTCGGCGGACCGCGGCAGCGGCGACACTGTTCCCGTGGGCTCCGGTCGCGGGCACCGGCGCCGCGCCAAGTGACCGCAGGGGGGCGGGGGACGTGGTGGGACTGCAGGGCCGGGTGACCGGAACGGTCGGGCCGGGGCTGGTCGGTGAGGTGATCGTGCCCGTCCGGGGCGGTGCGGAGGCGTTCCTGGCGTACCCGGCGACGGAGGGGGAGCGCATAGAGAAGGGCACGGTCGTGGTGGTCGTGGAACACCTGCCGCCGCGCACCGTGTACGTGGCGCCCGCGTACGGCTGAGCGGAGCGCTCCACTCCACGTCAAGAAAGCGACAAGGATCCGCCAGGACCTACCGCACCGTCAACCACGGGCGCACACTCCCGTACGCGGCCCCGAACGGGGCCATCCGTAAGGGGGCGTATGCCGATGCTGATCGGCGTTGCGGCGGGCGGGGCGCTCGTCGCGATCATCATTCTGGTCGGCCTGTTCCGGCTCATGTGGCGGGTCGCCGAGCCCAACGAGGCACTGGTGATCTCCGGTTCCAAGCACCGTACGGACGGGGTGGGGGAGGGGATGGGGTTCCGCATCGTCACGGGACGCGGGACCCTGGTCCTGCCCGGCGTCCAGGCGGTGCGCAGGCTCTCGCTCGACCTCAACGAGGCCGAGCTGAACGTGGACTGCGTCACCCAGCAGGGCATCCCGCTGAAGGTGCACGGCGTGGTCATCTTCAAGGTCGGCGACGACATGGTGTCGATCGCCAACGCCGCGCGGCGTTTCCTGGACCAGCAGAAGTTCATGCCCGAGCGGGTGCACAACGTCTTCGCGGGTCATCTGCGGTCCATCGTGGGCGGGCTGACGGTGGAGCAGATGATCCGGGACCGGGAACGGCTCACCGCCGAGACCCGGGCCGCGTCGGGCTCGGAGATGGAGAAGCTCGGGCTGATCATCGACTCGCTGCAGATCCACGAGATCGTCGACCCGACCGGCTACATCAACAACCTGGCCGCGCCGCACGCCGCGGCCGTCCAGCGCGACGCCCGCATCGCGCAGGCGGAGGCGGACCGGCTGGCGACCGAGGCCGAGCAGCAGGCCGCCGCCCGCATGGCCGAGGCGACCCGGGACAGCCAGATCCTGCAGGCCGGTTACATGGCCGAGCGGGACAAGGCCACCGCGTCCTCCCGGCAGGCGGGCCCGCTCGCGGAGGCGGCGGCCCGGCAGGAGGTCGTCGTGCAGGAGACCCGGGTCGCGGAGCTGGAGGCGCAGCGGCGCGAGCAGCAGTTGCAGGCGGACGTCCGCAAGCCGGCGGACGCCTCCGCGTACGAGAAGCGGACGCTGGCCGAGGCCGAGCGCGACGCGCGCATCTCGGCGGCCGAGGCGAAGGCCCGCGAGACCGAACTGGCCGCCGCCGCCGAGGCGAACCGGGTCAAGACGGCCGCTGCCGCGCAGGCGGAGCAGACGCGGGTCAGCGGTGAGGCGACCGCCGCGGCCACCCGGGCCACGGGTGAGGCGGAGGCCGCCGCGACGCAGGCGCGGGGTCTGGCGGAGGCCGAGTCCGCGAAGGCCAGGGGCCTGGCGGAGGCCGAGGCGATCAAGGCGCGGGCCGCGGCCCTGGCGGAGAACCAGGAGGCGGTCGTCGCCCAGCAGCTGGCCGAGAACTGGCCGGAGATCGTCCGGGCGGGCGCCGAGGCCTTCGGCAACGTCGACCACATGGTGCTGCTCAACGGCGCCGACGGGATGTCGGAGATGTTCGCCAAGGCGCTCACCATGGGCGGGACGGGCCTGGGTCTGGCCCGTCAGCTGCTCGCCCAGATGAACGGCGCGACCGGCGCCGGCGGCGACGCCCCACCGAACGGTGCGGCGCCGCGGGGCCCCGAGCGCGTCCGGCTCCAGGACTGAGCGGCGCGCCTCCCGTGGGGCCCGGCCACCGGGCCCCACGGGGTCACCACTTGTCGCGGGAGTCGGACGAGGACGAGGTGAACTTCTTGACCACGTACACCAGGCCGCCGACCAGCGCCACGAACACCAGCACCTTGAACAGCAGCCAGAACAGGAACCCGATCGCGCTGGCGATCATGCCGCCGAAGACCACGATCGCGATCACCGGCACCGCGACCCGCTTGACCCACCAGGGCAGGCCCTCGAAGAGCTTCACCGTTTCCTCCTCCTTGTCGTCCTTCCGCTCCCAGGCTAGGGCCGCGACGGCCCCGTGCGGAGGCCCCGCGGTCCCCATCCGTCCCTGACCCTCCCCCTACGGGAAACCGGGGGCGGCGGCGCTCAGGCCTCGGGGGGCGAGAAGACCACCAGCACCTTCAGGTCCTCGGTGACGTGGTGGAAGCGGTGCGGCGCCCCCGCCGGGACGTAGACCACGCTGCCGCGCGCGACGTGGGTCGTCTCCTCCCCCACGGTGATCAGCGCCCGGCCGCTCACGACCAGGTAGATCTCGTCCTGGGCGTGCGGTTTCTGCGGGTCGAGCTCGCCGGCCCGGAGGGCGTAGAGCCCGGCGGACATGTTCCGCCCGCGCAGGAAGCTGAGGTACGCGCCCTCGTTGGCGGCCCGCTCGGCCTCCAGGTCGTCCAGCCGGAACACCTTCACTTGGCCGCTCCCTCTCACCACTGTGCCTGCGGGATCACTTCTGCGACGATCTCAGCCATGATGAACTTCGTCGTCAAGACGCTCGCGAACGCCGGAGCCCTGCTGGTGGCCATCTGGCTCGTGGGCAACATCACGCTCACCGGTGACGACACCGGCCACAGGGCCCTCACCCTGATCCTCGTCGCCCTGGTCTTCGGCGTGGTGAACTGGCTGGTGAAGCCGCTGGTGAAGCTGCTGTCGCTGCCGCTGCTGGTGTTGACGCTCGGCTTGTTCACGCTGGTCGTCAACGCCCTGATGTTGCTGCTGACCTCCTGGATCTCCGGCAAGCTCGACCTGGACTTCCACGTCGAGGGCTTCTGGGCGGCGTTCCTCGGTGGCCTGATCATCAGCATCGTCTCGTGGGCCCTGAACATGGTCCTCCCCGACGAGGACTGACCCGGGGGCTGCATCATGGAGCCCATGAGCGCTCCGTCCTCCCGCACCAACCCGCTGCGGGTGTGCTTCGTCTGCACCGGCAACATCTGCCGTTCGCCGATGGCCGAGTCCGTCTTCCGCGCCCGCGCCGAGGACGCCGGGCTCGGCGGCCTGGTCGTCGCCGACAGCGCGGGCACCGGCTCCTGGCACGAGGGTGACGGCGCCGACCACCGTACGGTGGCCGTGCTCCGCGCGGCCGGTTACGGGTACGAGCACATCGCGCGCCAGTTCCAGCCCGAGTGGTTCGCCGGGCTCGACCTGGTGATCGCCCTCGACTCGGGCCACCTGCGGGACCTGCGCCGGCTGGCGCCCACCCCGCAGGACGCCGCCAAGGTGCGGCTGCTGCGTTCCTACGACCCCGCCGCGGACGGCGGCGCGGACGGCGGGGGCCTGGACGTCCCCGACCCGTACTACGGGGACCTGAGCGGCTTCGAGGAGTGCCTGGAGATGTGCGAGGCCGCCGCCGACGGCCTCGTGGACGCCGTGCGCGACGCCCTCCGCAGCGAGCCCGCGCCCGCGCCGTGACCGCTCCGGCCGGGCTCGCGGACCGGGTCGCCGCCCTGCTGGGGGAGCCGGTGACCGAGGCCGGCCCGGTGGGCGGAGGTTCCGTCTGCCACTCCGTCCGGTTGCTGCGCCGCTCGGGCGGCCCGGTCTTCGCCAAGACCCTCCCGGACGCGCCGCCGGGCTTCTTCGCCGCCGAGGCCGCGGGGCTGCGGCTGCTGGGCGGCACGGGGACGGTGGCCGTGCCGGAGGTGCTGGCCGCCGACGACCGCACGCTCGTGCTGGAGTGGGTCGAGCCGGGTCCGGCCACTCCTGCCGCGGCGGAGCGCCTCGGCCGTGAACTCGCCGCGCTCCACCGGGTCCCCGCCCCGGGGTTCGGGACGGCGCACCCCGCCTTCATCGGGCCGCTCCCCCTGCCGTCGCCGTCGCCCGGCTCAGGGGACTGGGCGGCCTTCCACGCCGCCGGCCGGCTGCTGCCCTTCCTGCGGCGGGCCGCCGACGGCGGGGCCATGGCACCGGCGGACGTCCGCGCGGTGGAGCGGGTCTGCGAACTGCTGCCGCGGATCGGCGGCCCCGCCCGGCCGCCCGCGGTGATCCACGGCGATCTGTGGTCCGGCAACGTCCTGTTCGCCGCCGACGGCCGCGCCCGGGTCGTCGACCCGGCGGCGCAGGGCGGGCACCCCGAGGCCGACCTGGCGATGCTGGAGCTGTTCGGCTGTCCGCACCTGGAGCGGGTGCTCGCCGCGTACGAGGAGGTCCGGCCGCTGCCCGGGCGCCGGGAACGCGTGCCCCTGCACCAGTTGCACCCCCTGCTGGTGCACGCCGTCCTGTTCGGCGCGGGCTACGGGGCCGCCGCGGGTCGTGCCGCGCGGGCGGTGCTGGCGTCCGCCTAGCGGACGCCCGTGTTCGTTGGCCCGTACACCGGTATCTTCCGCCTGTACGTTCGCGACGACGGGGAGAACGAGGAGAGGGCGATGACGGAGTACGAGAGCAGGCCGGGGGACAGCACCCGCAGCGTGCACGCGGGCCGGCCGCCGGCCCGGCCCCACGAGCCGGCGCTGCCCGGCCCGGTGTTCGCCGCGCACTTCCACCTGCCGGGCGACGTCACCGGCCCGTACACCTACGGCCGTGACGAGAACCCCACCTGGACCCGGCTGGAGGAGGCGATCTCGGCGCTGGAGTCCCCGGACGTCCCCGCCGAGACGCTGGTCTTCTCCTCCGGCATGGGCGCCGTCTCCTCCGTGCTGTTCTCCCAGGTGCGCTCCGGCGACACCGTGGTGCTGCCCTCCGACAGCTACCAGGCCACCCGCTCGCTCCAGAGCCGCCTGGAGGACTACGGGATCGCGGTGCGGCTGGCGCCCACCGCGGGCGACGGCCAACTGGAGGCGCTGGAGGGCGCACAGCTGCTGTGGATCGAGACGCCGTCCAACCCGGGCCTGGACGTGTGCGACATCCGCCGGCTCGCCGACGCCGCGCACGCCGCGGGCGCGCTCGTGGCGGTCGACAACACCCTCGCCACCCCGCTCGGCCAACGCCCGCTGGAGCTGGGCGCGGACTTCTCGGTGGCGAGCGGCACCAAGGCGCTGTCCGGCCACGGCGACCTGCTGCTGGGCTACGTGACCACCCGTCGGCCCGAACTCGCCGCCGGGGTGCGGCTGTGGCGCAAGACCGTCGGTGCGATCCCCGGCCCCATGGAGGCCTGGCTGGCGCACCGTTCGCTGTCCACGCTCGCGCTGCGGGTGGACCGGCAGGCCGCCAACGCCCTGGAACTGGCCGCCGCGCTGCTCCGGCGTGCCGAGGTGACCGACGTACGTCACCCCGGCCTGGTGGACGACCCGGCGCACCCCGTCGCGACCGCGCAGATGGGCCGGTTCGGCAGTGTGGTGTCCTTCACGCTGCCCGACAAGGAGCACGCCGAGCGCTTCCTGTCGGCGCTGCTGCTGACCACAGAGGCCACCAGTTTCGGCAGTGTGACCAGCACCGCCGAGCGCAGGGCGCGGTGGGGCGGCGACGCCGTTCCCGAGGGCTTCGTCCGCTTCTCGGTCGGCGTCGAGGACGCGGCCGACATCGTGCGGGACGTGACGCAGGCACTGGACGCCGCGGCGCGCTGACCCCGTCCGTTCATTTCGAACAGATATATCTACGTAGAGGGCCCTACGCAGAATGGGTGGTCCGAGCCTCCCCCCTCGTGGCTCGGACCACCCTGGCTTTACGCGCGGAGATCCGCCCGAACAAGGCTAGTTGACTCTGCGTCAGTGTCCAATCACAGTTGCGATACAGACCTATCGATATATTTATATGTTGCGGTCGTACCGGTGGCTGGGAGGGAGCGGTTCCATGGATCTGGCTCTGCTGCGCACGTTCGTCACCGTGCACCGAGCCGGTTCCTTCACCCGGGCCGCCCAGCTGCTGGGACTGTCGCAGCCCGCCGTCACCAGCCAGATCCGCAGCCTGGAACGGCAGGTCGGCCGCCCCCTCTTCCTGCGCCTGCCGCGCGGCGTCGCCCCGACCCCCGTCGGCGACGACCTGGCCCACCGGGTGGCCCCGCACCTCGACGCCCTGCTGGAGATAACCGAGGCGGACCTCGACGAGGAGTCCGGCAACCGCACCCTGCACCTCGCCGGGCCGCCCACCTTCACCTCCCTGCGCGCCCTCCCCGCCCTCGCCCCGCTGATCGCCGAGGGCCTGCAGCTGCGCATCGCGCTGGCCGGCGAGGACGAGGCGCTGGCCGGCCTCGCCGCGGGCCACCACGACCTGTCCATCGGCACCGTCCGGCCGCGCGACCGGCTGCTGACCGCCACCGCCCTGTGGGACGAGGAGCAGATACTCGTGGCCGCCCCCGCCTGGCAGGAGCGGATCGGCGGCCCGCTCGCGGTACGCACCCACGGGGCACGGGTCCTCGACGACGTCCCCGTGATCTCCTACGACGAGGGCATGCCGCTGATCGACCACTACTGGTCGGCGGTCTTCGACGCCACCCCCGCCATCGTCCCCGCCGTGGTCGTGCCCGACCTGAGGGCCGTCCTGGAGTGCGTGGTCGCCGGGGTCGGCATGGCCGTCCTGCCTCGCTACCTGTGCTGCGAGGCGATCACGGCGGGCGCCGCGCGTGCGCTCCTGGAGCCGCCGGTGCCGCCCCTGCGCACGTACTTCGTCTCGGTGCGCGCCGGGACGCTCGCGCTGCCGCACATCGCGCGGGTGCACGAGCAGCTGATGCGCTCCTCCGCGGCCTGGTGACCGCGCCCGGCGTACGGCGGGTGGCCTCCGTGAGAACGGGACGTTCCGATTCGCCGTCCCGGAGGCGTTTGCCGCCTCCCGCGCCGCGGCAGATCTCTGGCATGCCCCCGGACATCGAAGCACCTGCCACACCCGGTGCAGCGACCGCCCCGGCCACCCGGCCGGTGGTCAAGCGCACCGCACGTGCCATCCTGCTCGACGGCGACGCCCTGGTGCTCATCAAGCGCACCAAGCCAGGGCTCAACCCGTACTGGATCACCCCCGGCGGCGGCGTCGAGACCGAGGACGCCACCATCGTCGAGGCGCTCCACAGAGAACTGGACGAGGAGCTGGGCGCCAAGGTCACCGATGTGGTCCCGGCCTTCGTCGACACCGTCGAGCACATCGGCGAGGACGGCTCGCACGGCGTGAAGGTGCAGCACTTCTTCGTGTGCCGGCTGGCCTCCATGGACCCCTCGCGGCGGCACGGCCCGGAGGTGGACGAACCCTCGGGCACCTACGACGTGGTCCGCGTGCCCTTCAGCCGGGTCGGGCTCGCCTCCGTCGAGATCGTGCCGCTGACCCTGCGGCACTACCTCGACGGCAACATCGAAGGGGTGCTGGGACTGCTCTCGGCCGACCTCGGCTGACCCGCGGGCGGGCGCGCGGGCGGCGTCGGACGTCCCCGGGCGCCGCCAGGCCCACCTCGGGCCCCTCGGGCACCCTCAGGCGCCGAACCAGCCCGGGCGGCCGCCACCGGGCCGGGCCGGACGCGTGTGCGCGGCGTCGGCCGCGGCCCCGAAGTAGTCGCCGCCCTTGCGCCGCACGTCGTCGGTGCCCCAGGCCCGGCCGCCCTGCAGGGGCACCTTCGCCATCCGCGGGATGTGCTTGGAGCAGTGCACGTACGCCTCGACGACGCTCACCCGCACCCACAGCTGCGGCCTGCGGCCGGGCACCGCGTCCACCGGGAGCGAGGGGTACAGGGCCCGCATGGCGCCGTCCGGGACCAGCCGGGCGCGGCCGTTGACGTGCAGCCCGATCCGGTCCCGGGTGAAGTCGACCATCAGGATGCCCACGTGCGGGTTCTCGCGCAGGTTGCCGACCGACGCCATCACGCCGTTCCCCCGGTACTCGGGGTAGACCAGCGTCCGCTCGTCCAGGACGGTCAGGAAGCCGGGCGGACCTGCCCTGAACGTGCTGTCGCACTCCCCCCGGGCGTCCGCCGTGGACAGGAAGAACATCTCCTGCCGCTCGGTGAACTCCCGCATCCGCGGGTTGAGGTGGTCCAGCACCTGCTCGGCGTAGAAGCGGTCCGCGCGGTCGGCCGTGCCCATCTCCTCCTGGACACGGTGCTCGCCCGCACTGCCGGGACGTTCCTGCGGCAACGTTTCTCCTCGTGGGGGTGGGGTGGGGACGTGTGGGGGCGGACTCAAGGGCCCGCCGCGACCAGTTCCTCGATCAGGTCGTGCCGGATGCGCCGGGACGGCATGCCGCCGCGCACGAGGGTGTCGACGCCGCTGCGGATCATCCCGGGCGGCCCGCTCAGGTACGCGTCGTACTCGGGCCAGGGGCCGTACTGCTGCACGATCTCGGGGAGCGGGCCGTGCAGCCCCCCTTCGCCGCGGCCGTGGGAGACCACGGGGCGCACCGAGAGCCAGGGGTGGCGCTGCGCGAGCCGCAGCAGGGTGTCCAGGTCGTACAGGTCGTGGTCGCTGCGGGCGCCGTAGAAGACGTCCATGGCCCGGCGGCGGCCGTGCTCGGCGACGTCCTCGACCAGCGCCTTGATGGGGGCGATGCCGGTGCCGCCGCCCAGGCAGAGCAGCCCGTTGTCGGTGCTGTGGTCGACGACCATGGAGCCGGCCGGCGGGCCGAGCCGCAGGACGTCGCCCGGCCGGGCGCGGTGCACCAGCGCCCCGCTGACCCAGCCGGCCGGGACGGCCTTGACGTGGAAGACCAGCAGGCCGTCCGAGCGGGGGGCGCAGGCGAAGGAGTAGTGCCGCCAGACCCGGGGCCACCAGGGGGTCTCCAGGGTCGTGTACTGGCCCGCGAGGAAGGGATAGGGCTGGTCGGGGCGGACGCTGACCACGGCGATGTCGGAGGTGCGCGGTTCGTGGCTGACGATCTCGGCCTGCCACCACGGCGGCGCGTGCTTCTCGTCGGCCGCCGCCGCGTCGATCATGATCTGCGAGATCACCGTGTAGGCGCGCACCCAGGCGGCCTCGACCTGGTCGTTCCAGACGGCCGACGCGTACCGGGTCAACGCCCCGATCAGGCATTCCCCCACGGCCGGATAGTGCTCGGGGCGCGTGCCGTATTTGCGGTGGCCGCGGCCCAGGTGGGACAGGTATTCGGTGAGTATCTCGGCGTCGTCTATGTGCTCCGCGGCGGTCAGGAGTGCTTTCAGCAAACGGTCGCGCTGCGAGTCCATCGCGGCGGGAAAAAGTTCGCGCAACTCCGGATGTCGTATGAACAAAAGTGCATAGAAATACGACGTCGTCTTGTCAGCGACGGGCGCGACTTCCTCCATCGTGCGCCGGATCAGCTGCGCGTCCGCGCTCTGCGGCGCCGACCGCGGCCGGGCCTCCGCCCTGGGCGGGGGCTGCTGGGCCGGCGGCTCGGGATGGTGCCGCGGCCCCGCCGTGTCCTGCGCGGGGCCAGGCCTCGGCAGCGCGGGTCCCGGGTCGGCGGTCCGCCCGGCTCCCGTGCCCACCGGCCTTATCGGCCGTACCGGGCGGCTCGGCGCGGCGGCACCGTCGCCCTCGTGGTGGGGTCTCGGCCCGTCAGGGGGTGTGTGCGGCGTGAACCATCGGGGGGACCCAGCCCCCGCTCCCTTGCCCGGTTCGGCCGCGTTCGTGGTCAGAGCGTCCATGGTCAGCTTCGCCTCGAGCTTCTCCCGGTCGGTGTCCGTACGTCGGCCACACATCCTGCGCGGAAAGCCTGCCAGGGCTTCCCGCCGCCCGGACAAATAGCCGGAAGTACGGGAAACGGCGATACCGATCCCGTTAAGCTCAGCCGAATGTGGAGCCCCGCTGCCGCGGAACCCTGTCGACCCTACCCCGAGTCACCGCTTTCACAGCCGTCACTCAATTCCCTGACGATCATCACCCTTCAATCGTCACGTATTCAGCCCACGACCAGCGCATACGCTTCACGCAAATCGCGCCCGGTGTACGCGTGGCTCGCCAGCCCGCTCACATGGTGGTCCCCGTTGACCGCCACCGACACCGGCACCGCCGCGAAGAGCGCCGTGTCCGACAGCGAGTCCCCGTAGGCCACGCACTCCCGGCGGCTGACGCCGTAGCGGGCGCAGAGCTCGTCCGCCGCCGTCACCTTCGTCTCCGGCACCAGGATCCCCGCCACGTCCAGCCCCGCCGCCGGGCCGAACGGGACCTCGGGGAAGACCGACGCCCGGACCGCGTGCGCCCCCCACTCCAGCAGCCGCCGCACGAAGAAGTCCGGGGAGAGCGACACCACCGCGCAGTGCTCCCCGCGGTCCGCGATGTCCGCCCACACCTCCCGTATCCCGGCCAGCCACGGGGCGCCCTCGAAGGCCGCGGCCACCTGCGCCGGGGTGAGCGCCCGCCACAGGTCGTACGCGCGCTCCGCGTAGCCCGGCGAGTCCAGGACGCCCCGCCCGAGCGCGTGCTCCAGCTCGCGGAACTCCGCCACCAGCCCCAGTTCCCGGGCGAGTTCCATGCTCGCCGAGGAGCCGTGCATCAGCGTCCCGTCCATGTCGAAGATGTGCAGCCGTCCCACGCGGTCCCTCCCTCGTCGCCCGCCGCCCGGCCGGTGCCCGGCGGCGTCCCTCCGTACAGCCGGGCGGCGTCCTCCGCCGCCCCCCGGACCGCGGGCCGGCGGTCGGCGGCCCGCCAGGCCAGCGCGACCGTGCAGCGCACGTCCCCGGCCAGCGGCACGATCACCACGTTGGACCGCGCGTAGTGCTCGTCGGTCGCCGTGCTCGCCAGCGCGCAGCCGCGGCCCGCCGCGACGAGTTCGAGCGTCTCCTCCAGCGAGCCGGACTCCACCGTCCCCGCCACGTGGACGACGCCCACGGCCGACGGGTGCCGGAAACCGGCGTAGGCCGCGTCCCCGGTCCGCGGCACCACCCAGGTCCTGCCGCCCAGTTCGGCGGGCGCGACCTCGCTCCGGCGGGCCAGCGGGTCCGTCGCGGGCAGCGCCACGCAGCGCCGGTCACTGGAGACGGTCACCGTCCCCAGGCCCGGGGCGTCCAGCGGGGGCCACACGATGGCCAGGTCGGAGTGCCCGTCCAGCAGCCCGCAGGAGGGGTCGTCGAAGTCGTAGCGGCGCAGCCGTACCTCACCCGGTACGCGGGCCTGGACAAGGTCCAGCAGCTCCCGGGTGCGGCCGGCCGCCGCCTCGCCCAGGAAGCCCACGGTGAACGGCCTCGACGTCCCGGCCAGCAGCCCCTCGAGCTCGTCGGCGGCGTCGACCGCCGCCACCGCGTGGGCGAGGATCCGCCGTCCCAGGTCGGTCAGTTCGGCCCGTTCACGGGTGCGGACCAGCAACGGCCGCCCCGCGGCGGCCTCCAGGCGGCGCACCGACTCGCTCACCGTCGGCTGCCGTACGTCCAGCCGGCGCGCGGCCGCCGAGAACGAGCCCGTGCGCGCCACGGCCACGAACGCCCGCAGGGCGGGCAGGGTCAGCGTCACCCCGGGAGGATAGCCAGGCACCGGCCGATGACCATAGGGGAAAACTATGGGCGCCGCCCGCCGCCGCCACGGCACGCTGCCCGCATGACTTCCCCGACGATCCCCGCGGCCCCCTCGCCCCCCTCGGCCCCCGTGCGCCGCCTCACCCCCGCCGACCTCCCCGCCTGCAGCGCGCTGGCCGTCAGCCGCGGCTGGGGCGCCGAGGAGCACAAGTGGCACTTCCTGCTCACCCACGGCACCGGCTACGGCGTCGACGCCCCCGACGGCGACGGCCTGGCCGCCACCACCGTCCTCACCCGCTACGAGGGCGGCCTGGCGGCGGTCAGCATGGTCCTGGTCGCGGCCCGGTACGAGGGACGGGGCCTCGGACGGCGCGTCATGACCCACGTGCTGGCCGAGGCGGGCGACGACACCGTCACCCTGCACGCCACCGAACGCGGCCGCCCGCTCTACGAGAAGCTCGGCTTCCGGGCGATCGGCACCGTCGTCACGCACCGCGGCCACTTCGCCGCGCCCGCCGCGACCGCCGCGACCGCCGTCCCCTCCGGTACGCCGGAGCCGCGGCCCTTCACCGAAACCGACCTGCCGGCCCTGCTCGCCCTGGACGCCCAGGTGTTCGGCGCCGACCGCTCAACCCTGCTGCGCGACCTGCCCCGGTTCGCCGAGCGCGTGGTGGTGGCCGCCGGGGAGGACGGCGTCCTGACCGGCTACGCCGCCGCCTGGCTGAACGCGGACACCCTGGTCGTGGGCCCGGTCGTTGCCGGGGACGCCGCCACGGCCCGGCGCCTGGTCACCGCGGTCGCCCGGGACGCGGGCACCCCGGTCCGCCTCGACCTGCGCACCGGCACCCCCGACGCCCTCGACGGCTGGGCCGCGGAGCACGGCGTGGCGCCCTTCTTCCCCAACACCCTGATGGTCCTGGGCGACCGCGACCTCCCCGGCGACGAACACCGCCGCCACGCGCCCCTGATGGTCGCCCTGGGCTGACCGCGGGGCGGCCGGCCGACCTGCGGAATCCCGGAACGGGCCCGCGCCGGACCGCTGTCGGTCCCGGACGACGGCCACGAGGACACGACCGGGTGCGTCCGGTGCCGAGCCGGCTCCGCGCACCCCATGGCTCAGGTCTGGGCCATGTCCACGAAGCGCGAGTAGTGGCCCTGGAAGGCCACGGTGATGGTGGCCGTGGGGCCGTTGCGGTGCTTGGCGACGATCAGGTCGGCCTCGCCCGCGCGGGGGGACTCCTTCTCGTAGGCGTCCTCGCGGTGCAGCAGGATGACCATGTCCGCGTCCTGCTCGATGGAGCCCGACTCGCGCAGGTCGCTGACCATGGGCTTCTTGTCCGTGCGCTGCTCGGGACCACGGTTCAGCTGGGAGAGCGCGATGACCGGCACCTCCAGCTCCTTCGCCAGGAGCTTGAGGTTCCGGGACATGTCGGAGACCTCCTGCTGACGGCTCTCGGGCCGGCGCGAGCCGCCCGCCTGCATCAGCTGGAGGTAGTCGATGACGACCAGGCGGAGGTCGTTGCGCTGCTTGAGCCGGCGGCACTTGGCACGGATCTCCATCATCGACAGGTTCGGGGAGTCGTCGATGTAGAGGGGGGCCGCCGAGACGTCGGGCATGCGGCGGGCCAGCCGCGTCCAGTCGTCGTCGGTCATGTTGCCGGAGCGCATGTGGTGCAGGGCGACCCGGGCCTCGGCGGACAGCAGGCGCATCGCGATCTCGTTGCGGCCCATTTCGAGGGAGAAGAAGACGCTGGGCATGCCGTTGGTGACCGAGCAGGCGCGGGCGAAGTCCAGCGCGAGCGTGGACTTGCCCATCGCGGGACGTGCGGCGATGACGATCATCTGGCCCGGGTGCAGGCCGTTGGTGAGGGAGTCCAGGTCGGCGAAGCCGGTGGGCACCCCGGACATCTGGCCGCTGCGCGAGCCGATGGCCTCGATCTCGTCGAGGGCGCCCTCCATGATCTCGGAGAGCGGGAGGTAGTCCTCGCTGGTGCGCTGCTCGGTGACGGCGTAGATCTCCGCCTGGGCGGAGTTGACGATCTCGTCGACGTCGCCGTCGGCGGCGTACCCCATCTGCGTGATGCGCGTGCCGGCCTCGACGAGCCGGCGCAGGACCGCGCGCTCGTGCACGATCTCCGCGTAGTACTCGGCGTTGGCGGCGGTGGGCACCGCGTTGACGAGGCTGTGCAGGTAGGGGGCCCCGCCGACACGGGCGAGCTCACCGCGCTTGGTCAGCTCGGCGGCGACGGTGATGGGGTCGGCGGGCTCACCGCGGGCGTAGAGGTCGAGGATCGCGGCGTAGACGGTCTCGTGGGCGGGCCGGTAGAAGTCGGCGCCCTTGAGCACCTCGACGACGTCGGCGATGGCGTCCTTGGACAGCAGCATGCCGCCGAGCACCGACATCTCGGCGTCCAGGTCCTGCGGCGGTACGCGCTCGAAGCCGGACCCCCCGCGGTCCTCGTCGCGGTCGCGGTCCCGCTCGTCCCTGCGGCGGAAGCGCGAGACGGGCAGGCGGTCACCGGGTCCGTCCGGCGGGAACGGCGGTTCGCTCCCCCAGTGGTCGTCCGCGGGTTCGGGCTGGCTCACCCCCCTGCCACCTCCTCCCCGTCCGGCGCTGACCGCTGCGTCGTGTCCCTTTTCCTACGCCACGGCTCTGACAATCTGCCGCCCGGACACACCTGTGGCGCGTCGGGCGACGCCCCACGGTAGGGGTCCACGGGGCTCACAGCCAAGACGGTTATCCACAGGGGCTGGGGATGACCTGTTGATGAACCGCCCCTACCTGTGGAGAAGCATGCTCCAGCTGTGTACAGGGCGGGGGACAGCGCGGTGGACAAGCACACAATCACCCAATGATCACGCCACTGACCTGCGCTTTCTTCATCCACCCGCTGTGGACAAGAAAAACTTGCCCGCTCGGCCCAAGATCACGACAAACGGCACGGAGGAGATCACCCTACGCAGCCACGAGTAAGAGTCAGTATCTCCTTGCGTCCCTTACATGTGGATGATTACCCTGGCCGGGTGCCCCAGGTCGCCGAACTCTCCCCCCAGCAGGCCGTACGCCGCCACGACCGCGAGATCATCGCCCTCGCGCTGCCCGCCTTCGGCGCCCTCGTCGCCGAACCGCTCTTCCTCATGGCCGACAGCGCGATCGTCGGCCACCTCGGCACCTCGCAACTCGCCGGCCTCGGCGTCGCGGGCGCCCTGCTCACCACCCTCGTCGGCGTCTTCGTCTTCCTCGCGTACGCCACCACCGCGGCCGTCGCCCGCCGGGTCGGCGCGGGCGACCTGCCCGCCGCCATCCGCCAGGGCATGGACGGCATCTGGCTCGCCCTCCTCATCAGTGCCGCGGCGGTCGCCGTCGCGGTCCCCGCGGCACCCGCCCTCACCGAACTGTTCGGCGCCTCGGGCACCGCGGCGCCGTACGCCGTCACCTACCTGCGGATCAGCGCCCTCGGCATCCCCGCGATGCTCGTCGTCCTCGCGGCCACCGGTGTGCTCCGCGGGCTGCAGGACACCCGTACCCCGCTCTACGTCGCCGTCGGCGGCTTCGCCGTGAACGGCGTGCTCAACCTGGCGCTGGTGTACGGCGCCGGTCTCGGCATCGCCGGCTCCGCCTGGGGCACCGTGATCGCCCAGAACGCGATGGCCGCCGTCTACCTGACCGTCGTGGTTCGCGGCGCCCGACGGCACGGTGCCTCCCTCCGGCCCGACCTGGCCGGCATCCGCGCCTGCGCCCAGGCCGGGACGCCGCTGCTGATCCGCACACTGAGCCTGCGGGCCGTCCTGCTGATCGCCACCGCGGTCGCGGCCGGGCTCGGGGACGCCTCGATCGCCGCCCACCAGATCACCACCACCCTCTGGTCGCTGGCCGCCTTCGCGCTGGACGCCATCGCCATCGCGGGCCAGGCCATCATCGGCCGGTACCTCGGCGCCGGCGACGTGGCCGGGGCCCGGGCCGCGTGCCGCCGCATGGTGCAGTGGGGCATCGCCTCGGGCGTGGTCATCGGCCTCGTCCTGGCCGTCTCCCGGCCGCTGATCGCCCCGCTGTTCACCTCGGACCCGGCCGTACGCTCCGCACTGATGACCGCCCTGCTGGTGGCGGCGCTCTCCCAGCCCGTCTGCGGCGTGGTCTTCGTCCTCGACGGAATCCTCATCGGCGCCGGCGACGGCACCTACCTGGCCTGGTCGATGGTCGTCACCCTCGCCGTCTTCGCCCCCGTCGCCCTGGCCGTACCGGCCCTGGGCGGCGGGCTCACCGCCCTGTGGTGGGCGATGGGGCTGATGATGCTCACCCGGCTGGCCGGCCTGCACTGGCGCGCCCGTTCGGGGAAGTGGGCCGTCACCGGCGCCGTACGCGCCTGAACCGCGGCCCCGCCGCGGACGGCAAGACGCCGGGCCCGGAACCTCGCGGTTCCGGGCCCGGCGTTCACGCGGCGCGCGAGGGTCAGGAAGCGACGACCTCGACGTCGAGAGCGGCCTCGACCTCGGGGTGCAGACGCACCGACACCTTGTGCGAACCCAGCGTCTTGATCGGGGAACCGATCTCGATCCGGCGCTTGTCCACGTCCGGACCGCCCGCGGCCTTGACGGCGGCGGCGATGTCGGCCGGGGTCACCGAGCCGAAGAGGCGGCCGGCGTCGCCCGCGCGGGTCGACAGCTTGACCTTGACGCCCTCGAGCTGGGCCTTGAAGGAGTTGGCCTGCTCGACGGTCGCGATCTCACGGATCCGGCGCGCGCGGCGGATCTGCTCGACGTCCTTCTCGCCACCCTTGGTCCACGCGATCGCGAAACCGCGCGGGATCAGGTAGTTGCGGGCGTAGCCGCTCTTGACCTCGACGACATCGCCGGCGGCACCGAGGCCGCTGACCTCGTTGGTGAGGATGATCTTCGCCATTGCTCAGTCACCCTTCCTTAGCGAGCGGTCGAGGTGTAGGGCAGCAGCGCCATCTCACGGCTGTTCTTCACGGCCGTGGCGACGTCGCGCTGGTGCTGGGTGCAGTTGCCGGTGACCCGGCGGGCACGGATCTTGCCGCGGTCGGAGATGAACTTCCGCAGCAGGTTCGTGTCCTTGTAGTCGACGTACGTGATCTTGTCCTTGCAGAACACGCAAACCTTCTTCTTAGGCTTGCGAGCAGGCGGCTTCGCCATTGTCTCTCTCCAGTGTGATCAAGAAGTTTGGTGCGCTGCCCTTAGAAGGGCGGCTCTTCCGAGAAACCGCCGCCGCCGGAGCCACCGCCCCAGCTGCCGCCACCGCCGCCCTGGCCGCCACCGGCCGGAGCGCCGGTCGCCCACGGGTCGCCGTCGGGCGCGCCGCCCTGACCGCCACCGGGGCCACCGCCCCAGCCGCCGCCCTGGCCGCCACCGCCGCCGTAACCGCCCTGGCCGCCGCGCGAGGCGCCGCCGCCACCGCTGGCGCGGGTGATCTTGGCGGTCGCGCTGCGCAGGCTGGCGCCGACCTCGTCGACGTCCAGCTCGTAGACCGTCCGCTTGACGCCCTCGCGGTCGTCGTACGAGCGCTGCTTCAGACGGCCCTGCACGATGACGCGCATGCCCTTCTGGAGCGACTCGGCCACGTTCTCCGCCGCCTGCCGCCAGACCGAGCACGTGAGGAAGAGGCTCTCGCCGTCCTTCCACTCGTTGGTCTGCCGGTCGAAGGTGCGGGGAGTGGACGCGACACGGAACTTCGCGACCGCCGCACCAGATGCGGTGAAGCGCAGCTCGGGGTCGTCGACGAGATTGCCGACGACCGTGATGACGGTCTCGCCTGCCATGGTGAGTGACCTCTCGGCGTTGCTTGGCTTCTCGGTTTCCCGACTGCCTGAGCCCGCAGGCTCAGTGGGTCTCGGGACGGAGGACCTTGGTCCGGAGAACCGACTCGTTCAGGTTCATCTGACGGTCGAGCTCCTTGACGACCTCAGGAGTGGCGTTGAGGTCGATGACCGAGTAGATGCCCTCGGGCTTCTTCTTGATCTCGTACGAAAGACGACGACGGCCCCAGGTGTCGACCTTCTCGACCTTGCCGCCCGCGGTGCGGACGACGCCGAGGAAGTTCTCGATCAGCGGGGAGACAGCGCGCTCCTCGAGATCGGGGTCGAGGATCACCATCACCTCGTAGTGACGCATGTGGAACCCACCTCCTTTGGACTCAGCGGCCACGGCGTTTCCGTGGCAGGAGGGTTTGCATCGCGTCGCAACGGTATCGCGGCCCACCGACAACGCCCGGGCGTTCCGGGGATCACTCCCCGCAGGCCCCGTGGGACCTTCGTGTGGACCTGCACAGACACCGGTGCAGACGGTACACACTACCCGGCTCGTGGCTTCCGGTTGAAATCCGCCCCCGGAAGCCCTCAATCTGTACACATCGGGTGTGTCCGGCGCTACGATGCGCCACCTCTCCATCACGGAGGTGCCTCATGGCACAGGCAGTGCGACCCACGACCGGCAGCCGTCTCTACCAGCGAGCCCTCAGCACCCTCAACTCCGACGGCAGGCCCCACCCGGTCGAGAACACCCTGGCCGTCGTGACGCTCGTACTCGGCCTGCTCGCCGCCATCGCGGCGATCTGGGACCACCTCCACCTGCTGAGCTCCTGGGCGGGGCTGGTGGGCATCCTCGTGGGGGCCTTCGGGCAGTACCGCTCCGCCACCACGGCCGAGCGCTTCCTCTTCATCATCGGGATGGGGCTGGCCGCGATCGGCTTCTACATCGGCATGGCCCACGGCGGCCTCTTCGGCGGGGTGGTGTAGCCGGCCGTCCCCCACCCGGCACCCGCCGGGCGAAGCCGCGGACCGAGTTGTCCACAGCCCCCGTGGGGGCGTTCGCCGTTCGCAGTAGGCTTCGGCGCAGTAATGCAGTCAGCAATGCCGTAGCCGCAGCGATGGGGAGCGCCCCGCATGAGCTTGACCCTGAGGACCATCAGTCGGGAACAGCACCTGGCGTACATCCAGAGCCTGCCCTCGGCAAGCCACTGCCAGGTTCCCGCCTGGGCGGACGTCAAGACCGAGTGGCGCTCGGAGAGCCTCGGCTGGTTCGACGACAAGACCGGTGAGCTGGTCGGCGCCGGCCTGGTGCTCTACCGGCAGCTGCCCAAGGTGAAGCGCTACCTCGCCTACCTCCCCGAGGGCCCGGTCATCAACTGGTACGCCCCCAACCTGGACGAGTGGCTGCGCCCGATGCTGGCGCACCTGAAGCAGCAGGGCGCGTTCTCCGTGAAGATGGGCCCGCCCGTCGTCATCCGCCGCTGGGACGCGGCCGCCATCAAGTCCGGCATCGCCGACCCGGACGTCAAGCGCCTGCGCGACGTCGAGGCGACGTTCATCGAGCCCCGCGCCTTCGAGGTGGCCGACCGGCTGCGCCGCATGGGCTGGCAGCAGGGCGAGGACGGCGGCGCCGGCTTCGGCGACGTGCAGCCCCGCTACGTCTTCCAGGTCCCGCTGGAGAACCGCAGCCTGGACGACGTCCAGAAGGGCTTCAACCAGCTGTGGCGCCGCAACATCAAGAAGGCCGAGAAGGCCGGCGTCGAGGTCGTCCAGGGCGGCTACGACGACCTCCCCGTGTGGCAGCAGCTCTACGAGGTCACCGCCGAGCGCGACCACTTCCGCCCGCGGCCCCTCTCCTACTTCCAGCGCATGTGGCAGGTCCTCAACACGGAGGACCCCAACCGCATGCGGCTGTACTTCGCGCAGCACGAGGGCGAGGCGGTCGCCGCCGCGACGATGCTCGTCGTCGGCCGGCACGTCTGGTACTCGTACGGCGCCTCGGCCAACCACAAGCGCGAGGTCCGGCCGAGCAACGCCATGCAGTGGCGGATGCTGCGGGACGCCTACGCCCTCGGCGCGAGCGTGTACGACCTGCGCGGCATCAGCGACTCGCTGGACGAGAGCGACCACCTCTTCGGTCTCATCCAGTTCAAGGTGGGCACCGGTGGGCAGGCTGCCGAATACCTGGGCGAGTGGGACTTCCCGCTCAACAAGCTGCTGCACAAGGCGCTCGACATCTACATGTCCCGTCGCTGACCCGCGTGCCCGACTGACCGCAGACACCGCAGAAAGGTCCCCGTTCCGGCCATGGCGCTCACCCTGTACGTCGACACCGCGCGCTGGCGTGCGCACCAGCAGTCCGAGGCGGAGCAGTTCCCCGGGCTGGTACCCGTCTGCAAGGGCAACGGGTACGGCTTCGGCCACGAGCGCCTGGCCGAGGAGGCGATCCGGCTCGGCTCGGACATCCTCGCGGTGGGCACGACGTACGAGGCCGCCCGGATCAAGGACTGGTTCGGCGGGGACCTGCTGGTGCTGACCCCGTACCGGCTGGGCGAGGAGCCGGTGCCGCTGCCTGACCGCGCCATCCGCTCGGTCTCCTCCGTGGAGGGCGTGCGCGGCCTGGTCGGGGCCCGGGTCGTCATCGAGGTCATGAGCAGCATGAAGCGCCACGGCGTCAGCGAGGACGACCTGGTCAAGCTGCACTCGGCCATAGACGACGTGCGCCTGGAGGGCTTCGCCATCCACCTGCCGCTGGACCGCACCGACGGGTCCGACGCGGTGGAGGAGGTCTTCGGCTGGATGGAGCGGCTGCGCGCGGCACGGCTGCCGCTGCACACCATGTTCGTCAGCCACCTGAAGGCGGGCGAGCTGACCCAGCTGCGCAACCAGTTCCCGCAGACCCGCTTCCGCGCCCGGATCGGCACCCGGCTGTGGCTGGGCGACCACGAGGCGACCGAGTACCGGGGCGCCGTCCTGGACGTCACCCGCATCGCCAAGGGCGAACGCTTCGGCTACCGCCAGAACAAGGCCTCCGAGGACGGCCACCTGGTCGTCGTGGCGGGCGGTACGTCGCACGGGGTGGGCCTGGAGGCCCCCAAGGCCATGCACGGCGTCATGCCGCGCGCCAAGGGCGTCGCGCGGGCCGGTCTGGCCACCATCAACCGCAACCTGTCGCCCTTCGTGTGGGCCGGCAAGCAGCGGTGGTTCGCCGAGCCCCCGCACATGCAGGTGTCGATCCTCTTCCTGCCGGGCGACGTGGCGCCCCCGGCCGTCGGCGACGAGCTGGTCGCGCACCTGCGGCACACGACGACCCAGTTCGACCGCGTCGTCGACCGCTGAGCCCCTCCCCGGGTCAGTGGGGCTGCGCCGGCGGCGCCGGGTCCACGCCCCACTGCACCGGGCGCGCCTCGCCGTAGCCGTGGCCGTCCTCGGGGCCGCCCAGCAGCGACGCGGCGTGCCGCGGCCGGTGCGAGGGCCTCCCCAGCACGAAAACGTCCTCCGCGCCGTCCAGCACGCCCCCGGAGGGGTCGTCCGAGCCGTCCTGGCGCACCGCGTCGCGCTCGGGGAAGAGGATGTCGCGGACGACGACCGCGCACAGGTACAGCGTCCCGATCAGGTGCGCCGCGATGGCCAGGTGGTAGCCGTCCTGCGGCAGTCCCTTGCTGTTGCCGCCCGTCGTGTACGCCAGGTACGACCAGATCCCGAGGAAGTACATGACCTCGGCGGCCTGCCACACCAGGAAGTCCCGCCAGCGCGGCCGGGCGAGCGCCGCCAGCGGCACCAGCCACAGCACGTACTGCGGCGAGTAGACCTTGTTCGTCAGGATGAACGCGGCCACGACGAGGAAGGCCAGCTGCGCGAAGCGCGGGCGCCTCGGGGCGTACAGGGTGAGCGCGGCCATGCCGGCGCAGAACAGCAGCATGAGGGCGATCGCGTACGCGTTCGCCCCGTCGAGGGACGTGCCGGTCTGCTGGGAGATGATCAGCCAGACCGAGCCGTAGTCGACGCCCCGCTCCTGGCTGAAGGTGTAGAACTTCGCCCAGCCGTCCCAGGCGAGCAGCATCACCGGAAGGTTCACCACGACCCACGCCCCCGCGGCACCACCCAGGGCCGCGCTCCAGGCCTTGAGCCTCCCGGCCCTCAGGCACAGCAGGAACAGCGGCCCGAGCAACAGGAGGGGGTAGAGCTTGGCGGCCGTCGCCAGCCCGATCAGGATGCCCGCGGCCAGCGGACGGTTGCGCGACCACAGCATCATCCCGGCGGCCGCGAGGGCGACCGCGAAGAGGTCCCAGTTGATGGTCGCGGTCAGCGCGAACGCCGGCGCCAGCGCGACCAGCAGCGCGTCCCAGGGGCGGCGCCGGTTGGTACGGGCCACGCAGACCGCGATGACGGCCGTGCAGACCATCAGCATCCCGGCGTTGACCAGCCAGTAGACCTGCTCTCGGTGCTGGATCGTGCCGCCGTGCGGGGTCAGCCATGAGGCGACCTCCATGAAGAGCCCGGTCAGGACCGGGTACTCCAGGTAACCCATGCCGCCGGAGACCGTGTCCGGGATGCGGTCGAAGTAGGGCACCAGGTCGTCGGCGAAGCCGCGGCCGTAGTACAGGTGCGGGATGTCGGAGTAGCAGGCGTGGCTGTACTGGGCGTTCGCCCCGAAGAACCAGCCGCTGTCGTAGCAAGGCACCTTCTGGACCATGCCGAGCGCGAACATCCCGATCGCCACGAGCACGACCACGCGCAGGGGGTTCCACCAGCCCCGCCGACCCACGGCCGCGAAGCGGCCGAGCGGACCGCCGATGACCTCGCTCCCCGCCACCGCGACCGGGTCCTCGCGGGTCGGGGGCACGACCGCCTCGGCCTCCGAGGCCTCGTGGTGGGGGTCTTCGCGCACGATCGTCATGGGCCACATCCTGCCCTACATCCGCGCGTGCGGAGCGTCGGATCCCCATGGCGCCCGCCCGTCCGCCCGCGGACCGACTGGATCCTCGTGCTCCGCTCAGGAGGTCAAAGCGTTCTGCCAGCCGGAGTATCGGATAAGGTTCCCGCTCTCGCCTCCGGCACTGGAACACGGCCCTTCGCACACCTCGGCCCGGAAGGTCACGGTCTCGGACTCAGGAAGGTCGTAGTTGCAATCCTTCGGGGTAGAGCTGGCGCCGCCCGCGTTGTCGCAGTAAGACCACCCGCTGAATCCGTAGTAGAAGGCGACGCCAGCGCGGTGTCCGTCTCCGGCAGTGTCGTACACGAAGAAGTGGTCTCCGTACGACTCAAAACACACCCGCGCCCCGGTTGTGCTCACGCAGGTCTCCAGAGCCGAAGCCTGCGGTGCTAGCCCGAAGTTCAAGGCAGCCGCAGCCGTCACGCCAATCACTCCAAGACGGGCCGCCACAGTTCGCATGCTCATACGAATCTTCTCCAACCAATCATAGAACAACCAGAGTTCAATGATCGTTTCTATCATGTACACATAATCTTTCGATGGTGCTTCCGGCAAGTACAGGGGCTGCACCGGCTTGAACGTGAGACCACCGCGGCCGCGGAGGGCACTAGCCCTCCGCGGCCGCGGATCCACTGCTCTGCGCAACGCGGGGCGGTCAATTGCCCCCGTTGCCTCCGGACCCCAGGAGCCCGCCGTTGCCGTTGCCCCCGTTGCCCTTTCCGGTGCTGCTGGAGGACGGGGTCCCCGATGGTGTCCCGCCGGTCCCTCCGTCGGAGGTTCCGCCGTCGTTCCCACCGCCACCCTGCTGGCAATCCCACTGCCAGGGCTTGCACGTCTCCGACTCGGTCGGGGTCGGCGGGGCCTGCGGCCGCGAGATGGTCGGGGTCGGCGTCGCCGTCGCCGACTCGGTCGGGGTGGCCGAGACCGAGGGGCTCGCCGACGGGGCGCCCGGCCCGTCGTGGATGTCACCGATCTTCGGGGCGTCGGGGAAGCCGGTGTCGGGCCCCGTCACGGCGCCCTTCATGTAGGCGGTCCAGATCTCGGTCGGGATGTCACCACCGTGGATGGACTCGACGCCCGCGGTGCCGTTCATGGACAGCAGTCCGTGGGTCTTGGGGTCCTCACGGAACATCGCCACGGACGTGGCCAGTTGCTGCGTGTAGCCCACGAACCAGGCCGACTTGTTGCTGTCGGTCGTACCGGTCTTGCCGGCCGCCTTGCGGCCGAGTTCCTTGGCGCGGAAACCCGTACCGTTCTGGATCACGTTCTCCAGGACGTCGGTGACGTTGTCGGCCACCTCCGCCGGCATGACCCGGGTGACCTTGGGCTTGTCGAAG
Source organism: Streptomyces sp. NPDC111520 (assembly GCF_055635295.1). NCBI lineage: Bacteria > Bacillati > Actinomycetota > Actinomycetes > Kitasatosporales > Streptomycetaceae > Streptomyces > Streptomyces sp. NPDC111520. The sequence goes on along the minus strand of NZ_JBVKBW010000010.1, from coordinate 113,882 downwards.
CCGGGGACCTCGGCTCCGTCCTTCTTCACCGACACGACCGAGTAGGGGTCCACGTGCTTGCCGGAGGCGGCGAAGGTCGCGTAGGCGTCGGCCATGCGGATGGCGCTCGGGGTGGACGTACCGAGGGCGAACGACGCGTTCCGGGTCTCCATGGATGCCTTGAGGATCCCGCTCTTCTCGGCGACGTCGGCCACCTTCTCCATGCCGACGTCCATGCCGAGCTGCACGAACGGCGTGTTGATGGACTGCTCCATCGCCTTGCGCAGGGTGATGTAGCCCCAGGGCGTCGGGCTCTCGTTCTCCTGGAAGAAGGGCGTGTTGTCCTTCTTCAGGACGTAGGTCCCGTCCTGGTTCTTGATCTTGATGTGGTCGTTGCCGTTGTACTCGCTCAGCGGCGAGACGCCCTCGCCGTCGGAGCGGTACGTGCCGTACTCCATGGCGGCGGCCAGGACGAACGGCTTCCACGTCGAACCGACGGGGACACCCTTGGTGTCGGCGTTGTTCGTGAAGTGGTTGTTCTCGAAGCCCGCACCGCCGTAGAGGGCGACGATCGCCCCGTCGTTGGGCTTCACCGAAGCGGCGCCGAACTGGACGTGCTTGTCCTTCTCCTTCTTCGGATTGATGTTGGCCTTCTCGACCTTCCGCACGGCCTTCTCCAGGGCGTCGACCTTCTTCTTGTCGAAGGTCGTGCGGATCTCGTAACCGCCCCGGTCGAGCTCCGCGCGGCTTATGTCGGAGTGCGCCAGCACGTAGTTCTGGGCGGTGTCGACCAGGTAGCTGATCTGGCCGGTCATGCCCTTGGTGGCCTTCAGGCCCTGCGGCTCCGGGTACTTGCTGACGGCCTCGGTGTACTCGTCCTTCTTGAGCGCACCGTCCTTGTACATCTCGCCGAGGATCCACTTCCAGCGGCGCTCGGAGCGCTCCCGGTTCGCCTTGGCCGTCGCGCTGCTGTCGATGCTGGTGGCACCGGCCGGGTCGTAGTACGTCGGGCCCTTGAGCAGCGCCGCCAGGAAGGCGCACTGGCTGGGCGTGAGCTTGGAGGCGTCACGGCCGTAGTAGGTCTGCGCCGCGGCCTGGATGCCGTAGGCACTGCGGCCGTAGTACGACGTGTTCAGGTAGCCCTGGAGGATTTCGCCCTTCTCGAGCTTCGTCCCCACCTTTATCGAGATGAACAGTTCCTTGAACTTACGGGTGACCGTCTGGTCCTGGCTCAGGAACGTGTTCTTGACGTACTGCTGGGTGATCGTCGAACCACCCTGCGCCTGGCCGCCCCTCGCCATGTTGAACAGGGCGCGGGCGACACCCATGGGGTCGACGCCCGAGTCGTCGTAGAAGCTCTTGTTCTCCGCGGAGATGACCGCGTTCTGCATCGCCTTGGGGATCTCGGCGAGCGACACGTTCTGCCGGTTGGCACCGGTGCCGGTCGCCACCATGCGGTCGCCGTTCGCCCAGTAGTAGACGTTGTTCTGCGACTTGGCGGCGTCGTTCTCGTTGGGGATGCCCACCATGGCGTACCCGACACCGGCGACGGTGACGATGCTGCCGAAGAAGAACAGGCACAACCCGGAGGCGAGCTTCCAGGACGGCATCCAGCGACGCCATCCGTCCCTGCCCCAGCGGGGGTAGTCGATGATGCGCTTCTTCGGGGGCTGCCCCCCTCCGCGGCCGCCCCCCGTGGCCGTCCTGCGACGGCCACCCTTCTGTGCCTCCTGGGCGGCCCTGCGTGCCGCGGCACGCCCCTGGTAGGGCGGCTCGGCCCCGCGGGCCCGGCCACCGGTGCTCGCGCGGCCCCCCGCGCCTGTGCCCGCACCCTGACGGGGGGGCTGTCCCGTGCCCTGGCGCGGGCCGTGACCCTGCCCCGAACCGGTGCCGTGCGCGCCGTACGGCTGCTGCGGCCTCGGCGGCCCAGCGGCCCGCCGGCCGCCGGGCGGCGGGGGCTGCTGCTGCGCGCCGCGCCGGGCGGCTGCCCGGCCGTCGCCGGGCGACTGCGGCGGCTTGCGACGGTGCTCGCTCATGAACAGCTACTCCTAGGACAGGCGGAATCGCCTGAAAGCGGCAGTTGGTTTTCCGGTCCCCCCGGCGTGCGATGGCCGCACTGCACCAGGGACAAGGACGCTCACTGACGTCACACGGTTCCCGGTGCTCTGCATGGCGAACAGAGTACGCACGGTCAAAAGAGGTTCTAGCCAGATGTTCATCACATTACGGACGGTTGACGGTGGACGGATTTGGTGATGTGACGTCGGTCACCGTGAGCCGTCTTGCCGTATCCGGGAACTCGTTCTATCGTCCCGATGTATCGAGCCGATACATCACGGCGAGATAAGAGGCGACGACAGAACGGACGGGAGGGGAACGCGGGCATGAGCAAGCGCTCCGGCATCCTCGAGTTCGCCGTCCTGGGCCTGCTGCGCGAATCCCCGATGCACGGTTACGAGCTGCGCAAGCGGCTCAACACCTCGCTCGGTGTGTTCCGCGCGTTCAGCTACGGCAGCCTCTACCCCTGCCTCAAGACACTGGTCACCCAGGGCTATCTGGTCGAGGAGACCGGCCCTGAACCCGATCCGCTCGCCGCGCCGCTGGCCGGCCGACGGGCCAAGATCGTGTACCGGTTGACGGCGGCCGGCAAGGAGCACTTCGAAGAGCTCCTCGCCCACTCCGGGCCTGACGCGTGGGAGGACGAGCACTTCGCGGCTCGTTTCGCCTTCTTCGGCCAGACGTCCAGGGACGTACGGATGCGCGTCCTCGAGGGGCGGCGCAGCCGCCTCGAGGAACGCCTGGAGAAGATGCGCGCGTCCCTCGCGCGTACCCGTGAGCGGCTCGACGACTACACGCTCGAGCTGCAGCGGCACGGCATGGAGTCGGTGGAGCGAGAGGTCCGCTGGCTGAACGAGCTGATCGAGACCGAGCGGGCGGGGCGCGGCAAGCAGCCCCCGGCCGCTCCGTCCGCCGATGCCGAGCAGGACAACCAACAGGAAAACGGCGGACCCGGCACGCGCCGGGGACCCGCGTGACGATTACACAGGGAGCAACCGGAATGGGTTCGGTTCGCGTAGCCATCGTTGGCGTGGGAAACTGCGCCGCTTCGCTGGTGCAGGGCGTCGAGTACTACAAGGACGCCGACCCGGCCAGCCGGGTGCCTGGCCTCATGCACGTGCAGTTCGGCGACTACCACGTGAGTGACGTCGAGTTCGTCGCCGCCTTCGACGTGGACGCGAAGAAGGTCGGCCTCGACCTCGCGGACGCCATCGGCGCCAGCGAGAACAACACCATCAAGATCTGCGACGTGCCGCAGAAGGGCGTGACCGTCCAGCGCGGCCACACCCTGGACGGTCTCGGCAAGTACTACCGCGAGACCATCGAGGAGTCCGCCGAGGAGCCGGCCGACGTCGTGCAGGTCCTCAAGGACCGCCAGGTCGACGTGCTCGTCTGCTACCTCCCGGTGGGTTCCGAGGCCGCGGCGAAGTTCTACGCGCAGTGCGCCATCGACGCCAAGGTCGCCTTCGTCAACGCCCTCCCGGTCTTCATCGCCGGCACCAAGGAGTGGGCGGACAAGTTCACCGAGGCCGGTGTGCCGATCGTCGGTGACGACATCAAGTCGCAGGTCGGCGCCACCATCACGCACCGTGTGCTGACCAAGCTCTTCGAGGACCGCGGTGTCGTCGTCGAGCGCACCATGCAGCTGAACGTCGGCGGCAACATGGACTTCAAGAACATGCTCGAGCGCGAGCGCCTGGAGTCCAAGAAGATCTCCAAGACGCAGGCCGTCACCTCCCAGATCCCCGACCGCGACCTGGGTGAGAAGAACGTCCACATCGGCCCCTCGGACTACGTGGCCTGGCTGGACGACCGCAAGTGGGCGTACGTCCGCCTCGAGGGCCGTGCCTTCGGCGACGTCCCGCTGAACCTGGAGTACAAGCTCGAGGTCTGGGACTCCCCGAACTCCGCGGGTGTCATCATCGACGCACTGCGCGCGGCGAAGATCGCCAAGGACCGCGGCATCGGCGGCCCGATCCTGTCGGCGTCCTCGTACTTCATGAAGTCCCCGCCGGTGCAGTACTTCGACGACGAGGCCCGCGAGAACGTGGAGAAGTTCATCCGCGGCGAGGTCGAGCGCTGAGCAGCGGCTTAGCCCCCGTCACCACTCGTCGTACGACGCGATCGCACAGGCCCCCGGGTACCGCACCCGGGGGCCTGTCGGTCATGTGAGGCTGTGCGCATGCCCGTTGTCCGTGATCTCCGTGTGCTGCTGCGTTTCCGGGACTTCCGCCGGCTGCTGGCGGTCCGGCTGCTGTCCCAGCTCTCCGACGGGGTCTTCCAGGTGGCGCTGGCGGCCTATGTCGTCTTCTCCCCGGAGAAGCAGACCTCGCCGGCCGCCATCGCCTCCGCGATGGCGGTCCTGCTCCTGCCGTACTCCCTCGTGGGTCCCTTCACGGGCGTCCTGCTGGACCGCTGGCGGCGCCGGCAGGTCCTCCTCCACTGCAACCTGCTGCGGGCGGTGCTCTCCGTCGGCACGGCCGTGCTGATGCTGCTGCGCGTCCCGGACTGGCTGTTCTACCTGTCCGCCCTGTCGGTCACCGGCATCAACCGTTTCGTGCTCGCCGGCCTGTCGGCCGCCCTGCCCCGCGTCGTCGACGGGGAGCGCCTGGTCATGGCGAACGCGCTCTCCCCGACCGCCGGCACGCTCGCCGCCACGGTGGGCGGCGGAGCGGCCTTCCTGGTGCACCTGGCCGTCGCCGAGGGCACCCGCTCCGACGTCCTGGTCGTGGTGCTGGGCGCCGTCCTCTATCTCTGTGCCGGGCTCACCGCGCTCACCTTGGGACGGGACCGGCTGGGGCCGGATCCGACGCGTGTCCAGCCACGGGTGGCAGAGGCGCTGCTGAGCACCTTCCGCGGTCTCGCGCACGGTCTGGGGCACCTGCGCCGGCGGCCGCGTGCGGCGCGCGCCCTGGCCGCGATGACCGCGATGCGCTTCTGCTACGGCGGGCTCACCGTGACGGTGCTGATGCTCTGCCGCTACGCGTGGTCGGGCTCCGGCGGTACGGGCGACGGCACGGCGGACGGACTCGCGCTCCTCGGCCTGGCGGTCGCCGTGTCGGGGGCCGGCTTCTTCACGGCGGCCGTCGTCACGCCGTGGGCCACAGGGCGCTTCGGCACCTTCGGATGGATCACCGTCTGCGCGGGTTCGGCCGCCGTCCTGCTCCCCGGACTGGGCCTCCCCTTCGAGCCGGCCCCGGTGCTGGCTGCGGCCTTCGTGTTGGGACTGGCCACCCAGGGGGCGAAGATCGCCACCGACACGGTGGTCCAGTCCTCGATCGACGACGCCTACCGGGGGCGCATCTTCTCCCTCTACGACGTTCTGTTCAACGTCGCCTTCGTCGGCGCGGCCGCCATCTGCGCACTGGTCCTCCCGCCCGACGGCCGCTCCACGGGTCTCCTCCTGGCGCTCTCCGCGGTCTACGCCTCGGTGGCGATCGGCACCGCGAGGACTCCGCGTCGTTTCACGTGAAACACGACGATCACCCCGCGTCCGTCCGTTTCACGTTAAACAGCCGCCCCGGGGGATGGGCTGTCCGACCGCTCCAGTAGCGTTCGCGCGTTCGCAAGGAACTGACAGGTTCATCCCAGGGAGGGGAACGACCATGGCGACTCCGCCGCCCCAGAACTTCAACAACCCGGACCCACAGGGTCAGCCCGGCGCCTACCCGCCGCCGCAGGGCCAGCCCGGCGCCTTTCCGCCCCCACAGGGCCAGCCCGGCGCTTTCCCGCCCCCGCAGGGTCAGCCCGGCGCCTTCCCGCCGCCGGCCGCCCCGCCGCGGCGCGGCAGGAACATCGGCAAGCGTGTCCTCGGCGTGATCGTCACCATCATCGTCATCATCGGAGTGCGGTTCGCGTTCTCCCAGTTCGACAAGACCGACGCCGAGACGTCGAAGGTCGGCGGGTGCCTCCACAACAAGGGCACCGACACGAGCCCGGACCTCGTGGACGTCGAATGCTCCTCCGGCGACGCCCAGTTCAAGATCGTCAAGAAGTTCGACGACTCGAGCGACCAGAAGCAGTGTGAGGCCGTCACCGAGTCGGACGTCTACTACACGCAGTCCGGCACCGACTTCAACAACGTCGTGCTCTGCCTGCAGAGCATCACCAAGTGACGGGGACACCGTTACGGCCGAGGGGGTCGTGTTTCACGTGAAACACGACCCCCTCGGTTCGCCCGGCGTCCGGACGTGATGACGCTCAGCCCTGAGCGGCCCACCACTCCTTCAGCGCCGTCACCGCCGCCTCCTCGCCCAGCGGGCCGTTCTCCAGACGCAGCTCCAGCAGGTGCTCGTACGCCCTGCCGACCTGGGGCCCCGGGGCGATGCCCAGGATCTCCATGATCCGGTTGCCGTCCAGGTCCGGCCGGATCGCGTCCAGCTCCTCCTGCTCCTTCAGCTGCGCGATCCGCTCCTCGAGCCCGTCGTAGGTGCGCGCCAGGGCCGCGGCCTTGCGCTTGTTGCGGGTCGTGCAGTCGGAGCGGGTCAGCTTGTGCAGCCGCTCGAGCAGCGGTCCGGCGTCGCGGACGTAGCGGCGCACGGCGGAGTCCGTCCACTCGCCGGTCCCGTAACCGTGGAAGCGCAGGTGCAGCTCCACCAGCCGGGCGACGTCCTTGACGATGTCGTTCGGGTACTTGAGCTTGGTCAGCCGCCCCTTGGTCATCTTGGCGCCGACCACCTCGTGGTGGTGGAAGGAGACCCGCCCGTCGGACTCGAAGCGCCGGGTTCGCGGCTTGCCGATGTCGTGCAGCAGCGCCGCGAGGCGCAGCACCAGGTCCGGCCCCTCGGTCTCCAGCGCCATCGCCTGGTCCAGGACGGTCAGCGTGTGGTCGTAGACGTCCTTGTGCCGGTGGTGCTCGTCCCGCTCCAGGCGCAGCGCCGGCAGCTCCGGAAGGACCCGTGCGGCCAGGCCGGTCTGCACCAGCAGCTGCAGGCCCTTGCCGGGGTGGTCGGAGAGGATCAGCTTGCTGAGCTCGTCCCGGACGCGCTCGGCGGAGACGATCTCGATGCGCTCCGCCATCTCCGTCATCGCCGTCACGACCTCGGGGGCCACCTCGAAGTCCAGCTGCGCCGCGAACCGCGCGGCGCGCATCATCCGCAGCGGATCGTCGGAGAAGGACTCCTCAGGGGTACCGGGCGTGCGCAGGACCCGCTGCGCGAGGTCGCCGAGCCCGCTGTAGGGGTCGACGAACTCGGCGTCCGGCAGGGAGACCGCCATCGCGTTGACGGTGAAGTCCCGGCGGACCAGGTCCTCCTCGATCGTCTCCCCGTAGGAGACCTCCGGCTTGCGCGAGGTCCGGTCGTAGGCCTCGGAGCGGTACGTGGTCACCTCGATCTGGTAGCCGCCCTTGCGGCACCCGACCGTGCCGAAGGCGATGCCCACCTCCCAGACGGCCTCCGCCCACCCGCGGATGATCTTCAGCACCTGGTCGGGCCGGGCGTCCGTGGTGAAGTCGAGGTCGTTGCCGAGCCTGCCGAGCAGGGTGTCGCGGACCGAGCCGCCGACGAGGGCAAGCCGGAATCCGGCGTCCTGGAAGCGGCGACCGAGCTCCTCGGCAACCGGCGCGATCACGGGCGCGCTCTTCAGGGTCTGGGGGGCGTTGTTGGCATTCGGCACAACAGAAAAGGGTACGTGCCCATGCGCCCCGCGGCGGACCGGTTTACCGGCTCCCGCGATCAAGCCGACGCCTCCGCGACCCCGGACTGTATCGATCTTGTGGCCCACTCACAGCACTTTGGGTCATCGAGCATCGTTACCATTCCAGGACGCACATCCGAAGACGACGAGGGACGGCCAGCGCGTGGGCGAGGCGGCACAGCACCCCGGAGGAACTCCGGCCCGTTCGAGGCTGCGCCGGGCCACGGCACTGCTCGTGGGCGCCACCCTCTTCGCCGGCCTGGTCCAGGCCCGTACGGCCCCCGCGGCGTACGCCGAGACCCCCGACGGCCGCACCGTGGACGTGTCGCTGACCTCGCTGTCCCCCTCCGCCCCTGTGAAGGGCGACACCCTCACGGTGACCGGCACCGTGACCAACAAGAGCAAGCACGCCGTGAGCGGCGCCCACGTCGGCGTGGAGATCGCCCCCCAGGGCCCGCTGGACAGCCGCAGCGCCATCAACGGCGTGTCCACGAGCGCGCCGCACACCCTCGCCGACGGCGCGGAGATCTCCGGGCAGACCGTGCCCGTCGACGACCTGCCCGCCGGCATCAGCCGCACCTTCACGCTGAAGGTGCCGGTCAAGGACCTCGACCTGGGCCGTGACGGCGTCTACCAGCTCGGGATCTCGCTGACCGGGCAGACCAGGAACCGCGGCTACGACGAGTACCTCGGCATCGAGCGGACCTTCCTCCCCTGGTACCCGGACGGGGACGCCAAGCCCACCCGCTACACCTTCCTGTGGCCGCTGATCGACCGCCCGCACCTCGCCGTGCGCAGCGAGAGCGACGACCAGCAGAGCCCGATCTTCCTCGACGACGACCTCGCCGGGGACCTGGCGCCCGGGGGACGGCTGCAGCAGCTGGTGACCCTCGGCCGGGACCTCCCCGTCACCTGGGTCATCGACCCGGACCTGCTCGCCACCGTGGACGCCATGACCCGCCGGTACCAGGTCGCCGGACCCGACCGTGATCTCGATCACACCACGTCCGGCACCGGCACCGAGAACGCGAAGCGCTGGCTGAACAGCCTCAAGGAGGCCGTCGCCGGGGACGAGGTCGTCGCGCTCCCCTTCGCCGACCCCGACATCGCCTCCATCGCGCACCACGGGAAGAGCGTCCCCGGCACCCTGAACCACCTCAAGACCGCCACCGACCTCGCGACGACCACCGTCGAGACCGTCCTCAACGGCATGGTCACCCCCGACACGGACGTCTCCTGGCCCGTGGAGGGCGCGGTCGACCCCTCCATCGTCGACGTGGCCACCTCGGCCGGCGCGGACAAGGTGATCGTCCGCAGCGACAGCCTCGGCGAGCCCGGCAGCCTCAACTACACCCCCACCTCGGCGCGGCCCATCGGCGGGGGCACCACCGCGGTCGTCGCCGATTCCGGGCTCTCCAAGGCCTTCCAGGGCGACATGACGACGGCCGGGTCCTCGACCCTCGCCGTCCAGAAGTACCTGGCGCAGACCCTGATGATCACGATGCAGGCGCCCGACCGGCAGCGCAGCGTCGTCGTCGCCCCGCAGCGCATGGCCAAGGCCTCCCAGGCCCAGGCCATGGCCCAGGCGATCACGGAGGTCGCGGGCAGCGGCTGGGCCGAGACCGCGGACTTCTCCGCGGCGGCGAAGGCCACCCCCGACCCCCGGGCGAACCGCTCGGTGCCCGGCGCCGGCGCCTACCCCAAGCGCCTGCGCAAGCAGGAGATGAGCACCGCGTCCTTCCGCCAGGTCCAGGCGACCCAGGAAGAGCTCGACGACTTCATGGCCCTGCTGAGCAAGCCCGACCGGGTGCGGACCCCCTTCGGCAACGCGCTGATGCGCTCGATGTCCACCGAGTGGCGCGGCTCCCCCCGGAGCTCGGCAGCCTTCCGCACGGCCATCTCCGACTACCTGTCCGACCTGATGAGCCTGGTCTACCTGCTCCCCAAGACGGGCACACTCACGCTGTCCGGCCGCAGCGGCACCATCCCGGTCACCGTGAAGAACGAGCTCGGCCAGACCGTGCAGGGCCTGGAGCTGCGCCTGTCCTCCAGCCAGGGCAACAGCCTCGACCCGGGCGCCCCGCAGCCCGTGACCGTCGAGGGCGGCCACACCCGCTCCCTGAAGTTCGAGGGCACCGCGGCCCGCAACGGCCTCAACACGATCACGGCCCAGCTCTACACGCCGGACGGCGCCACGTTCGGCGCTCCCATCACCTTCCAGGTGGATGTCACCTCCATCACGTCCACCGTCATGCTGGTGATCGCCGCCGGTCTCCTGCTGCTCGTGCTGGCGGGCGTCCGGATGTACCACCAGCGCAAGCGCCGCGCGGCCACCGGCGACGAGGACGAGGACGGCGACCCGTCCGAGGACGACGCGGAGCCCGCCGGCGACGACGGGACGGGGCAGGACGGGGACGACGCCGGAACGGGCACCATGGGTGGCCGGGACGACGACCGTGAGGAGCAGCCGGGTGACCTGGCCCCGGACACCTCCCCGGAAAGTACGGACCCGTCCGGGACGGGTGAGAAGGTGGACCGATAGCCAGCGAGCCATGGCCGATGAGGTGGGGCAGAGATGAACGCACCGTACGACGGTGAGCGCGAACGGGAAGCCGGGGAGCGGTTCCCCGAGCAGCCCGGGCAGCACCCTGCCGCGCCCGACCCGTACCTGCAGGACACCTACGCCCGCGATCCCTACCGCCGGCAGGATCCGACCGTGCAGGACCCGGTGGGCGAGGCCCTCTACGACCGCACCGCGCACCCGCCGGCCCAGCCGCATGCCTACGGCCCGCCGTACGCCCACCAGGAGCCGTACCGCATGCCGTACGCCGACGACGCCGACACCCGGTACGTCGGCGTCGACGAGCTGGTCTCCCACGCGCCGGACGAGGACGGTGCGCCCGCGCGCCCGGACGAGTACGCCCACCTCTTCCGCGACGAGCCGGTCCAGGAGGCCCCCGCGGAGCCCGAGCCCGCCGCGGCGCCCGTGTCCGGGAAGTCCGGGGGACGGGCCGGCAGCATCCTCAAGTCCAGCGCCCTCATGGCGGCCGGCACCCTGGTCTCCCGGGTCACCGGGTTCCTGCGCACCCTGGTCATGGCCGCCGCGATCGGCGTCGGCACGCTGAACGACGGCTACCAGGTCGCCAACACCCTGCCCACGATGATCTACATCCTGGTCGGCGGCGGCGCGATCAACGCCGTGTTCGTCCCGCAGCTCGTCCGCGCCATGAAGAACGACGAGGACGGCGGCGAGGCCTACGCCAACCGCCTGCTGACCCTCGTCGCCGTCGGCCTGGCGGCCGTCACGGCCCTCTGTGTGTTCGGCGCGCCGCTGCTCATCAGGGCGATGTCCCACGACATCGCCTCCGACCCGGTCAGGTTCGAGGTCGCGGTCACCTTCGCCCGCTACTGCATCCCGACGATGTTCTTCATGGGTCTGCACGTGGTGCTCGGGCAGGTGCTGAACGCCCGCGGCCGGTTCGGCGCGATGATGTGGACCCCGGTCCTCAACAACGTCGTCATCATCGCCACCTTCGGTGCCTTCATCTGGGCCTTCGGCTCCTTCACCAGCACCGGCGTCACCTCGCAGACCATCACCCCGGAAGGCGCCCGGCTGCTCGGCCTCGGCACCCTGCTGGGCCTGGCCGTGCAAGCCCTGGCGATGATCCCCTACCTGCGCGAGGCCGGGTTCCGGATCAGGCCGCGGTTCGACTGGCGCGGCCACGGCCTCGGCCACGCGGCGAAGCTCGCGAAGTGGACCTTCTTCTTCGTGCTCGCCAACCAGATCGGCCTGATCGTCCTCACCCAGTTCGCCACGGCGGCGGGTGCGGCGGCCGAGAAGGCGGGCCACGAGGGCACCGGCATCACCGCGTTCAACTACGCGCTGCTCCTGTGGCAGATGCCGCAGGCCATCATCACCGTCTCCGTCATGACGGCCGTGCTCCCGCGGATCTCCCGCGCCGCCGCCGACGGGGACGCCGCCGCGGTCCGTGACGACCTCTCCTACGGCCTGCGGACCTCGGGCGTGGCCATCGTGCCCGCCGCCTTCGCCTTCCTCGCCCTCGGGCTCCCCATCGCGACCCTGCTCTACAGCAGCTCCGGCGACGGCGCGGTGAACATCGGCTTCGTCCTGATGGCCTTCGGACTGGGCCTGATCCCCTTCTCCGTGCAGTACATCGTCCTGCGCGGCTTCTACGCCTACGAGGACACCCGCACCCCCTTCTACAACACGGTCATCGTCGCCGCGTGCAACGCCGTCGCCGCCGCCGTCTGCTACTTCGTCCTGCCCGCCCGCTGGGCCGTGGTGGGCATGGCCGCCGGCTACGGCCTGGCCTACGCGATCGGCGTCGGAGTGGCGGTCAAGCGGCTGCGCAGGCGCCTCGGCGGCGACATCGACGGCAAGCGCGTGGTGCGCACCTACGCGCGGCTCATCGGTGCGTGCATCCCCGCCGCCGCGGGCGGCGGCGCCGTCGTCTACGGTGTCTCGCACTCGCTGGGTCACGGCGCTGCCGCATCGTTGCTGTCGCTGCTGCTCGGCGCCGTCGTGCTGGGCGGGATCTTCTTCGTCGCCGCCAAGCGCATGCGCGTCGAGGAGATGACGGCCATGGTCGGCATGGTCAGGGGCCGGCTGGGCCGCTGATGCGCCCACCGCGCAACCTTCGTGGGCCGTCGTGTGTCGTGCATAGCGGTGGACTGTTGGCACAATTGTCCTCGGCTGTGTAGTCAGATCTTGCAACGGATGGGGAGGCAGGAACGACGGTGGCGGAACGGAGCACGGCTGCCGTCGGAGTGGCCAACGAGAGCGGCGACGAGCAGCTCGCCGCCCATGCGGACAGTGCCACGGCCGACGAGGCGACGGACCGGAGCGAAGAGCAGGACGCGCCACAGCAGACCATCCCCGAGGAGACAGCACCGACCAATTCCGAGCCGCCCGAGCTCCACAGCGGCCACAAGCTCGCCGCGCGCTACCGCCTGGAGGACTGCCTCACCCGTGCCGACGGCTTCAGCAGCTGGAAGGCCGTCGACGAGAAGCTGCGCCGGGCCGTGGGCATCCACATCCTGCCCGCCGAACACAACCGGGCCCGTTCCGTACTGGCGGCGGCCCGCTCCGCGGCCCTCCTCGGGGACCCCCGTTTCGTGCAGGTCCTCGACGCCGTCGAGGAGGACGACCTCGTCTACGTGATCCACGAGTGGCTCCCGGACGCCCGGGAACTCACCACCCTGATCACCGCCGACCCGCTGGAGCCGCACGAGGCCTACCAGATGGTCAACCAGATCTCCCAGGCCATGGCCGCCGCGCACCGCGAGGGCCTGGCGCACCTGCGGCTCGGCCCCGACGCCGTCCTTCGCACCGAGGCGGGGCAGTACCGCATCCGCGGTCTTGCGGTCGCCGCCGCGCTGCGCGGCATCTCCTCCGAGCGTCCGCAGCGTGAGGACACCGAGGCCATCGGAGCCCTCCTGTACGCCTCGCTCACCCAGCGCTGGCCGTACCCGGAGGACGACCACGGGCTCACCGGCCTCCCCAAGGACGTCGGCCTCGTCGCGCCCGACCAGGTGCGGGCGGGCGTCCACCGCGGGCTGTCGGAGCTCGCCATGCGCGCCCTGGTCAACGACGGGGCGACGGCTTCCCGTGAGCCGGAGCCCTGCACCACGCCCGAGGAGCTGTCCAAGGCGGTCACCGCGATCCCCAAGATCCGGCCGCCCGAGCAGCCGGCGATGACGCCCTACTCGCGCACCACCTACCAGCAGGGCTCCTACCGCCAGACCCCGGCGGGCCCCGCGTCCCCCGGCGCCACGAGCGCCCTCTCCGCCACGCCGCCGCCGGCCCTGCCCGGCCGCACCGGCAAGGCCCTCAAGTGGTCCGTCTCGGCCCTCCTCATCGTCGCCCTCGGCCTCGGCAGCTGGCAGCTCGCGGAGACGCTGATGGACCGCGAGAACCAGGCGAAGTCCGGCGGCACCTCCACTTCCCACACCACGGGGAACGACGGGGGCAGCGACAACGGCGGCGCGAACCAGGTGACGCTGCAGCCGCTGCCCGTGAAGGGGGCGGCCGAGTACGCACCCTTCGGCGGCGCTCAGCACCCGAACGACGTCGACGCCACCTACGACAGCAAGACGTCCACCTACTGGCGCACGAACAGCTTCGCCGACGGTCCCGAGTTCGCCCCCTCCGTCAAGAAGGGCGTCGGCATCGCCTACGACCTCGGAGCGACGAAGAAGCTCGGCCAGGCCTCGATAGACCTCTACTACGGCGGCGACCACACGACGGTCACGCTCTACGCGGCCGACTCGCTGAACACCACGGCCGAGCCGGGCCGACTGAGGAAACTGGCCACCGTCACCACCAGCGACAAGACGGCGAAGCTCACCCTGAAGGCACCCGTGGAGACGCGGTACGTCGTGGTCTGGCTGACCGCCCTTCCCTATTCACAGGCCGACGGGTACTCCCAGGCCGGCTACAAGCAGGCCATCACCAATGTGAGGTTCGAGGGGCAGTAGCCCCGCGGGAGGGGGATGGTGGCCACGCAGGGTACGGGCGGGGAGGTCAGCGACAGCGACCTCCTCGCCCGCCATGTCGCGGGGGACCCGAACGCCTTCGGGGAACTCGTCCGCCGGCACCGGGACCGGCTCTGGGCGGTGGCGCTGCGGACCCTGGGGGACCGCGAGGAGGCCGCCGACGCCGTGCAGGACGCACTCGTCTCGGCCTTCCGCGCCGCCCACACCTTCCGGGGGCAGTCGGCCGTCACGACCTGGCTGCACCGCATCACCGTGAACGCGTGCCTGGACCGGGCGCGCAAGGCGGCCTCGCGCCGCACCGCCGCGGTGACGGACGAGAAGCAGTTCGAGGAGCTGCTCGAACCGCACGAGTCCGCCGCGGCCCCCGCCGAGCGGGGCGAGCTGCACCGGGAACTGCTGCGGGCGCTCGCGACGCTCCCCGTGGAGCAGCGGGCAGCCCTGGTCCTCGTCGACATGCAGGGTTACCCCGTGGCGGAGGCCGCCGCCGTCCTCGACGTGCCGGCGGGGACGGTCAAGAGCAGATGCGCCCGGGGCCGGGCGCGGCTGCTGCCTCTCCTCTCCCATCTGCGGGACACGCCGGGGAGTAGCGGCGATCAGGCAGGGGCAAGGAACCGGACGGAGAACGCATCCGTCCCAGAGACGGAGGCCCGGCCGGGCCACGGCTTCACACAGGGCGGAGGTGGACACCCATGACGTCGACGACGGGTACGGACGAGCACCCCGAGGTCGCCGAGATCTCGGCACTCACCGAGGGCATCCTCCCGCCGACGCGCTCGGCCGACGTCCGCGGGCACATCGACGGCTGCACGCTCTGTGCCGACGTTCGTGCCTCCCTGGACGAGATCCGCGGACTCCTGGGCACGCTCCCGGGACCGCTCCGGATGCCCGCCGACATCGCCGGCCGGATCGACGCCGCGCTCGCCGCCGAGGCGCTGCTCGCCTCCAGCACCGCCGATGTTTCACGTGAAACAGGGACCGCGGAGCCGCCTCGTGTTTCACGTGAAACATCGGCACCCGTCGGTGGACGGCCCTCCGGTCGCGGCTCCGGCCTCAGCGGCCCCGGCCGCGCCGGCGCCGGATCCGGTCGGCGCCGGGTGAAGGGCGTCCTCGTCGCCGCCTCCGTCGCCGCCGTGGTCGGCCTCGGAAGCTTCCTCGCGCAGTCCACCTGGAGCACCGGGGGGAGCGCCGGCCTCGAGTCGTCGACGGCCTCCGACGCCGGCGCCAAGGCTGACGCCGACACGCTCGGCGCGCAGGTACACGATCTGCTGACAAGCGGCGCGGGCGGGAAGCCCGAGAGCAAGCCCGCCGGGCAGTCCCCGATGGTCGGCATGGACAGTGCCGCCCCGTCCTGCGTCCTGGGGGCCGTCGACCGCACGGAGACCCCGATCGCCCTCCAGCGGGGCAGGTACGAGGGCATGGACTCCTATCTGGTCGTGCTCCCGCACGAGGGTGACCCCTCGCTGGTCGACGCCTACGTCGTGGACGCCTCGTGCACCACAGCGCAGCCCCCCGCCACGGGCACCCTCCTCCGCGAGGAGACATACCCTCGCTAGCCACGCCGACGGGAATGCCCGGACCGTAGGATCCGTTAGGCGGGATGACAACGGTCCCGCCGCCGAGGCACCCGGCGAATCGGCACAGCAGAGACGAGGAAGAACCCGTGAGCGACGTCCGAAACGTGATCATCATCGGTTCCGGGCCGGCGGGATACACAGCCGCGCTCTACACCGCCCGCGCCTCCCTCAAGCCCCTGGTCTTCGAAGGTGCGGTCACGGCCGGCGGCGCCCTCATGACCACGACCGACGTCGAGAACTTCCCCGGCTTCCGCGACGGCATCATGGGCCCCGACCTCATGGACAACATGCGGGCCCAGGCCGAGCGCTTCGGTGCCGAGCTGATCCCGGACGACATCGTCGAGGTCGACCTCGAGGGTGACATCAAGACCGTCACCGACTCCGCGGGCACCGTCCACCGGGCGAGGGCCGTCATCATCGCCACCGGTTCCCAGCACCGCAAGCTCGGCCTCCCCAACGAGGACCAGCTCTCCGGGCGCGGTGTCTCCTGGTGCGCCACCTGTGACGGCTTCTTCTTCAAAGACCACGAGATCGCCGTCATCGGCGGCGGTGACACCGCCCTGGAGGAGGCGACCTTCCTCTCGCGCTTCGCCAAGAGCGTGAAGGTGGTCCACCGGCGGGACACGCTCCGCGCCTCCAAGGCGATGCAGGAGCGCGCCTTCGCCGACCCGAAGATCTCGTTCGTCTGGGACAACGAGGTCGCCGAGATCAACGGCGAGGGCAAGCTCTCCGGCCTGGTCCTGCGGAACACCAAGTCCGGCGAGACCTCCGAACTGCCGGTCACCGGCCTGTTCATCGCGATCGGCCACGACCCCCGCACCGAGCTGTTCAAGGGGATCCTCGACCTGGACGAGGAGGGCTACCTCAAGGTCGAGTCGCCCACCACCCGTACGAAGATCCCCGGTGTCTTCGCCGCGGGTGACGTCGTGGACCACACCTACCGCCAGGCGATCACCGCCGCGGGCACCGGATGTTCCGCCGCCCTGGACGCCGAGCGCTACCTCGCCGCCCTGAGCGACGCCGGCAACGAGCAGACCCGCGAGCCCGAGCAGACCGCCGCCGCGGTCGTCTGACCGCGCAGCACAACCAAGTACCCGTCCTACACACCGAGGAGACAGCCGTGGCCGGCAACACCAAGACCGTGACCGATGCGACCTTCGACGAGGAGGTCCTGTCCAGCGACAAGCCCGTGCTCGTCGACTTCTGGGCCGAGTGGTGCGGTCCGTGCCGCCAGATCGCCCCGTCGCTCGAGGCGATCGCCGCGGAGCACGGCGACCAGATCACCATCGTCAAGCTGAACATCGACGAGAACCCGGTCACCGCCGCCAAGTACGGCGTCATGTCGATCCCGACCCTCAACGTCTACAAGGGCGGCGAGGTCGTGAAGACCATCGTCGGCGCCAAGCCGAAGGCCGCCATCGAGCGCGACCTGGCGGACTTCATCGGCTGAGCACCGCAGACGGACGCGAAAGGGCCCGCCCCCGTGAGGGGCGGGCCCTTCGTCCGTTCACAGGGGCCGCAGCGCCGGTTCCTTCTGCACGGCGCCGAGCAGCCGGTCGATCGCCATCTCGACGTCCTCCTTCCAGGAGATCGTCGTGCGCAGCTCCAGCCTCAGCCGGGGGAACCGCGGGTGCGGCCGCACCGTCTTGAAGCCGACGGCCAGCAGGTGCTCGGCGGGCAGGACGCACGCGGGCTCCTCCCAGCGCGCGTCACCGAAGGCCTCGATCGCCCGGAAGCCCCGCCGCACCAGGTCCTTGGCCATCGTCTGCACCAGCACCCGGCCCAGTCCCTGTCCCTGGAAGCCCGGGAGGATCCGGGCGGTCATCAGCTGGACGGCGTCGGGGGAGACGGGACTCGTGGGGAAGGCCGTCGAGCGCGGCACGTAGGCGGGCGGGGCGTAGAGCAGGAAGCCGGCGGGCACCTCGTCCACGTAGACGACCCGGCCGCAGGACCCCCACTCCAGCAGCACCGCCGAGATCCAGGCCTCCTTCTCCAGCTCCGGCTTGCCGGCCTGGACGGCGGCCTCCCCGCTCACCGGATCGAGCTCCCAGAAGACGCACGCGCGGCAGCGGTTGGGGAGATCCGGGAGGTTGTCCAGCGTGAGCGGAACGATCCGACGCCCCATGAGGTCTGACCCTCGTTTCTGTCGTGGACCCAACTGCCGACGAAGCCACCCACGGCGCCCAGCCCGAGCCCCGCTGCGAGGAGGGCGGCCCTCTGCCAATCGTGCTCCACTCCGACGCGCCGCACCGATCGCATGAGCCCCTCCCCGGAGGTAGTGCTCCATCCCGTACGCATCGTATCCGTGAGCGGACAAGTCCGACACCGGAGCAACGCTAACGGCCCAGCAAAAAGCGGGCCACATCCCTCTCGGGACGTGACCCGCCCGGTAGTTGCGATCCGTCACGCGGCGGTGAGGACGCCGGGGCTCACTCCTCCTCGTCGGACTCCTCGGTGAGCGACCGCTCGAGGACGTCTCCCTCGCCCGGTGCCATCGAGCCGAGGATGCGCTCCAGGTCCTCTATCGAGGCGAACTCCACGACGATCTTCCCGCGCTTCTGCCCGAGGTCCACCTTCACACGGGTCTCGAAGCGGTCCGAGAGCCGCAGCGCGAGGTCGGTCAGCGCGGGGGACATCCGCTTGCCGGCCCGGGGCGCCGGTGCCTTCCGCGCCGGCTGGGACTCGGAGTTCATCACATGCACGATCTCCTCGACCGCGCGCACCGAGAGCCCCTCGGCCACGATCCGGCTGGCGAGCCGATCCTGGTCCTCCACGTCCTCCAGGGCGAGCAGGGAGCGGGCGTGCCCCGCGGAGAGCACACCGGCCGCCACACGCCGCTGTACGGGGGCGGAGAGCTTCAGCAGGCGCAGGGTGTTGGAGACCTGGGAGCGGGAGCGGCCGATACGGTCGGCGAGCTGCTCGTGGGTGCAGGCGAAGTCCTTGAGGAGCTGGTCGTAGGCGGCCGCCTCTTCCAGCGGGTTCAGCTGGGCACGGTGCAGGTTCTCCAGCAGCGCGTCCAGGAGGAGCTTCTCGTCGTCCGTGGCGCGCACGATCGCCGGGATGGCCTCCAGGCCCGCCTCCCGGCTGGCCCGCCAGCGCCGCTCGCCCATGATGAGCTCGTAGCGCTCCGGTCCGACCTGACGGACGACGACCGGCTGCAGGAGGCCGACCTCCTTGATGGAGGTGACCAGCTCGGCCAGCGCGTCCTCGTCGAAGACCTCACGCGGCTGACGGGGGTTGGGGATGATCGCGTCCAGCGGCAGCTCCGCGAAGTACGCCCCCGCCACCAGGGACGGCTCCTGAACCACGATGGCTTCAGGTGTTTCACGTGAAACGGGGATGGATGCGGTCCCCTCACGTCCCTGCTGTTCCGCCAGGGCCGTCACCTTGGCGACGGCGACACCTCGCTCCGGCGCCAGGACAGGCGCGGCGGGCGTCGCCGTCGCCACCGCGGTCGCGGCTGCCGCGTCCGCACCGTTCGGTGCGGCGGGAATCAGCGCGCCGAGACCACGGCCGAGTCCTCTGCGTCGCTCACTCACTGGATCCCCTTCGACGTGTTCTGCTCTGTGTCTTGGCTGCGCCCAAGGCCGCGCAGGGCCATCTCGCGTGCCGCCTCGAGGTACGACAGCGCGCCGCTCGAACCGGGATCGTAGGTCAGCACCGTCTGACCGTAGCTGGGCGCTTCCGAGATGCGGACCGAGCGCGGGATGCTCGTGCTGAGCACCTCCTTGCCGAAGTGGGTGCGCACCTCCTCGGCGACCTGCGAGGCGAGCCGGGTCCGGCCGTCGTACATGGTCAGCAGGATGGTGGAGACATGGAGCTTGGGGTTGAGGTGGCCCCGCACCAGCTCCACGTTGCGGAGGAGTTGCCCCAGGCCCTCCAGGGCGTAGTACTCGCACTGGATCGGGATGAGGACCTCGGCGCCGGCCACCAGGGCGTTGACGGTCAGCAGACCGAGCGAGGGCGGGCAGTCGATGAGGATGTAGTCCAGTGGCTGCTCGTAGGACTCGATGGCCCGCTGCAGCCGGCTCTCGCGGGCCACCAGCGAGACCAGCTCGATCTCGGCGCCGGCCAGGTCGATGGTGGCGGGGGCACAGAAGAGGCCCTCCACGTCCGGCACCGGCTGGACGACGTCGGAGAGCGGCTTGCTCTCCACCAGCACGTCGTAGATGGAGGGGACTTCGGCGTGGTGGTCAATCCCGAGGGCGGTGGAGGCGTTGCCCTGGGGGTCGAGGTCGACGACCAGCACCCGGGCCCCGTGGAGGGCCAGGGAGGCGGCCATGTTGACCGTGGTGGTGGTCTTGCCGACCCCGCCCTTCTGGTTGGCGACCACCATCACTCGGGTCTGTGGTGGGCGTGGGAGTCCTTCACCGGCCCGCCCCAGTGCCTCCACGGCCAGTTGGGCGGCACGGCCGATGGGGGTGTCGTCCATCGGGGGCGGTGTTTCACGTGAAACATCATCCCCGAACGGCTCGGTGCGGGGACCGGGGACCGGATCGGCCATCGGTCCCGCGATGTTGGCGTCGGACCGCAAGGATTCACTCTCCTCGACTACAAGCTCGCAATGAACAGAGCCTGCCATGCTTTCGGGGTCGCGAACCAGTGAGGGCGGTTCTCCTGTGGATGAATCCACCGGTTGAGTCACCGAATGGGTCATCTCGGAGGGCCGATGCGAGAGCATCTCGGCCGCGGCACGAGCGCGGCCGAGGATTCCTGGGAGCAGAGAGCGCCGTTTCACGTGAAACACGATGCGCAGCGCCGCGACCGTTTCCTACCCGACACTCCGGATTATGTACGTATGGCCGTTTGTATGGAGCACACGGCCGCGATCAGTGCCGTTGCCGACGGCTCGCCCGGGCCGCCTTGGCCCTGCGGGTCGCTCCCCGCACACCGCCGGGGCTCTCGCCCGCCAGCACCCGCACCACGGTCGAGAGTTGATCCACGATCCCCTCGCCGACCTGGACCACGGAGGTCTCCACGGCCCCGAGGCGGCTCAGGGCGGCGCGTGCGGCCTTCAGCTCCTCCTCGGCGGTGTCGCCCTTGAGGACGGTCATCTCCCCGTGCGGACGGAGCAACGGCAGCCCCCAGCCGGCGAGACGCTCGAGCGGCGCCACGGCGCGGGCGGTCACCACGTCCACCGGCGGCACCTTGCCGACCATCTCCTCGGCCCGGCCACGCACCACCACGACGTTGGACAGTCCCAGCAGCCGCACGGCCTCCTCCAGGAAGGTGGTCCTGCGCAGCAGCGGTTCCAGCAGGGTGATGCTGAGGTCCGGCCGGGTCAGTGCCAGCGGGATGCCCGGGAGCCCCGCGCCCGAGCCCACGTCGCACACCGAGACGCCCTGGGGGATCACCTCGGCGAGCACGGCGCAGTTCAGCAGGTGGCGCTCCCAGAGCCGGGGCACCTCGCGCGGGCCGATCAGCCCGCGGCGCACTCCCGCGTCGGCCAGCAGTTCCGCGTACCGCACCGCGTCCGCGAAGCGCTCACCGAACACCTCACGTGCCGCTTCCGGCGCCGGGGGAAGCTCCGCCGCTGCCTCCGTCACGAGAACCGTCCTTCCGTTGTTGCAAGCTTTCACCAGGCTGACAAGGTTCGGCCCCGCCTGCGAACAGACGGGGCCGAGTGAGTACCGCTGAGAGCTGAGACCGGTGGAGGTCAGGAGGCCGGGAGGACGACCACCCGGCGCTCGGGCTCCTCGCCCTCGGACTCGCTGCGTAGCCCCGCGGCGGCCACCGCGTCGTGCACGACCTTGCGCTCGAAGGGCGTCATCGGCTTCAGCTTCACCGGCTGGCCGGAGCCCTTGACCTCCTCGGCCGCCTTCTCGCCCAGCTCCGTCAGCTCGGCCCGCTTGCGGGCCCGGAAGCCGGCGATGTCGAGCATCAGCCGGCTGCGGTCGCCGGTCTCCCGGTGGACCGCGAGCCGGGTCAGCTCCTGGAGCGCCTCCAGCACCTCGCCGTCCCGGCCGACGAGCTTGTTGAGGTCACGGCTCGACGATTCGCCGACGATGGAGACCGAGGCCCGGTCCCCCTCGACGTCCATGTCGATGTCACCGTCGAGGTCGGCGATGTCCAGCAGCCCCTCGAGGTAGTCGGCCGCGATCTCGCCCTCCTGCTCGAGGCGGGTGAGCGCGTCGGTGGTGTTGCCGTCCGTCACGGCGGGACTCCTCTGCTACTTCTTCTTCGACAGGTTCGGCTTGTCCGCGCCGCTGCTCGGCTTCGGCTTGGTGCCCGCGGCCGCCCCGCCGCCCGGCTTGGGCTTGGTGCCGCCGGCACCGGCCGGCTGCGCGGTGCCGCCCGTCTGGCGCTGCGACTTGCTCTGGCGCTTGGGCTGGGTGCGCTTCACCGGCGCCGCGTCCTGCGGCTCCTTGGCGGCGGCGGGCTCGTCCTTCAGCTTGCCCTTGGCCTTCAGGCGCTCCTGGCGCTGCTGGAAGGCGAGGCTGCCGGGAGTCGGGTTCCGGCGGATGACGAACATCTGCTGCCCCATGGTCCACACGTTGGTGGTCAGCCAGTAGACGAGGACACCGACGGGGAAGTTGATGCCGAAGACGGCGAACATGATCGGGAAGACGTACATCAGCATCTTCTGCTGCTGCATGAACGGCGTCTTCACCGTCATGTCGACGTTCTTCGTCATCAGCTGGCGCTGCGTGTAGAACTGCGAGGCCGACATCAGGACGATCATGATGACCGTGACCACGCGGACGTCGGTGACCGAGGCGCCGAGCTGCGTGAGCTTGTCGGCGCCGTCGGTGAACTTCGCGGCGAGCGGAGCACCGAAGATGTGGGCCTTCTGGGCGCTGTTGACGAGGTCCTGGCCCATCACGCCGACCTGCTTGCCCTGCGCGATGTAGCTGAGCACGTGGTACAGCGAGAAGAAGAAGGGGGACTGCGCCAGGATCGGAAGGCACGAGGAGAGCGGGTTGGTGCCCGTCTCCTTGTACAGCTTCATCATCTCTTCGGACTGGCGCTGCCGGTCGTTCTTGTAGCGCTCCTGGATCGCCTTCATCTTGGGCTGGAGCGCCTGCATGTTCCGGGTCGACTTGATCTGCTTCACGAAGAGCGGGATCAGGCAGATCCGGATCAGGACCACCAGGGAGACGATCGACAGGCCCCAGGCCAGGCCGCCGTCCTTGTCAAAGACAAGGCTGTACAGCGAGTGGAACTGGACGATGATCCACGAAACGGCAGCGTAGAGGGGGTTCAAGATCCCCACGGTCAGGCTCCTTGGGCATGAGGCGACTCGACGGGCTCGGGAGTAACGGACCCACCCGGTGCGTCACCCCGGAGGGCGTCGCGCAGGCGAGCGTGCCACGGTGGGCGCTTGCGCGGCGGGACATGGTCCACGCCGCCCAGCGACCACGGGTTGCAACGCAGGATCCGCCACGCGGTCAGGGCAGTGCCCTTGATCGCGCCGTGCCGATCGATCGCCGTATACCCGTAGTGCGAACACGAGGGGTAGTACTTGCAGACCGGACCGAGCAACGGGCTGATGGTCCACTGGTAAATCTTGATCAAGGCCAGCAACGGGTACTTCATAGCGCCACCCCCAGGAGCCTCCCGAGGGCGGCATCCAGGTCTCGGGCCAGCTGTGAATGGTCTGCGTCACCCGCACCGGGCAGCGCTCGTACGACTACCAGGCTACCGGGGGGCAGCACGGACAGACGTTCGCGGACAAGGTGACGAAGCCGACGCTTGACCAGGTTCCGGGTCACCGCGTTACCGACGGCCTTGCTCACGACGAAACCCGCACGCGCCGGGGAGGCACTCCCCCCCGCTGCGTGCGGGTCCCTTGTGTCACTGTCGGTGCGCAGGTGGACGACCAGAAGTGGTCGTCCGGCCCGGCGTCCTCGACGTACCGCGGTCGCGAAGTCCTGCCGCCGCCTCAGCCGATTCTCGGTGGGCAGCACGACTCACACCTCGCGCTTCGGTGCGATCAGGCGGACAGGCGGGCGCGGCCCTTGCTACGGCGGGTCGCGAGGATGGCGCGGCCGGCACGCGTACGCATGCGCAGCCGGAAGCCGTGGGTCTTGGCGCGACGACGGTTGTTCGGCTGGAAGGTGCGCTTGCTCACTCGGGGGCTCCAGGATGAATCGTGTGTTGGCGGGGCGTCGCCTGGCTGTCACCGTGCGCCCACGAAGAACTCGCGGAACATCCTGGTGTGCACCGCTTGACGATCACCTCGGTGATCCTCGCCCATCGGTAGGCAGGCGGCAGCAGCCATCGACAACTCGACCTGGTTACGGTACGCGGGGCCGCGGCGTCAGGTCAAACCAGCCCCGGTCACCGCCGTACGCGCCGCCATCCGGACGTGGTTTTGCACACCCTGTGGACAACGACTTGAACCAGGCAGGCTGCGCTGACTACCGTGGCTGAACTCCGAAACCTTCCCGTCCGTCCCAAGAACCACACCTTCGTGGGACCCATCGGCACCAACCAGCGACCGAGAGAGCGTGCACTGTGGCTGACGTAACTGCCGATCTTGCCTCAGTGTGGCCCAGGGTCCTGCAGAAACTGCTCGTGGAGAGCGACGACCTCAAGCCGAAGGACGCGGACTGGCTGCAGCGGACGCAGCCGCTGGCGCTCGTCGCCGGCACGGCCGTGCTGTCCGCGCCCAACGAGTTCGCCAAGAGCGTGCTGGAGGGGCGGCTCCTGCCGCTGATCACCGACGTCCTCAGCCGTGAGTTCGGCCACCCCGTGGGCATCGCCATCGCCGTCGCCTCGGGCGGCGAGCAGGAGGCGGCCCCCGCGCCGCAGGCGCCGGTCGTCCCCGAACCGCAGCCGCAGCTCGAGGCGCCGTCGCATCCGCAGCCCCCCGCGTACGCCGCGGAGCCGGGCCGGTACGACGAGCGGCCGCACGGCTACGGCGAGGTCCCGCGCATGCGCCCGGCCTACCCCGAGCACGTGGTCGGGCCCACCGGCGGCTCCGGCGGCTGGCCGCCCCGCGAGCCCGAGGACCGCTGGCAGCAGCAGCGCTTCGGCGACTACCAGGAGCGCGAGCACTACCAGCCGCCCGCCTCCCGCTACGAGATCCCCTCGCCCCACCAGCCCCCGGCGCGGCCGGAGCCGGCGCCGCCGCAGATGCCGGCCATGCCCCCGCCGCGCACCGGAGGGGGGAACGGCGGTGCCGGCTCCCACTCGGGCGCCGGCGGGTCGGGCGGTTCGGGGGGCCCGGCGGAGCCCACCGCGCGGCTGAACCCCAAGTACCTCTTCGACACCTTCGTCATCGGCGCCTCCAACCGCTTCGCGCACGCCGCGGCGGTCGCCGTGGCGGAGGCACCGGCCAAGGCGTACAACCCGCTGTTCATCTACGGGGAGTCCGGCCTCGGCAAGACGCACCTGCTGCACGCGATCGGGCACTACGCGCGCAGCCTCTACCCGGGCACGCGGGTGCGCTACGTGAGCTCCGAGGAGTTCACCAACGAGTTCATCAACTCCATCCGCGACGGCAAGGCGGACGCGTTCCGCAAGCGCTACCGGGACATGGACATCCTGCTGGTCGACGACATCCAGTTCCTGGCGAGCAAGGAGTCGACGCAGGAGGAGTTCTTCCACACTTTCAACACCCTGCACAACGCAAACAAGCAGATCGTGCTCTCCTCCGACCGGCCGCCCAAGCAGCTGGTGACCCTGGAGGACCGGCTGCGCAACCGCTTCGAGTGGGGCCTGATCACCGACGTCCAGCCGCCCGAGCTGGAGACCCGGATCGCGATCCTCCGCAAGAAGGCGGTGCAGGAGCAGCTCAACGCCCCGCCGGAGGTGCTGGAGTTCATCGCCTCCCGGATCTCGCGGAACATCCGCGAGCTGGAGGGCGCGCTGATCCGGGTGACGGCCTTCGCCAGCCTCAACCGTCAGCCGGTGGACCTGCAGCTCACCGAGATCGTGCTGAAGGACCTGATCCCCGGCGGGGAGGACTCCGTCCCCGAGATCAGCGGACAGGCGATCATGGCGGAGACGGCTTCCTACTTCGGCCTGGACGTCGAGGACCTCTCCGGCTCCTCCCGCAGCCGCGTGCTCGTCACGGCCCGGCAGATCGCCATGTACCTGTGCCGGGAGCTCACGGACCTGTCGCTGCCGAAGATCGGCGCCCTGTTCGGCGGCCGCGACCACACGACGGTCATGCACGCGGACCGCAAGATCCGCTCCCTGATGGCCGAGCGGCGGTCCATCTACAACCAGGTCACCGAGCTCACCAACCGCATCAAGAGCTGACGCGGGACCTTCCGCGCGTCCTCCCGCGGCTCTCCCGCGCGTCCCCTCAGGCGCCTTCCGCACGCACTCCGTACGTCCACAGCGCCCCGGGCCAACTCCCGGGGCGCTTCTCGTTGTTCGATTGCGCCGGCCGCGGCCCGGGGACAGGAACGTCTCTCCACAGGACGGGGCGGTTTTCCCCCGTCCACAGCCTGGGGATGCCCGGGTTGTCCCGAACGTGTCCACAGGCCGGGCCGTACGATGCTCGTTCGGCCTGCTGGGGGCCATGTGGATTTGTGGGCAACCCCGGTCCACAGACTGTGGACATTCCGGCCGCCCACAGGACCCCTCTCGCGGTTGTCCACCGCTCGCCCACAGGCTGGGGGCGGTTGTCCCCAGTCAGGGGCCGCTTCTCCACAGTCCTGTCCACTGTTCGGCAACGGAACACACCCGCTCACCGGTCGGAGTGAACCGCGTCACACCAACGTGGTGGGTTGGGCTGGGGAGAACCCGGGTATTCCTGGGGACAGCGCTGGGGAGAACCGGGGGGCTCCTGTGAATCGCGTGTGCACAACTTCCGGCCGTCCACAGACGGGCCCGGTTGTCCACCGGCTCCGCCCACAGGCTCGGTGGACAAAAAACAGGGCCTGACCTGCACCGGAACCACTTATCCACGGTTTCCACAACCCCTATTACTACGACCAGGGATAGTTACCGGGGAATCTGCTTCGAAGTGGGACCTGTGCACAACCGAGCCGCGGGCCGTCCGCCTCCCCGCCCTCCGGCTTGACCCCAACCCGCACCGCATGTCCGTGGCGGCTGTCAGACTGTTCTCGGCAAGAGGGCCAGCAGGGCCAGAGAGTCGGCCACAGACAGCCAGCAACAGCAGGAGGCGGTTCCGGTGAAGATCCGGGTGGAGCGCGATGTACTCGCGGAGGCAGTGGCCTGGGCGGCCCGCAGTCTCCCGGCCCGTCCCCCGGTGCCGGTCCTGGCGGGCCTGCTGCTGAAGGCCGAGGAGGGGCAGCTGAGCCTGTCCGGCTTCGACTACGAGGTCTCGGCCCGCGTCTCCGTCGAGGCCGACGTGGAGGAGGACGGCACCGTCCTCGTCTCCGGCCGGCTGCTCGCCGACATCTCGCGGGCACTTCCCAACAGGCCTGTGGAGATCTCCACCGACGGCGTGCGCGTGACCGTCGTCTGCGGCAGCTCGCGATTCACACTCCACACCCTGCCTGTGGAGGAGTACCCGGCGCTGCCCGCGATGCCCACCGCTTCCGGCACCGTCCCCGGCGAGGTCTTCGCCGCGGCGGCCGCCCAGGTCGCCATCGCCGCCGGCCGTGACGACACCCTGCCGGTGCTGACCGGTGTGCGGATCGAGATCGAGGGCGACACCGTCACCCTGGCCGCCACAGACCGCTACCGCTTCGCGGTCCGCGAGTTCCTGTGGAAGCCGGAGACCCCGGACATCTCCGCGGTCGCCCTGGTACCCGCCAAGACGCTGCTGGACACCGCCAAGTCCCTCACCAACGGCGACTCCGTCGCCATCGCCCTGGCCGGCTCCGGCGCGGGCGAGGGCCTGATCGGCTTCGAGGGCGCGGGCCGCCGCACCACGACGCGTCTGCTCGAGGGCGACCTGCCGAAGTACCGGACGCTCTTCCCGACCGAGTTCAACTCCGTCGCGGTGATCGAGACGGCCCCCTTCGTCGAGGCCGTCAAGCGCGTGGCCCTGGTGGCCGAGCGCAACACGCCGGTCCGGCTGAGCTTCGAACAGGGCGTGCTGACCCTGGAGGCCGGTTCCAGCGACGACGCACAGGCTGTGGAGCGCGTGGACGCCACGCTTGAGGGCGACGACATCTCGATCGCCTTTAACCCGACGTTCCTGCTGGACGGCCTGAGCGCGATCGACTCGCCGGTGGCGCAGCTGTCCTTCACCACGTCGACGAAGCCCGCGCTGCTCAGCGGCCGTCCGGCGGTCGACGCCGAGGCCGACGACGCGTACAAGTACCTGATCATGCCGGTCCGGCTGTCCGGCTGACGCGAGGCCTGTCCGGTCGCGTCGCCCTGCGGGGGCCGACGTAGGCTCGACGTAGGTCAGGCAGGCTTCGAACGAAGGATCAACGATGGAGCTCGGTCTCATCGGTCTCGGCAAGATGGGCGGGAACATGCGCACGCGCATCCGCCAGGCCGGTCACACTGTCATCGGCTACGACCGCAACCCGGACCTCGCCGATGTCCACAGCCTGCAGGAACTTGTGGACAAGCTCGAGGCCCCGCGCGTGGTGTGGGTGATGGTGCCGGCCGGCGCCGCCACCCAGTCGACGATCGACGAGCTCGGTGAGCTGCTCTCCCCCGGTGACGTCGTCGTCGACGGCGGCAACTCCCGTTGGACGGACGACGAGAAGCACGCCGAGGAGCTCGCCGCCAAGGGCGTCGGCTTCGTCGACTGCGGTGTCTCCGGCGGCGTCTGGGGCCTGGAGAACGGCTACGCGCTGATGTACGGCGGCGAGGCCGAGCACGTGGAGAAGGTGCAGCCGGTCTTCAACGCCCTCAAGCCGGTGGGGAACTTCGGTTCCGTCCACGCGGGCAAGGTCGGCGCCGGCCACTTCGCGAAGATGGTCCACAACGGCATCGAGTACGCCATGATGCAGGCCTACGCCGAGGGCTGGGAGCTGCTGGAGAAGGTCCACTCGGTCACCGACGTGCGCGAGGTGTTCCGCTCCTGGCAGGAGGGCACCGTCATCCGCTCCTGGCTGCTGGACCTGGCCGTCAACGCCCTCGACGAGGACGAGCACCTCGACAAGCTCAAGGGCTACGCCGAGGACTCCGGCGAGGGCCGCTGGACGGTCGAGGCCGCCATCGACAACGCCGTGCCGCTGCCCGCGATCACCGCGTCCCTCTTCGCGCGCTTCGCCTCCCGCCAGGACGACTCCCCGCAGATGAAGATGATCGCCGCGCTCCGCAACCAGTTCGGCGGCCACGCCGTCGAGAAGCACTAGTCACACCCACGGGAAGGAGGCGGCGCGCAGCCATGCACGTCGCGCATCTGTCGCTCGCCGACTTCCGCTCCTACGCCCGGGTCGAGGTCCCGCTCGACCCGGGCGTCACCGCTTTCGTGGGGCCCAACGGCCAGGGCAAGACCAATCTGGTCGAGGCGGTCGGCTACCTGGCGACCCTCGGCAGCCACCGCGTCGCGAGCGACGCACCGCTGGTGCGGATGGGCGCGGACCGGGCGATCGTGCGGGCGTCGGTGGTGCAGGGCGAGCGGCAGCAGCTGGTCGAGCTGGAGATCAACCCGGGGCGCTCCAACCGGGCCCGGCTCAACCGCTCCTCCCAGGTCCGCCCGCGCGACCTGCTGGGGATAGTCAGGACGGTGCTCTTCGCCCCCGAGGACCTGGCCCTGGTCAAGGGCGACCCCGGGGAGCGCCGGCGCTTCCTCGACGAGCTGCTCACGGCGCGGGCGCCCCGGCTGGCGGGCGTCCGCAGCGACTACGAGCGGGTCCTCAAGCAGCGCAACACCCTGCTGAAGTCGGCCACGATGGCCCGCCGCCACGGCGGCCGCGGCGCCGACCTGTCCACGCTCGACATCTGGGACCAGCACCTGGCCAAGGCCGGCGCCGAACTGCTGGCCCAGCGCCTGGACCTCACCCACGCCCTGCAGCCGCTGGCGGACAAGGCGTACGAGCGGCTGGCGCCGGGCGGCGGTCCGGTCGTGCTGGAGTACCGCAGTTCGATCGGCGAACGGATCGCCGGGGCGTCGGGCCGCGAGCAGTTGTACGGGCTGCTGCTGGAGGCCCTCGGGGAGGCCCGCAAGCAGGAGATCGAGCGCGGGGTGACCCTGGTCGGCCCGCACCGGGACGACCTCTCGCTCAAGCTGGCGCAGCTCCCCGCCAAGGGGTACGCGAGCCACGGGGAGTCCTGGTCGTACGCGCTGGCGCTGCGGCTGGCCTCGTACGACCTGCTGCGCGCCGACGGCGGCGAGCCGGTGCTGGTGCTGGACGACGTCTTCGCCGAGCTGGACGCCCGGCGCCGGGCCCGGCTGGCGGAGCTGGTGGCCCCCGGTGAGCAGGTGCTGGTGACGGCGGCGGTGGACGACGACGTGCCGGACGTGCTGGTCGGCGCCCGGTACGCGGTGGAGGACGGCGGCGTGGAGCGGGCATGACGGATCAGCAGCAGCCGTCGGGGCAGGCGACGGGCGCCCAGGGCGAGCCGGTGTCCGGCGTCGACCTGGCCAGGGTCGCGCTGCGCGCCGCCAAGGAGCAGGCCCGCGCGAGGGGCGCGGCCGCGCAGCAGAAGAAGCAGGCCCGGCGCGGGGGGTTGCGCAGCGGCGCACGGGCGGACGGGCGTGACCCGCTGCCGCTGGGCGCCGCGATCAGCCGGCTGATCACCGAGCGCGGCTGGGAGGCCCCGGCGGCGGTGGGCGGCGTGATGGGCCGCTGGCCGGAACTGGTGGGCGACGACGTGGCCCTGCACTGCCAGCCGCAGCGGTACGACGAGGAGGAGCGGGTCCTCACGGTGCAGTGCGACTCCACGGCCTGGGCGACGCAGCTGCGGCTGCTCGCCCCGACGCTGGTGGCCAGGCTGAACGCCGACCTCGGGCACGGCACCGTGAAGCTGATCAAGGTCCTGGGACCGGGGGGACCGGTGCGTTCGTACGGGCGGCTGCGCGCTCCCGGGAGCCGTGGGCCGGGCGATACGTACGGATAGGCCGGAAACCTGCTGTGCGTAATCGGGTCGAAGCCCTGTGCGCCCGCGTGAGCGGTTTTGGGACCCGGTCCGCGTGTGGGGAGTCGTCAGGAGGTACTTCCGTCGGGCACACGGGAACTCAGGTACCGCCAAAGCCCCATCTATGTCGGCGCTACCGGTAGACTGGCAGCAGTACCGCCCGCCCCTGGCCTCCGGCACCGGGGGACCCCAGCGGGACCAGTCGAAGATGTCGAGTGATGAAGCCGGTTCCGCCCCGCGGGACCCGGCTCATGCTGTGCCAGAAAGGGCGCTTCGTGGCCGATTCCGGCAACCCCAACGAGATCAATACGTCCGCAGCTGACGGCTCCGCCGCACCCGCTTCCGGCGGGGCGTACGACGCCAGCGCGATCACCGTCCTTGAGGGCCTGGACGCGGTTCGCAAGCGCCCGGGCATGTACATCGGCTCGACGGGCGAGCGTGGCCTGCACCACCTGGTGTACGAGGTCGTCGACAACTCCGTCGACGAGGCGCTGGCCGGTCACGCGGACACCATCAACGTCACGATCCTCCCCGACGGCGGCGTGCGCGTCGTCGACAACGGTCGCGGCATCCCCGTGGACATCGTGCCGTCCGAGGGCAAGCCCGCCGTCGAGGTCGTGCTGACCGTCCTCCACGCCGGCGGCAAGTTCGGCGGTGGCGGCTACGCCGTCTCCGGCGGTCTGCACGGCGTCGGCGTCTCCGTGGTGAACGCCCTGTCGACGAAGGTCGCGGTCGAGGTCAAGCGTGAGGGCTTCCGCTGGACCCAGGACTACAAGATGGGTGTCCCCACCGCCCCGCTGCAGAAGAACGAGGAGGTCCCGGAGACCGGCACCTCGGTCACCTTCTGGGCCGACGGGGACATCTTTGAGACCCTCGAGTACTCCTTCGAGACGCTCTCGCGGCGCTTCCAGGAGATGGCCTTCCTCAACAAGGGCCTGACCATCTCGCTGACGGACGAGCGCCCCGAGCACGCGGACGTGGAGAACGAGGGCCAGCCGCGCTCGGTCTCGTACCACTACGAGGGCGGCATCGTCGACTTCGTGAAGTACCTGAACTCGCGCAAGGGCGAGACGGTCCACCCGTCGGTGATCGACATCGACGCGGAGGACAAGGAGCGGATGCTCTCCGTCGAGGTCGCGATGCAGTGGAACACCCAGTACAGCGAGGGTGTCTACAGCTTCGCCAACACCATCCACACCCATGAGGGCGGCACCCACGAGGAGGGCTTCCGCGCCGCGCTGACCACGCTGGTCAACAAGTACGCGCGCGAGAAGAAGCTGCTCCGCGAGAAGGACGACAACCTCACCGGTGAGGACATCCGCGAGGGCCTGACCGCGATCATCTCGGTCAAGCTGGGCGAGCCGCAGTTCGAGGGCCAGACCAAGACCAAGCTCGGCAACACCGAGGCGAAGACCTTCGTCCAGAAGGTCGTGCACGAGCACCTGACGGACTGGTTGGACCGCAACCCCAACGAGGCCTCGGACATCATCCGCAAGTCGATCCAGGCGGCCACCGCCCGCGTCGCCGCCCGCAAGGCGCGCGACCTGACGCGCCGCAAGGGCCTGCTGGAGACGGCGTCGCTGCCGGGCAAGCTGAGCGACTGCCAGTCCAACGACCCCGCCAAGTGCGAGATCTTCATCGTCGAGGGCGACTCCGCCGGCGGCTCGGCCAAGTCCGGCCGCAACCCGCAGTACCAGGCGATCCTCCCGATCCGCGGCAAGATCCTGAACGTGGAGAAGGCGCGGATCGACAAGATCCTCCAGAACACCGAGATCCAGGCGCTGATCTCGGCCTTCGGCACCGGTGTGCACGAGGACTTCGACATCTCCAAGCTGCGCTACCACAAGATCATCCTGATGGCCGACGCCGACGTGGACGGCCAGCACATCAACACCCTGCTGCTGACCTTCCTGTTCCGCTTCATGCGGCCGCTGGTCGAGGCGGGCCACGTGTACCTCTCCCGTCCCCCGCTCTACAAGATCAAGTGGGGCCGGGACGACTTCGAGTACGCGTACTCCGACTCCGAGCGCGACGCCCTGATCGAGCTGGGGCGGCAGAACGGCAAGCGCGTGCGCGAGGACTCGATCCAGCGCTTCAAGGGCCTCGGCGAGATGAACGCCGAGGAACTGCGGGTCACCACGATGGACGTCGACCACCGCGTGCTCGGCCAGGTCACCCTGGACGACGCGGCCCTCGCCGACGACCTGTTCTCGGTGCTGATGGGCGAGGACGTCGAGGCCCGGCGCTCCTTCATCCAGCGCAACGCCAAGGATGTCCGCTTCCTCGACATCTGAGTCGGCCCCCATCAGCCGCCGCCCGAAAGGACTTTGACCAGCAATGGCCGACGAGAACACCCCTGTCACGCCCGGCACCCCGGAGGGCGCCGAGGGCGCCGCCGCCGAGACGGACACCATGCGGATCGAGGCCGTGGGCCTCGAGACGGAGATGCAGCGCAGCTACCTGGACTACGCGATGTCCGTCATCGTGTCCCGCGCGCTGCCCGACGTCCGGGACGGCCTCAAGCCCGTCCACCGCCGCGTGCTGTACGCGATGTACGACGGCGGTTACCGCCCCGAGCGCGGCTTCTACAAGTGCGCCCGCGTGGTCGGCGACGTCATGGGTACGTACCACCCGCACGGCGACTCCTCGATCTACGACGCGCTGGTGCGGCTGGCCCAGCCGTGGTCGATGCGCATGCCGCTGGTCGACAGCAACGGCAACTTCGGTTCCCCGGGCAACGACCCGGCCGCCGCCATGCGGTACACCGAGTGCAAGATGGCGCCGCTGTCGATGGAGATGGTCCGGGACATCGACGAGGAGACCGTCGACTTCCAGGACAACTACGACGGCCGCAACCAGGAGCCGACGGTCCTGCCGTCGCGCTTCCCCAACCTGCTGATCAACGGCTCCGCCGGCATCGCGGTCGGCATGGCGACCAACATCCCGCCGCACAACCTGCGCGAGGTCGCCGAGGGCGCCCAGTGGTACCTGGCCAACCCCGAGGCGTCCAACGAGGAGCTGCTGGACGCGCTCATCGAGCGCATCAAGGGCCCCGACTTCCCGACCGGCGCCCTGGTGGTGGGCCGCAAGGGCATCGAGGAGGCGTACCGCACCGGCCGCGGCTCCATCACGATGCGCGCGGTGGTCGAGGTCGAGGAGATCCAGGGCCGGCAGTGCCTGGTGGTCACCGAGCTGCCGTACCAGGTCAACCCCGACAACCTGGCGCAGAAGATCGCCGACCTGGTGAAGGACGGCCGGGTCGGCGGCATCGCCGACGTCCGGGACGAGACGTCCTCCAGGACTGGGCAGCGCCTGGTGATCGTGCTCAAGCGCGACGCCGTGGCCAAGGTCGTGCTGAACAACCTCTACAAGCACACCGACCTGCAGACGAACTTCGGCGCCAACATGCTGGCGCTGGTCGACGGCGTGCCGCGCACGCTCTCGCTGGACCAGTTCATCAAGCAGTGGGTGACCCACCAGATCGAGGTCATCGTCCGCAGGACCCGCTTCCGGCTGCGCAAGGCCGAGGAGCGCGCGCACATCCTGCGCGGCCTGTTGAAGGCCCTGGACGCGATCGACGAGGTCATCGCCCTGATCCGGCGCAGCGCGACGGTCGACGTGGCGCGCGAAGGCCTGATGGGCCTGCTGGAGATCGACGAGATCCAGGCCAACGCGATCCTGGAGATGCAGCTCCGCCGCCTGGCGGCCCTGGAGCGGCAGAAGATCGTCCAGGAGCACGACGAGCTCCAGGCGAAGATCAACGAGTACAACCGCATCCTGGCCTCGCCCGAGATGCAGCGCGGCATCATCAGCACGGAGCTGACGGCGATCGTCGAGAAGTTCGGCGACGACCGGCGCTCGGCGCTGGTGCCCTTCGACGGCGACATGTCCATCGAGGACCTGATCGCCGAGGAGGACATCGTCGTCACGATCACCCGCGGCGGCTACGTCAAGCGCACCAAGACCGACGACTACCGGTCCCAGAAGCGCGGCGGCAAGGGCGTGCGGGGCACGAAGCTGCGGGAAGACGACATCGTCGACCACTTCTTCGTCTCCACCACCCACCACTGGCTGCTGTTCTTCACCAACAAGGGCCGGGTCTACCGCGCCAAGGCGTACGAGCTGCCGGACGCCGGCCGTGACGCCCGCGGGCAGCACGTGGCGAACCTGCTGGCCTTCCAGCCGGACGAGCAGATCGCCCAGGTGCTGGCCATCCGCGACTACAACGCGGCGCCCTACCTGGTGCTCGCCACCCGTTCGGGCCTGGTGAAGAAGACCTCGCTGAAGGACTACGACTCGCCCCGTTCCGGCGGTGTGATCGCGATCAACCTGCGGGAGACCGAGGACGGCAGCGAGGACCTGCTGATCGGCGCCGAGCTGGTCGGTCCGGCCGACGACCTGCTGCTGGTCAGCCGCAAGGCGCAGTCCATCCGGTTCACCGCGACGGACGACACGCTGCGCCCGATGGGCCGTGCGACCTCGGGTGTGAAGGGCATGAGCTTCCGCGAAGGGGACGAACTGCTCTCGATGAATGTCGTGCGACCGGGTACGTTCGTCTTCACCGCCACCGACGGCGGGTACGCCAAGCGCACCAGTGTGGACGAGTACCGGGTCCAGGGGCGCGGCGGACTCGGCATCAAGGCGGCCAAGATCGTCGAGGACCGGGGTTCCCTGGTCGGGGCGCTGGTGGTGGAGGAGACCGACGAGATCCTCGCCATCACCCTCGGCGGCGGCGTGATCCGCACCCGTGTCAACGAGATCAGGGAAACCGGGCGTGACACCATGGGCGTCCAACTGATCAACCTCGGTAAAAAGGATGCAGTCGTGGGCGTCGCCCGCAATGCCGAGGCGGGGGCGGAGGCCGAAGAGGTCGTCGCCGCCGAAGAGGCCGAGGGCGAACAGCCCGTGGCCGCCGAGTCGGAGGAGTAAGAAGCCGTGAATGGAGCCAAGGGCGCCGCGGGTGGGACGGGCGCGGACGGAGGGCAGCCGATGCCGGCGGCCCTGCCGGAGGCGATCGGCGGTGCCCATGGCCCACGTACGGACAACGGCCCGCACCAGGGGGGAATCACCGTGACTGACACCCGTCCATCGCAGCAGCAGCACCAGCACGCGGTGCACCAGCAGACCTACGGCGGCGCGCCCGGCGCCCCGGTCGCGGAGCAGCCGCCGCAGCCCCAGCAGCAGCCGCAGGGCCCGCACCAGCCGCCGCAGGCGTACGCGCCCCCGGCCGGGCCCCCCGCGACCGCCGGCGTCCGCCAGCCGCGTCCGGCGGCCCGTACCGTCCCGCGCACGCGCAAGGCGCGGCTGCGGGTGGCCAAGGCTGACCCGTGGTCGGTGATGAAGGTCAGCTTCCTGCTCTCCATCGCGCTGGGCATCTGCACGGTCATCGCGGTCGCGGTGCTGTGGATGGTGATGGACGCCATCGGCGTCTTCACCACGGTCGGCGGCACCCTCAGCGAGGCCACCTCGTCCGGTTCGGACGGCGGCTTCGACCTGGTGTCCTTCCTGTCGCTCTCGCGCGTGCTGACCTTCACGGCGGTCATCGCGGTCATCGACGTCGTGCTGGCCACGGCGCTGGCCACGCTCGGCGCCTTCATCTACAACATGTCGGCCGGCATGGTCGGCGGCGTCGAGCTGACGCTGGCGGAGGACGAGTAACCGATTTTGGGCCACGGCCCCGTGTGCGCTAATCTTTCAACGCAACGCAGCGCGGGGCTATAGCTCAGACGGTTAGAGCGCTTCCCTGATAAGGAAGAGGCCACAGGTTCAAGTCCTGTTAGCCCCACCGCGTGAACGGCCCGTACGGATCATCCGTACGGGCCGTTTCCTTGTCCGCGCCGGCGGAGTTGGTTCCGGTGGCAGGTCACCGTTCGATATCGACCGGTGTGTATAGTCGGGCCCGTCGGAAGACCCCCAACGCAAGAAGGACGAGGTCGCGCGGTGAAGAAGTTTCTCCTGGTCGCACTGGCCGCCATCGGCGGTCTCCTCGTGTACCGCCAGATCCAGGCGGACCGCGCCGAGCAGGACCTGTGGACGGAGGCCACGGATTCCGTTCCGGCGGGTTCCGGCGCGAGCGTCTGAGACGCGGCAGCACGGACGAAGGATTCGCGGAGCCCCGATCACGATGTGGTCGGGGCTTCGTCATGCCCGCGGCGGCGTCGTTGCCCGACCGTGACGTGATCCGCTTGTATTTGCTGTCGCAAATCAATAGCTTCGCTGAGGCCGACGATGTGCGAGGGGGAACAGCACATGCGACGAGGGAATGCGCTGCCGTGCGGGTCCCTGGGCCGGTTGTGGGCGGCCGCGGGCGGGCTGGCGGTGCTGGGCGCCCTGCTGGGGCCGCCCGGGGCGGCACGGGCCGCCACGGGCGACGAGGGCGACGGGCTGGTCATGGTGCTGGACTCCTCCGGCTCCATGGCGGGCGCCCGTATGACGGCGGCCAGGGAGGCCGTGGGAGCCGTCGTGGACGCGCTGCCGGACGGCTACCCGACGGGACTGCGCGTCTACGGCGCGGGCAAGGAGCACGGCTGCGACGACACCCGGCTGCTGCAGCCCGTGCGGCCGCTGGACCGGGACGCCCTGAAGCGGGCCGTGGCCGGCGTGCGGCCCAAGGGCGACACCCCCATCGGGCTGTCGCTGCGCAGGGCGGCCGCCGACCTGCCCGAGGGCGGCCGGCGGACGATCGTGCTGGTCTCCGACGGCGAGGACACCTGCAGGGCACCCGAGCCCTGCGAGGTGGCGGCCCAGCTCGCCGGACAGGGCGCCGACCTGCGGATCGACACCATCGGCTTCCAGGTGCGCGGCGGCGCCCGGGAACAGCTGGAATGCGTCGCCGGGGCCGGGCACGGGAGCTACTACGACGCCCCCGACGCCGCCTCACTCGTCCGGCAGTTGACGCGGGCCTCCCGGCTCGGCGCGGACGCCTACCGCCTCCGGGGCCGGCCGGTGACCGGCTCCTCGGCCGCCGCCGGTGCCCCGGGCCTGTCCCCCGGCCAGTACGTCGACGACATCGGCCCCGGCGAGACCCGCTGGTACGCCGTGGACCTGGACGCGGCCTCCACGGCCGACCTGGCGGTGACCGCGGTGCCGCGGCCGGGGGTGCGGGCCGCGTACGGGGACGGCGTCGAACTGCGGCTGGCCGGCACCGGGAGGCACCCCCTCACCTGCGGCTCGGACTCCGCGCACTTCGGGCAGGACGAGGGCGCCATGGTGATCGGCGGCGCCGTCAGCCGCATCCCCGGCGACGACGGGGGCGGCGCCTGCGACGAGGCGGGGCGCTACGTGCTCTCCGTGCACCGCACCAGCGCCGCCGGCTCGGACCGGGCCCGCTGGCCCCTGGAGCTGCGGTACGGCACCGAGCGGCCGTTCGCCGCGGGCGCCACCCCGGCACCGGCCGCCACCCGCTACGGGGACCCGCCGCCGGCGCTGACGGGCTCACCGCGCGACGTCGAGGGCGGCACGGGCTTCAACGACGCGCGCCGCCTCGGCACCGGCGTCTGGCGGGACACGTTGCTGCCGGGGCAGACGCGCTTCTACAAGGTGCGGGTCGGCTGGGGACAGCGGCTGACGTACTCCGCGGACTTCGCCAACGAACCTCTTCTGGAGCGCGGTTCCACGGCCTCGTCCTTCGTGGCGACGGCCGCGTACGGGCCGGCGCGGCAACCGCTGGGCGACGCCTCCGGGATGCCGCAGCGCCGCGGCTACTTCGGGCGGCCGCTGTCCGTGGGGCTCGGCACCGTGCCGGTGACGTGGACCAACCGCTGGGTCGCCGCCGGCGGCGCCCGGGGCGCCCGTACGGCGGGCGAGCACTACGTCGCCGTGTCGCTCGGGCCGGGCGCGGCGGAACTGGCGCGGAACGCGGCGGTGCGCGTCGTCCTGCGTGTGGCGGTGACGGGCACGGAGCAGGCCGGTCCGGAGTACGACGCGGCGGCGCTCGGCGGCGGTCCGGCCGCCGGCAGGGACGGCGGGGAGCGGGTGGTGTCCTGGCACGTGGAGATTGGCGGCGCCCCCGCGGACGGCGGGGGCTTCATGACGGCGCGCGACGCGATCGCGGCGGCCGCGGGCGGCGCGGTGGCGCTCGCCGGGGTCGGGACGGTGGCCCTGCTGGGCCGCAGGCGGAGGGACGGGGCATGATCCGCAGGGCAGTCACAGCGGTGGTGGCGGCGCTCGCGCTGTCGGCCGGTGCGGCGGGAACGGCGCTCGCCGATGCGGCCGTCCCCTCCTGGCAGCCCCAGGGCGAGGCCGTACAGGGCCGGGCGAGCACCGCCGACGCCCCGCGGCTCGAGCCCGGCGTCCTGTACCGGGACAGCCTGCCGGCCGACGGGGGCGGCCGGAACTACGCCCTCGACCTGGACGCCGTGCACTCGTCCTACCTCGCCGTCTTCGCGCTGCCCCGCCCGGGCACCGAGGTGGCCTACGGGGACGGCATCGAGCTGACGCTGACCAGCACCGACGGCACCCGCTGCGACAGCGGCCGCCGGACGTTCTCCGACGACGGGGCGGCCCGGCCGATCGGCACCTGGGTCCGGCGCACCATCGGCGGGGACGGACCGTGCCAGGATGCGCACGCCTACGTCCTGGAGGTCACCCGCACCTCGCAGGGCACCTCGGACGCCGCGCCCTGGCCGCTCCAGATCCGCCTCACCGAGGAGCCGGGGCTCACCGAGGGTGCCACGCCGGGCCCGGCGCTCAGCCCCGCCACGAGGACGCCCGTGCCCGCGAGCGGCACCGCCCACGGCGCCACCGGCGGCGCGGACTTCCTCCACGCCGGGATCCTCGGCGCCGGGGTGTGGCGGGACGAGGTGCTGCCCGGTCAGACCCGCTTCTACCGGGTGCCGGTCGGCTGGGGGCAACAGGCCTGGGTCGCGGCGGACTTCGCCAACGCGCCCGTCACGAAGCCCGGCGGCTACAGCGGTTCGGGTCTGCGGGTGGAGGTCTACAACCCGCGCTGGGCCTTCATCGGCACCGACACCGCCTCCTACTCGGGCGAGCAGGCCTCCGTCACCGCCACGACCGGGAAGGTCGCCTACGCCAACCGCTACGAGAGCGGCGACGCCGTGTCGGCGGCCCGTTTCGACGGCTTCTACTACCTGGCGGTGTCGGTGCACCCGGAAGTCGCCGGCTTCGTCGACGGCGCGGTCCCGGTCACCCTGCGGGTCGGCGTCGAGGGCGCCGCGCAGGCCGGTCCCTCGTACGACGGCGACCCGGGCGAGGACCTCGGCCTCCCCGGGGAGCCCGGTTCCGGCGACCCGCTGCTGCGCGCCCTCGGCTTCGCGGCCCTTGGGGCGGGCACCGTGCTGCTGCTCTCGCTGGCGGTGTGGACGGTGGCCGCGCGTCGGCGCGGGACGGCCACGGCCTCAGGAGGACGCTGACAGCGCCCAGAAGCCGAAGGCGAGGCAGAGGGCCGCGACGAGCAGCATCGGCACGACGACCCTGGCGGGAGGTCCGGGCCGGCGCGCGGGTGCCGCGGCGGGGGCCGAGGGTACGGCGGGTGCGACGGCCGGGGGCGCCGGCAGCGGCGGGGTGGGGGGCGCGACGGGCGCGGCCACCGGGGCACCGGCACCTGTGACGGTGCCCGTGTACGAACGGGTGGGCGCCGGGGTGACGGGCGCCCGGGTCGGCGGGGTGGACGGCGTCGGGGCGGTCGCGGCCGGCCGGCCGGCGGGCGCGGGCGGGGGCAGGCGGAAGCTCCCGGTCTCCTCCACGGACGGCGCCGGATCCAGCGGACCGTCGGGGGAGAAGCCGGCGGGCAGCGGCCCGATCTGGTCGAAGACCTCGACGACTTCCTCGTCCGGATCCGGGTCCGGCAGCAGCTCGACCGCCGCCGCCAGGGCCTTGCGGGCGCCCGCGGCGGTACGGAAGCGGGCCTCCGGGTCCGGCTGCAGCAGGGTGCCGATCACCTCCCACAACGGACCGGGTACGCCCCGCGGGGCCCGGGGCATGCCGTGGACGTACTGGGTGACGATCGCCTCCGCGTCGGGCTTGCTGCCGCTGAGCAGGTAGAGGGCGACCAGCCCGGTCGCGTACAGGTCGGCGGGGAAGTCCGGTTCGGCGCCCAGCAACTGCTCCGGGGCGAAGTAACCCGGGGTGCCCACCACGTGGTTCGCCGCGGTGAGCCGGGGCTCCCCCTTGCGCATGGCGATGCCGAAGTCCGACAGCCTCAGGTGCGGGCGCCCGGTGCCGGTCGCCTCCAGCAGGACGTTCGCGGGCTTGATGTCCCGGTGCACCACGCCCTCGGCGTGCACGGCCGTCAGCCCGGACAGCAACTGGTCGAGCAGACCGCCGACGTAGCGCCCGGGGAGCGGGCCGTAGTCGCCGATGAGGTGCGAGAGCGAGCCGCCGCGCACCAGGTCCATGGTGAACAGCACCTTGTCGTCGTCGGCCGCCCAACTGGTGGGGGCGAGGACGTGCGGGTGGTCGATGCGCAGGGCCTGCTCCCGGACGAAGCGCAGCAGGGCGTGGGCGTCGCTCTGCAGCAG
Organism: Streptomyces sp. NPDC111520; assembly: GCF_055635295.1. Taxonomy (NCBI): domain Bacteria; kingdom Bacillati; phylum Actinomycetota; class Actinomycetes; order Kitasatosporales; family Streptomycetaceae; genus Streptomyces; species Streptomyces sp. NPDC111520. The sequence continues at coordinate 72,733 of NZ_JBVKBW010000010.1, read as the reverse complement.
CACCTTGGCCGCCACGTAGCGCCCGCGACGCCGGTCCCAGGCGCGCCACACCGCGCCCACCCCGCCGCGTCCGACCGGATCGACCAGCTCGTACCGGCCCGCGAACACCTCACCCATGACGTGCGTCCGCCCCCCGCTTCCGCGTCTCGTAGTCCCGGACCGCCGCTTCGGACGGCCCGGCGCCGTACACCCGGAGGAACTCTGCCAGTTGGGGGTGGCGGTGGGCGAGGGAGTCGGCCGCTTCGGCGATCTCGGCGGACGAGGCCACCGCGTGCAGCAGCGCGCGGACCTCGTGGACGACCCTGCGGGCGGGCGGCAGCGGGGCCCCGGCCGCGCTCTGGGTGGTGCCGAGCAGGGGCGAGCCCTCGGAGCCGCGGATCTCCTCCATCCGCGGCACGGCGTCCGCCGCGGTCACCGCTCCGCCGGACACCTCCGCGGCGAGCTCCTGCAGCGCCTGCAGCCGCTGCACGACCGCCGGGTTGCCGATCTTCGCGCGCTGCCCGCTCATCAGCTGGGACAGCATCGGCGCCGACAGCCCCAGCACCCCCGCAAGGCGCGCCTGGTTCAGCCCCAGGGTCTCCATGAGGCCGCGGAACAGCACACCGAGCGGTTCGCCGTACCAGGTGCGCTGCATGTCCTGGACGCGGGTGGCGGCGTCCGGCTGCGAGGTGTCCATTGCGGGCTCCTGACGGGGGACCTTTGCGGCCGCGAACTTGCCCGTCATCCTACGGACCCCCGATACTCGGTCGGTGATCCTCTCCGCAGCCGGTACGCTGGTCTGCGGCACGGGGCCTTAGCTCAGTTGGTAGAGCGCCGTCTTTGCATGGCGGATGTCAGGGGTTCGACTCCCCTAGGCTCCACACCGTCCGACCGGGCCGGGAACCTCATCGAGGTCCCGGCCTGTCGTGTACCCGGGGCCGGGCCACGGCGCCGGGGCGCCGGTTGTCCACCGCGTCATCCACCGTCCTCCCGGGGACGCCCGCCGCTTCGTGCGGCACAATCGGCGGCGTGCGTTTCGGCATTCTGGGGGAGACGAGAGCGCTGCGGGACGACGGGGGCGCGGCCGCCGTCGGGGGCCCGGGACGGCGGGCGCTGCTGGCGATGCTGCTGCTGGAGGCGGGCCGGATCGTCAGCACCGAGCGGCTGATCGACGGGCTGTACGGGGACGAGCCGCCGGCCGGGGTCGGCAACGCGCTGCAGTCCCAGGTCTCGCGGCTGCGCGCGGCCGTCGGGGTGCCCATCGAGCGCCCGCCCGGGGGCTACCGGTTGGTGGTCGCCCGGGACGAGGTGGACGTGCACCGCTTCGAACGCCTCGCGGCCGAGGGCCGGGAGGCGCTGGCCGCGGGTGAGCCGGGGCGGGCGTCGGTCCTGCTGCGCGGTGCGCTGGAGCTGTGGCGGGGCTCCGCCCTGGCGGACGTGGGCGACGCGCCGTTCGCCCGGGCGCAGGTGACGCGACTGGAGGAACTGCGGATCGCGGCGGTGGAGGACCGCATCGCGGCCGAACTGGTGCTGGACGCCCGGCACCACCAGGAACTCGTCGCGGAGCTGCAGGAGCTGGTCGCCCGCTACCCGTTGCGGGAACGGCTGCGGGCCCAGCTGATGCGGGCGCTGTACAGCTGCGGCCGCCAGTCCGAGGCGCTGCGGGTGTACGAGGACGCGCGGCGCGAGCTCGCCGAGTCCCTCGGCGCGGACCCCGGCCCGGAGCTCGCGGCGGCGCATCTGACGGTGCTGCGCGGCGACCCGGGTCCCTCCCGAACCGCGCCGCCCGTGGTCCGCGCAGCCGGCGAGGGCGTGCCGGATGCCCGGTCTTCGGGTGTTTCACGTGAAACATCGTCCGCGGGGCGCCCGCCCGCTCCGCTCCTCGGGCACGGTCTGCCCGCCCAGCTGACCAGCTTCATCGGGCGCGAGGCGGAGCTGGCGCGGATCGGTGCGCGCCTCGCCGACGCCCGGCTGGTCACCCTGATCGGCCCGGGTGGCGCGGGCAAGACGCGCATCGCCGTGGAGGCCGCCGGGCGCCACACGGGGGAGGTCCGCTTCGTGGACCTCTCCGGGCTGACCCACGGCTCCGAGGTGCCGCAGGCGATCGCGGGGGCGCTCGGTCTGCGGGAGGCGGGCCTGATCCCCGGGACCGCCGGGCGCGAGGGCGGGGCCCCGGAGGGCTCGCCGCTCGCCCGCCTCACCGCCGCACTGGCCGACCGGGATCTGCTGCTCGTGCTCGACAACTGCGAGCACCTGGTCGCCGACGTCGCCCGTCTCACCGCGGAGCTGCTGGCCGTCTGCCCGCGGGTACGGGTCCTGGCGACCACCCGGGAGGCGCTCGGCGTCAACGGCGAGACGCTCTGCCCGCTGGAGCCACTGCCCGTGCCGGCGCCCGGCGCGCCGGAGGAGGACGTGCTCGGCTCCCCCGCCGTCCGGCTGTTCCTGGAGCGGGCCGCCGCCGTGAGCCCGTCCGGCCGGATGCCCGACGCCGAGTCCGCCGCGCGGATCTGCCGGGCCCTGGACGGCGTTCCGCTCGCCATCGAGCTGGCCGCCGCCCGGTTGCGGTCGCTGTCGGCCGCCGACATCGCCGCCCGGCTCGGGGACGTGCTCGCCGGGCCGGACGACCGCTTCCGGCTGCTCTCCCGGGGCAGCCGCACCGCCCAGCCCCGCCAGCGGACCCTGCGCGGGGTCGTGGACTGGAGCTGGGAGCTGCTGCCCGAGGACGAGCGCACCGTGCTGCGCCGCGCCTCCGTCTTCGCCGGGGGCTGGACGCTGCGGGCCGCCGAGGCGATCTGCGCGGGCCCGGCGGGCGACGACGCCATCGCCGCCGAGGACATGCTCGACCTGCTCGCCTCCCTCGCCGACAAGTCGCTTGTGGTGGTGGACCGTCCGGACGCGCTCGGGGACGAGGGCGACGGCGCCGTCCGCTACCGGCTGCTCCAGACCATCAGGGCGTACACGGCCGAACGCCTGGTGGAGACCGGCGAGTCGGAGGCGCTGCGCGAGACGCACGCCGCGTACTTCCTCGACCTCGCGCGGACCGCCGACCCGTGGCTGCGCCGGGCCGAGCAGCTGGAGTGGCTGCGCCGGCTCGCCGCGGACCACGACAACCTGCACGCCGCGCTGCGCGGTTCGGTGGCCGCGGGCGACACCGTCCTGGCGCTGCGACTGCTCGCCTCCCTGTGCACCTACTGGATGCTGCGCGGCATGCGGTACGAGGGCGCCCAGCCCGCCCGCGAGCTGCTGGCGGCGACCGCACCCGGCGGGCCGCGGGGGCTGGCGGAGGAGTACGCGCTGTGCGTGATCAGCGCCGCCTCCGTCACCGCCGACCAGTCCGAACTCGCCGTCCACCTGACGGCCGCGACGGACGTCGTCGCCGGGCTCGGCGGGATGGCCCGTCGCTACCCCGTGCTCAACCTGCTCTGGGCGCCCTTCGCCGGGGTGCCGGACGACGAGACGTTCGCCCGCTACGCGGAGGGTGCGACGAGTCTCGTCGAGCCCTGGCAGCAGGCACTGGTCCACGTCGGCTCCGGGTTCCACGCGTGGATGGTCGGCGGTGACATCGCCGCCGCCGACACGGAGTTCGCCCGGGCCCTCGCCGGTTTCCGCGCCTTGGGCGACCGCTGGGGGGCCACGATGGCCCTCACCCAGCTGGCCTGGCTGTCGGGCGCCCGCGGCGACGTGGCGCGGGCCGTGGGGCTGATCGACGAGGCCCTCGGCCACGCCGCCGAACTGGGCGCCACCGAGAGCGTCGCCGAACTGCTCGCCGAACGCGGCAGGTGCGGGTTGCGGTCCGGACGGTACGAGGAGGCCCGGGCCGACTTCACACGCGGCCTGGAACTCGCCCGGCGCTGCGGCGCCCGGGAGATGTTCGCCGGGGCGCACCTGGGGCTCGGCGAGTGCGCCCGGCTCACCGGCGACCCGGACGAGGCGCGCCGGCTGTCGGCGCTGGCCCTGTCCGAGTCCCTGGACGGCTGGTACACCGGCGAGAGCGCCCGCGCCGAGGCGCACATCGCCCTCGGCAGGATCGCCCTGGAGCAGGGCGGTACCGACGCCGCCCGCGGGCACTTCCGCGAGGCCGCCGACGTGGAGCACGGGGCGCGCGACCTGCCGCTCGCGGCGAACCTCGCCGACGCCTTCGCCGCACTCGCCCTCGCCGAGGAGGACCTTCCACGGGCCGCCGAACTGCTGGGCCTGGGCCGTGCGCTGCGCGGGCGGGAAGTGGTGGACGGTCCGGACGCCGCCCGCACCGGGGAGGCCGTGCGGGCCGCCCTCGGCGACCGGGCCCACGATCAGGCGTGGGCGCGCGGTGCGGGCCTGCCCGCCGACCGGGCGCTGCGGGCCCTGACCGCGCTGACCGGTCGCCGGTAGCCGCCGGTCAGCGCGCGGTGCGCGGCCGGTCAGCGGCCGCGCGCACCGTGTCGGGCATGACGAATCCCATACGCACAAAGGACGCCGCGGCCCCCGCCCGCCACCGCTGGGCCGCGCTCGCCGTCTGCTGCCTGGCCGCCATGCTCCTCGGCATCGACAACAGCGTGCTCAACTACGCCATCCCCTCGCTGCTGAGGGACATGGGACCGTCCGGTACCGAGATCCTGTGGATCTCCGACATCTACGGCTTCGCCATGGGCGGCCTGCTGGTCCTCATGGGCAACCTCGGGGACCGGCTCGGTCGCAAGCGGATGATGCTGCTGGGCGCCGCAGCCTTCGGCGTGGTGTCGCTGCTCACCGCCTACGCCCCCGGCCCCGGGGCGCTGATCGCCGGACGCGCGCTGCTCGGCGTCGCCGGTGCGGCGATGGTCCCCTCCACCCTCTCCGTCGTGCGCCACGCCTTCACCGACCCCAAGGAGCGCACCACGGCGATCGGGATCAGCAGCGGCATCGGCGCCGCGAGCTTCGCGCTCGGTCCCGTGGTCGGCGGCCTGCTGCTGGACCACTTCTGGTGGGGCTCGGTCTTCCTGATCAACGTTCCGCTCATGGCCGTCGTCCTGGTCGCCGGTGTCCTGGTGCTGCCGGAGTCCCGCAACCCGCGGCCGGGCCGGCTGGACTGGATCGGCGTGCCGCTGTCGGTCGTGGGCGTCCTGGGCGCCATCTACGCCGTCAAGGAGGGCTTCCGGGACGGCGCGGACCACGCGCCGGTGTGGATCGCCGCGGCGATCGGGACGGCGGCCCTGGTGCTGTTCGCCCGCCGTCAGGTGCGCGTCGAGGAACCCCTGATCGACCTGCGCCTGTTCCGCAACCCCGCCTTCAGCGGCGCGGTCGGCTCCAACCTGGTCATGATCTTCGCCTCGTCCACCCTGTCGCTCGCCTTCTCCCTGTACTTCCAGGTCGTCCGCGGCTGGTCGCCCTTCACCGCGGGTCTGGCGCTGCTCCCGGGCCCGTTGGCCGCGGCCTTCGCCGCCCCGCTGGCCACGGCGCTGATCCCGCGGCTGGGACGGGCCCGGGTGGTGGCCCTCGGGCTGGTGCTGCTGGCGGTGAGCACCGCGGCGCTCGGCTCGCTCTCCTCGCCGGGGACGCCGTACTGGGAGCTGCTGGCGCCGCTGGTCGTCAATGGCGCGGGCGTCATCCTGGTCGTCTCCGTCACCAACGACACGATCCTGGCCAGTGCCCCCAAGGAGCGGACCGGAGCGGCCGCCGCCGTCTCGGAGACCGCCATGGAGATGGGCGGCTCGCTGGGCATCGCCGTCCTCGGCTCGCTGCTCGGCGTGTTCTACCGCGACGCCCTCGCCCTGCCCGCGGGACTGCCGGCGGGGGCCGCGGACGCCGCCCGCGAGTCGGTCGGCGGGGCCGCCGAGGCGGCCGCGCGGATGCCGGGCGCGGACGGGTCGGGGCTGCTGGCGGCCGCGAAGGACGCCTTCTGCCACAGCGTCCAGGTCACCGGTGTGGTGGCGGCGGTGCTGCTCGCCGCGGGCGCCGTCATGGCGCTGTACACCCTGCGCGGGGTGCCGGCGGAGATCCCCGACCCGGAGGCCGGGGAGGAGGACGTCCTGCCGCTGCCCGCGGCGTCCGGACGGTGAGGACGGCGCGTACGGCAGGAGGGCGGCGGACCCGTCACGGGTCCGCCGCCCTCCTGCCCGCCTCCGGTCGCACCGTCGCCGGTGCCCGGGCCGTCACGTCACGGGTGGGTGTCGCCGCGGTCGCGGCGGTCGTCGGAGTCCGCCTCCGCCTGCTTGGCCTGCACCTCGGGGTCGAGGGCCTCCACCGGCGAGCCGTCGACCTTGCCGAACGACGCGTCGGTCCCGACGCCGCCGTTGAGGGAGGCGCGGTCGGCGACCTCGGTGGCGGGCGCGGGCTCCACCAGCCAGTCGGGGTTGGTCTGCTTGCTCCACCACTTCCACGCGGCGAAGCCCGCCCCGGCGACGAGGCCGGCCAGCAGCAGGCCCCGGGCGAACCGCCCGGTGCGGGCCCGGCGCTCGCGGCGGCGCTCCAGCCCGCGGATGTCGTCCGCCGTGACGTGGCTGCGCAGCGCGGCGACGGCGGCGGCGCTGCGGGCGGCCGCCTCCTCCGCGGCGGGGGCCGCGACGCTGCGCACGGTGGTCATCGCCTGACCCACCCGCGGGCCCGTGAAGTCCGCCGCCTGACGGGCGGTGTCACGGGTGAGCCGGGCGGCGGTGCCCACCCTCTGCTGGACGCCCGGCGGTACCGCCGCCAGGGCCTGGTCGACGCGCGCCGCCAGGTGCGCGTCGTACTGCGTCCGGGCCGCCGTGCGGGCCTGCCGCCCGGCCGCCGACACCCGCGGCGCCAGGTAGACCCTGGCCCCGTCCGCGTAGTGCACGGCGTTGACCCTCGCTGTGTCGGCGTACGGCGCCACCACGTCCGCGGCGTGCCGCACGCTGTCCCTCGTCCTCCCGGCTGCGTCGCGCACGCTGTCGATGCGGGTCACGAGAACCTCCTCCTCGGTGGCGTTCGGTTTTCGCCTTTCCACCCGGTTTGAAATCATGCCCGGCGCCGCGGGGTACGGCATGTGCGTACGGGCATCCGGGTCAAGGGGAGCCGTTCCCGACGATGCCACCGGATGACCTGCGGCGCGACTGTTGCGTCGGGCGAGCCGGGGCGTGCGAGGATTTGTCCCTGTCATTGAGGACTATGGAAGGTAAGACCGTGGCCGAGCAGCTCTACGCCACCCTGAAGACCAGCCACGGGGACATCACGGTGCGGCTGCTGCCGAACCACGCACCCAAGACGGTCAAGAACTTCGTGGAGCTCGCCGAGGGCACCCGCGAGTGGACGGACCCCCACACCGGTGCGACCTCCCACGAGCGCCTCTACGACGGCACGGTCTTCCACCGGGTGATCTCCGGCTTCATGGTCCAGGGCGGCGACCCGCTCGGCAACGGCACCGGCGGTCCCGGCTACCAGTTCCCGGACGAGTTCCACCCGGACCTCGCCTTCACCAAGCCCTACCTGCTGGCCATGGCGAACGCCGGGCCGGGCACCAACGGCTCGCAGTTCTTCATCACGGTCGCCCCGACCGCGTGGCTCACCCGCAAGCACACCATCTTCGGCGAGGTCACGGACCCCGCCAGCCAGAAGGTCGTGGACTCCATCGCGACCACCCCGACCAACCCCCGCACCGAGCGGCCGCTGGAGGACGTCGTGATCCAGAGCGTCGTGATCGAGCGTCGCTAGCCTGGCCGGCCCGGCACGTCGCGGGGTCCCGGGAACCCGAACGCCCCGCCCGTGCGTATGACGGGCGGGGCGATTCCGCTGCGAAGGGCTCAGACATGACCGACCAGGCCGTCCGCTGCTACCGGCACCAGGACCGGGAGACGGGTATCCGCTGCTCCCGGTGCGAGCGGCCGATCTGCCCGGAGTGCATGATCAACGCGTCGGTCGGCTTCCACTGCCCGGAGTGCGTGCGGGAGGGCAGGCGTGCGGCCCAGGCCGCCGAGCCCCGCACGGTGGCGGGCGGCACGGTCGCCGGCGACCCCCGGCTGGTCACCAAGATCCTGATCGGGCTGAACCTGCTGGTCTTCCTGCTCGTGCAGGTCGAGGGCAAGCAGTTCGTCTACGAGCTGGGGCTCTTCACCCCGTGCTACGTCCCCGGCGGAGTGCAGTGCGGCGTGGCGGGCGGGCCGGGCGAGTGGTACCGGCTGGTGAGCTCGATGTTCCTGCACCAGGAGTTCGCGCACATCGCCTTCAACATGCTCTCGCTGTGGTGGATCGGCGGTCCGCTGGAGACCCTGCTCGGCCGGGCCCGCTACACCGCGCTCTACCTGGTCGCGGGGCTGGGCGGCAGCGCGCTGGTGGTGCTGCTGGCCCCGGATACCCTGACCCTGGGTGCCTCGGGCGCGATCTACGGGCTCTTCGGCGCGACGGCCGTCTACGTCAAGCGGCTGCGGATGGACATGCGGCCCGTCCTGATCCTGCTCGGGCTGAACCTGCTGTTCACCTTCACCTGGGGCGGCATCAGCTGGGAGGCGCACATCGGCGGTCTGGTCACCGGGGTGATCATCGCCGTCGCGATGGCGTACGCGCCGCGTTCGCGCCGGGCGCTGGTCCAGTGGGGGACGTGCGTGGCGATGCTGCTCGCCGTGGCGGTCACGGTGTGGGCCGGGGTCGCGAACATCTCCGCGTAGGCCGTAACGCACACCGTTGATCAGACGTTATCCACAGAGAGGCGGAGGCCTCCTGTGCATCCTGTGGGCAAGCCGTGCGCGGGCCCGTACACGCCGCGTCTGACCTGCAAGATCAACGAAAGACCGGTGGTCCGTACATCGGACCACCGGTCACACCGGTGTCAACCGGCTGGCGGTTATCCACAGATCATGCGACCTTTTCAACACTGTGGATGACGCCTGTGGATAACTGTGCGAGCTGCTACTTCCACTGTGTGGACACGACGAACCCGCCCGCGATGAAGCCGAAGCCGACGGCGATGTTCCAGTTCCCCAGCTGCTCGATCGGGTAGCTGCCCTGCGTCACGTAGAAGACGACGATCCAGGCCAGGCCGACGAGGAAGAGCGCCAGCATCAGCGGTGCCACCCAGCCGCGGCCGGACTTCAGCTTTATGGGGGTGGTCTTCTCCGGGGGCGGAGTGAAGTCGGCCTTCTTGCGGATCCGTGACTTCGGCACGAGGGACTCTCCTGTCGATGCGCTGCGTAACCGCGCGTGTGACGTCTTGTGTGTGCGGCCGGACGGCTGGGGGCCCCATGCCTCCGGGCGTCCGTTAGCGTAGTGCTTCCTCGGGTTGGAAGGAGATAAGGCTACGGTGAGCAATCCGGTCGACGTCTCCTCGGGTCGCCGTTCCGCCCGGTCTGTGGTGCTTCGTGTGCTCAGCGCCGGGGTGTTCGCGATGGCCGGTCTGCTGTTCTGGATGAGTTTCGACACGGCCAAGGGCCTGGACATCCGCACCGACGACCCGCTGCTGCGCCTGTCGGACCGGGTCCAGGACAAGAGCCGGCAGAACGAGGAACTGGAGAACGAGCTCGCCGGGGTGCGCAGCGACGTCGACGGCCTCGCCCACACCGACAGCGGCGTCAGCGACGCCGCCCGCGAGCAGCTGGCGCGGCTCGGGGCCGAGGCGGGCACCGCCAAGCTGAGCGGCGCGGCGGTCTCCGTCACCCTGAACGACGCGCCGCCGGACGCGACCCCGCTCGTCCCGGGCGTGCCGGACCCGCAGCCGAACGACCTCGTCATCCACCAGCAGGACCTGCAGGCCGTGGTCAACGCCCTCTGGGCGGGCGGCGCCTCGGGCATCAAGGTGATGGACCAGCGACTGATCTCCACCAGCGCGGTGCGCTGCGTCGGCAACACCCTCATCCTGCAGGGCCGGGTCTACTCCCCGCCGTACACGATCACGGCGGTCGGCGACCAGGGGAAGCTGCACGAGGCGCTCGACGCCAGCCCCGCGATCCAGAACTACCTGCAGTACGTCCAGGCCTACGGGCTCGGCTGGAAGGTCGAGGACGAACGGCGGGTGACTCTTCCCGGCTACTCCGGCACAGTGGACCTGCGGTACGCCAAGCCTGTGGGGTGAGCATGCGCCTGGTGGTGCGGACGCTGAGCGAGTTGTGCATCACCGTGGGCGCGTTGATCGTGCTCTTCGTCTGCTACGTGCTCTTCTGGACCGGCGTGCGGGCGGACCGCGCGATGGACGGCGAGATCGACCGGCTGCGGGACCGCTGGGCGACCGGGCCCGTCGCACAGGCAGGACCGTCCCCCGAGGGCACCGGCGGTCCCGCGCCCTCGGCCTCGGCCGTACCCGTCCCGTCCGCGCCGGCCGCGGCCCCGTACCGGGACGGGAGGGCCTTCGCGGTGATGTACGTGCCGCGGCTCGGCCGGTCCTGGCACAAGCCGGTGCTGGAGGGGACGGCGACCGGCACCCTGAAGAAGGGCCTCGGGCACTACGCGAACACCGCCCGGCTCGGCGCCGTGGGCAACTTCGCCGTCGCCGGCCACCGCCGCACCTACGGCGACCCCTTCAAGGACTTCCCCAGGCTGCGCGAGGGCGACGAGGTCGTCCTGACCGACGGGCGCACCTGGTACACCTACGAGATCGACCGCGCACCCTACCGCACCGTCCCCACCGACGTCGCTGTGATCGATCCCGTACCGGGGAAGTCCGGCTACACCGTTCCGGGGCGCTATCTGACCCTGACCACCTGCGATCCCGAGTGGGGCCACAGCCACCGGCTCGTCACCTGGGGGCACCTGGAATCCACACAGCCCGTGGAGGACGGTATGCCGGAGGGCTTGTCGGGCTAATCTTGGGCGAGGCACGGCACGGAAGGCAGGAAGGCGGCGCATGTACGGCTGGATCTGGCGGCATCTGCCGGGCAACGTGTGGCTGAAGGCACTCATCTCGCTGGTGCTCGTCCTCGCCGCCGTCTACGTCCTGTTCCAGTACGTCTTCCCCTGGGCGGAGCCGCTGCTGCCGTTCGGGGACGTGACCGTCGACGAGGGGATGACGGCCGTCCGATGAGCGCGCGCATCCTCGTCGTCGACAACTACGACAGCTTCGTCTTCAACCTGGTCCAGTACCTCTACCAGCTGGGCGCCGAGTGCGAGGTGCTCCGCAACGACCAGGTGCGGCCGGCCCACGCCCAGGACGGCTTCGACGGCGTCCTGCTCTCGCCCGGGCCCGGCACCCCCGAGGAGGCCGGCGTCTGCGTCGACATGGTGCGGCACTGCGCCGCCACCGACGTCCCGGTCTTCGGAGTCTGCCTCGGACTGCAGTCCATGGCCGTCGCGTACGGCGGCGTGGTGGACCGGGCGCCGGAGCTGCTGCACGGCAAGACCTCCCTGGTGACCCACGAGGGCCGCGGGGTCTTCGCCGGGCTGCCGACACCGTTCACCGCGACCCGCTACCACTCGCTGGCGGTCGAACGGGACACGGTGCCGGAGGAGTTGGAGATCACCTCCTGGACGGAGAACGGCATCATCATGGGACTGCGGCACCGCAGCGCCCGGGTGGAGGGCGTCCAGTTCCACCCCGAGTCGGTGCTCACCGAATGGGGGCACCGGATGCTCGCCAACTGGCTGGAGGAATGCGGCGACAAGGGCGCCGTCGAGCGTTCCGCGGGCCTCGCGCCTGTGGTCGGAACCAGGGCGTGACTGCGTGACCGCGCATCGGCACTTCGGTGACACCGCCGAATTCGCCGCCGCGGTGGAGCAGTTGGCGGACCCGCTCAACGACCCGCTGCCCGGCACCTCGCGGCGCGCGGCCCGGCCCGCGCAGGATTCCGCCGCGGAACCCGTCGTGGAGCCGGCCGCGGAACCCGCCGCGGAGCCCTCCACACCCCCGCCCGCGGCCGCTCGGCCGGTCACGCCCGTCACGCCCGCCGGCGTGGTGCCGGGCCAGCAGTCGTACGCACAGGGCTTCCACGCGCCGACCCGGCCCGCCTACGAGCCACAGCCGGCCGAGCCGTGGCCGACCCGGCCCGCGCCGGCTCCGGCGCCCGGCGCTCCTCCCCGCACCGAGGAGCCGCGCTCCCGGCACCGGGGTCCGGCCGAACAGCCCCACGCCGAGGACGCCAGGGCCGTCCGGCGGCCGCTGACCGACGAGGAGCGCGCCGCAGTGCGCCGCCGGGTCGCGGGGGCTCCCGGCGACACCATGGCGATGCCCGTCGTGACCGAGCCGGCGGCCGAACGCGAACGGAACCCCGAACGGCACCTGGAACGGGACCTGGAACGGGACCTGGAGGGGGACGCGGAGCGGGAGGAGACCCCGCAGCCGTCCCCCGACGCCCTGGCGCCCGAGGGCGGCGGCCGTGCGGCCCGCCGTAAAGCCGCCCAGGAGGCCGCACGGCGCGGCGGCAGGGGACGGAGGCGTTCCGGTGCCCCGGCCGCCTCCCAGGCCGCCACAGAGGCCGCCACGGCCCCCATGGCGTCGACTCCGGCCGCCCCCAGGTCCCGCATGGAGGCGCGGCGCGCCGCACGCGCGGCGAAGGAGAGCCCCGCGGTGATCGCCAGCCGGGTGGCCGGCGAGGTGTTCATCACCCTGGGCGTGCTGATGCTGCTCTTCGTCACCTACCAGTTGTGGTGGACCAATGTCCTCGCCCACCAGCAGGCCGGCGGCGCCGCCAACAACCTGCAGAAGCAGTGGGAGGGCGAGAAGGGCCCGAACCGCGACCCCGGCGCCTTCACGCCGGGGCAGGGCTTCGCGATCATGTACATCCCCAAGCTGGACGTGAAGGCGCCCATCGCCGAGGGCGTCGACAAGCACAAGGTGCTCGACAAGGGCATGATCGGCCACTACTCCGGCCAGCTGGAGACGGCCATGCCCTGGGACAAGAAGGGCAACTTCGCCCTCGCCGCGCACCGCAACACCCACGGCGAACCGTTCCGCTACGTCAACAAACTGGTGGCGGGGGACAAGGTCGTGGTCGAGACGGAGAGCACGTACTACACGTACGAGGTGGCGAGCATGCTGCCCTCCACCCCGCCCTCCAACATCTCGGTGATCAAGCCGGTCCCCGACGGATCCGGCTTCACCAAGCCCGGCCGCTACATCACACTGACCACGTGCACACCGGAGTTCACCAGTGAGTTCCGGTTGATCGTCTGGGGCAAGATGGTCGAGGAACGGCCGCGCAGCAAGGGCAAGCCGGACGCCCTGGTCGAGTAGGCCAGGAACGGACGCACACAGATCGGGGCAAGTGGTGACGACCACCCAGCATGACCGCGCCCGGGAGGCCGTGCCGACCCGGCGCCCCCTCTCGCGGCTCGCCGCCGCCGTCAGCCTGATCGGTGAACTCCTCATCACCACGGGCGTGATCCTCGGGCTCTTCGTCGTCTACTCCCTGTGGTGGACCAACGTGCTGGCCGACCGCGCCGCCCGGCAGGACGGCGACGCCGTCAGGCGCCAGTGGGCGGACAGCGCCCCGGGCAAGCTCGACACCAAGGGCGGCATCGGCTTCCTCCACGTCCCCGCCATGGGCCGGAACTTCGAGGTCCTGGTGAAGAAGGGCACCTCCACGAAGGTGCTCAACGAGGGCGTCGCCGGGTACTACACCGACCCCGTGGAGTCGGCCATGCCCTGGGACAAGAAGGGCAACTTCACGCTCGCCGCGCACCGCGACGGCCACGGCGCCAAGTTCCACAACATCCACAAGATCAAGGACGGCGACCCGGTCGTCTTCGAGGACCGCGACACCTGGTACGTCTACAAGGTCTACAAGGTCCTCCCGGAGACCTCGAAGTTCAACGTCGACGTCATCGACCAGATCCCGAAGGAGAGCGGCAGGAAGAAGGCCGGCCGCTACCTGACGCTCACCACCTGCACCCCGGTCTACACCTCGCGCGACCGCTACATCGTGTGGGCCGAACTCGTCCGCACCCAGAAGGTGGACGCGAAGCGGACGCCTCCGGCGGAGCTGGGCTGACGCGGACGCGCGGACGCGCGGACGCGCAGGCGCGCAGCGAACGGGAAGGGGCCGCGGACTCGGTGTCCGCGGCCCCTTCCCGTGTTCCGGCGCGGACGGATCCCGTGCCCGGGGCCCCGGGCCGGACCCTCGCGGGCGGCAATGAAGCGGGGAGGCGGCCACCGTGGTGACCGCCTCCCCGCTTCGTCAGGCGTGGTGACCGGCTGCGTCAGCCGCCGCCGTTGCCTCCGTTGATGAAGCCTCCGCCGCCACCGTTGTTCCCGCCGTTCTGGTCCCGGGCGAAGATCGTCAGGGTGTCACCCGGCTTCATCTGGCTCTGGGGACCCGGGTTCTGGCCCTGGACGATGGCGTTCGGGTCCGTCGACGAACCGGGCGCGAACTGCAGCGTCACGCCGAACTCCTGCGCGATGCCGTTGACGTCGGCGACCGTCTTCCCCTGAAGGTTGGGGATGGCGTTGGTGGACGGCGGCTTCGCGATGATCAGGGTGACCGTCTCGCCCGCCTTGATCGTGCTTCCGGCCGTCGGGTCGGTCCGGATGACCGTGCCCTGGGCGTGGTCGGCGGACTCCTCCTCGGTGGCGACGACCTTCAGGCCGTCCGCCTGGAGGATCTGAGTGGCCTCGTCCTTGGTCTTGTTGCTCACGTCCTTGATCGTGACCTCTTCGGGGGCCACGGCCACCGTGAGGGTGATCGTCGTGCCCTTGGCCCGCTTCGAGCCGCCCTTGGGGTCCTGCTTGAGGACCGTGCCCTCGTCCTCGGTGGAGGTCTGGGACTGCTTGTCGACCTCGAAGCCCGCGTCCTTGAGCTTGCTCTCGGCGTCGTCGAAGGCGTCACCGGTGACGTCCGGGACGTCGATCTTCTCGGTGCCCTTGGAGAGCTGCAGGGTGACGGTCTGGTCCTTGGGGATCTTGCTGTTGACCACGGCCGACTGCTTGCAGACCTTGTCCTTGGGCTGGTCGGCGCAGAACATCGGATCGCCGAACGCGATGGTGATCCCGCCGTTCGCCGCCTTGGCCTCGGCCTCGGACTTGGTGTCGCCGACGAACTGCGGGACGGACACCGAGTCGGCACCGCCGCCGTTGCCGGAGAACAGCGCCTTGCCCATGAAGATCGCGCCGATCAGGACCAGGACGGCCGCGACGACCAGCAGGATCGTGGAGGTGTTGCTCTTCTTCGGCTTGCGCCGGCCGCCACCGCCCTGGGGCTGCTCGTAGCCGAAGCCGCCGTCGTCGTCGCGCATGGGCGGCAGCATCGAGGTGCCGGCGTCCTGCTGGGGCGGGAGGGCCGTGGTGGGCGAGTCGTTGCCGTAGCCGCCGTAGCCGCCACCGTTGTAGCCGACGGCGCCCAGGGCGACCGTGGCGGCGACGGGCTGGCCGTCGAGGCAGGCCTCGATGTCGGCGCGCATCTCGTCGGCGGACTGGTAGCGGTAGTCCGGGTCCTTGGTCAGCGCCTTGAGGACGATGGCATCCATCGCCGGCGAGACCTCGGGGTCGTAGACGCTCGGCGGCTGCGGCTCCTCGCGCACGTGCTGGTACGCGACCGCCACCGGGGAGTCGCCCACGAAGGGCGGCCGCACGGTGAGCAGCTCGTAGAGCAGGCAGCCCGTCGAGTACAGGTCGGAGCGCGCGTCGACGGTCTCGCCCTTGGCCTGCTCCGGGGAGAGGTACTGGGCGGTGCCGATCACGGCGGCGGTCTGCGTCATCGTCATGCCGGAGTCGCCCATGGCGCGGGCGATGCCGAAGTCCATGACCTTGACCTGACCGTTCCGGGTCAGCATCACGTTCGCGGGCTTGATGTCCCGGTGGACGATGCCCGCGCGGTGGCTGTACTCCAGTGCCTGGAGGATGCCGGTGGTCATCTCCAGGGACCGCTCCGGGAGGAGCTTGCGGCCCGAGTGGAGCAGCTCGCGGAGGGTGGAGCCGTCCACGTACTCCATGACGATGTACGGGATGGAGACCCCGTCGACGTAGTCCTCGCCGGTGTCGTACACCGCGACGATCGACGGGTGGTTCAGCGAGGCGGCCGACTGGGCCTCACGGCGGAACCGGGCCTGGAAGGACGGATCGCGGGCGAGGTCCACCCGGAGCGTCTTCACGGCGACGGTGCGGCCGAGCCGGGTGTCATGGGCGATGTACACCTCGGCCATGCCACCGCGGCCGAGCACCGAGCCCAGCTCGTACCGGCCGCCGAGGCGACGCGGCTCTTCCATAGCGCTTGCCCTTCCTAAACCGTCCGTGTGGCTGCTCGGGCATACCGTACCCGCCGCCGCGTGCCGATCCCGGTCCTCGCCGGTAGCCGATATACGACCGGTATCGCGACGTGCGACTTAGCGCACATCCATGGATACGGTGTGACCGGCATCACTTGTTCAGCACGGCCTCCATGACGCTCTTCGCGATCGGCGCGGCGAAGCCGCCACCGGAGATGTCGCCGCGGTTCGCGGCCGCGTCCTCCACCACGACGGCGACGGCGACCGGGGAGCCGCTGTCGGTCTTCGCGTATGAGATGAACCACGCGTAAGGCTTCTCACTGTTGTCCACGCCGTGCTGGGCGGTACCGGTCTTGCCACCGACGGTGACACCCGGGATCTGGGCCCGTGTGCCGGTGCCCGACTGCACGACGGTCTCCATCATCTGCTGGAGCTTCTGCGCGTTGTCCGAGCTGAGCGGCTGCGAGAGCTCTTCGGGCTTGACGCTGTCCACGAGCTTGTTGTTCGAGGCGCGGAGCTCACTCACCATGTACGGCTTCATCAGCTTGCCGTCGTTGGCGATCGCCCCGGCCACCATCGCCATCTGCAGCGGGGTGGCCGCGGTCTCGAACTGGCCGATGGAGGACAGCGCCGTCTGCGGCCTGTCCATCTTGGTGGAGAAGTTGCTGGCCGCCACGCGGACCGGGACGAACTGCTCCTTGTTGAAGCCGAACTTCTCGGCCTCCTCGACCATCTTGTCGCGGCCGAGGGTCGCCCCCAGCTTGCCGAAGACGGAGTTGCACGAGACCCGCAGCGCCTCCCTCAGGGAGACGTTCTTGCAGGCGATGCCGCCCTCGTTCTTCAGCTCCTGGTTGCTCGTGTCCGGGAGGATGTACGGCACCTCGGAGTCGGTCGGCTCGTCGACGTCGTCGTACAGGCCGTTCTCCAGCGCCGCGGCGGCCGTGACGACCTTGAACGTGGAGCCCGGCGGGTAGGTCTGCCGCAGTGCCCGGTTCAGCATCGGCTCGTCGGGGTCGTTCTCCTTCTGCAGGGCGTTCCAGGCCTTGCTGTCGGCCTGCGAGTTGCCGGCGAAGGTGGAGGGGTCGTACGAAGGCGTGCTCGCCAGCGCGAGGACGGCCCCGGTCTCCGGGTTGATGGCCGCGACCGCGCCCTTCTTGTTGCCCAGGCCCTCGAAGGCCGCCTTCTGGGCGGCGCCGCTGAGGGTCGTGACGACGTCGCCGCCCTGCTTCTGCTTGCCGGACAGCACGTCGACGGTGCGGGTGAAGAAGAGCCGGTCGTCGTCACCGGTGAGGATCTTGTCCTCGACGCCCTGGAGCAGGGTCGTGCCGAAGGCCTGCGAGGCGTAGCCGGTGACGGGCGCCCACATCTTGCCGTTCTTGAAGGTGGCCTTGTACTTGAAGTCGCTGCCCGTGGTCTCGGTGTGGCCGGTGATCGCCTTGCCGTCGACGAGTATGTCGCCGCGGGGGGTGGCGTACTGGTTGATCGTGACCCGTCGGTTGTTGGCGTCGTTCTTGAGCTCGTCCGCCTGCACGAACTGGATGTAGTTCACCCGGATCAGCAGGGCGAGTACGAGTACGCCGCAGAAGACGGCGACTCGGCGCAGGGGCTTGTTCACTGGGTCCGCACCACCTGGGTCGGCTCGGCGTCGGGGGACGAGGCGGGGGCCGGCGCCGGGCGGCGCGCGGTGTCGCTGATTCTCAGCAGGATGGCCACCAAGGCCCAGTTGGCGATCACGGAGGACCCGCCCTGGGCCAGGAACGGCATGGTCATACCGGTCAGCGGGATGAGTCCGGTGACACCGCCGGCGACGACGAACACCTGGAGGGCGAAGGCGCCGGACAGGCCGATCGCCAGCAGCTTGCCGAAGGGGTCACGGGCGGCCAGCGCGGTACGGGCGCCGCGCTCCACGAGGAGTGCGTAGAGCAGCAGGATGCCCATGAGTCCGGCCAGGCCCAGTTCCTCGCCGACGGTGGCGAAGATGTAGTCGCTCTTGGCGGCGAAGCCGATGAGCCGGGAGTAGCCCTGGCCGAGACCCGATCCGAAGAGACCGCCGGAGCCGAAGGCCCACATGGCCTGCGCGGGCTGGCTCGCGCCCTGGCCGGCCTCGATGCTGCGGAACGGGTTGAGCCAGTCCTCCACACGGCTGTGCACGTGTGGCTCGAAGCTGCCGACGACCACCGCGCCGCCCACGGACAGCAGCAGACCGAAGACGATCCAGCTGGTGCGCTCGGTGGCGACGTAGAGCATGATCACGAAGAGGCCGAAGAAGAGCAGCGAGGTGCCCAGGTCGGTCTCGAAGACGAGGATGAGGATGCTGAGGCCCCAGATCACCAGGATCGGGCCGAGGTCGCGGCCGCGGGGCAGGTACATCCCCATGAAGCGGCGGCTGGCGAGCGCCAGCGCGTCCCGCTTGACCATCAGGTAGCCGGCGAAGAACACCGCGATGATGATCTTCACGAACTCGCCGGGCTGGATGGACATGCCCGCGACGGTGATCCAGATCCGCGCGCCGTAGACCGGCGGGAAGAACACCGGGAGGATCAGCAGGACCAGCGCCACGACCATCGAGATGTACGTGTAGCGCTGCAGGATGCGGTGGTCCTTCAGGAAGACCAGGACGCCGAGGAAGAGCGCGACGCCCAGTGTCGACCACATCAGCTGCGTCGGCGCCGAGGCGCCGCCGGGGAGCGAGCTCTCCAGGTCCAGCCGCCAGATGAACACCAGGCCCATGCCGTTCAGCAGGGTGGCGATCGGAAGCATCAGCGGATCCGCGTACGGCGCGAACTTGCGCACGACGAGGTGTGCGACGAGGGCGATCGCGCCCAGCCCGAGGCCGTAGGCGAGCATTCCGGCCGGCAGTGAGCCGCTCTTCGCCAGCCCGACGTTCGCGTACGCGAAGACCGGGATCAGGACCGCGAAGACGAGGAGCGCGAGCTCCGTGTTGCGGCGGCTCGGCGCGCCGACGGACGTGATGGTCGTGGTGTTGGTGACAACGCTCATGCTGGACTGACGCCCCTCCTGCTCACTGCTAGCTGCCGGTCGGGCACTGTTGGGCCAGCGACCGGTCCTCGTCGGAGAGGGTGGGGCTGGTCGACGGGCTGGTGGAGGGGGTCGTGCTGGGCTTGGGGGAGCCGGACGCGTCCGAGGACGGGGTGCCGTCGGTCTTGCCGGTGGCGGTGTCGGCGCCCTTCTGCTGGTCCTTCTTGGCCTTCTCCGCGGCGGCGGCGCTGGACTTGTCGATGGCTTCCTTGGTCTGGCAGACCTTCGCCTGGTGCTCGAGCTCGTCCGCGGTCCTGCGCGCGTCGGCGAGGTCGCTGGCGGCGATCGTGGCCGTGACGTACTTGCGCTGGTTCTGCGGTAGGTACTTGAGTTCGATCCCGGGGCGGTCCTCGTGGACCTTCGACAGGTCGAGCCAGGCCAGCTTCTGCTCGATGCCCTGGTAGATCGCCGCGTGGTCGCCCTTGACGCCCACGTAGTACTGCGTCTGGGTCCAGCGGTACGCGCCGTAGAGGCCGCCGCCGACGACGCCGAGGACGACCAGCAGGATCAGCGAGCGCTTGAGCCAGCGGCCGCGCTTGCGGGGCTTGCCCAGCTCCTCGTCGTCGTACCCGCCGAAGCCGCCCGTGGGCGTGCCGACCTGCGGGTTGCCGCTGCCGGGCGGGCCGAAGGCGCCCTCGGGGGCCGGCGGGCGGCCGAGCTCGGAGGCGCGGCCGGCCGGGGTCTGCAGGTGCCGCGGGTCGGACAGCGGCAGGTGGTGCCGGCTGTCGGCGACGGCGCCCACGACGACGGGCGTGTCGTGCAGCTGCACGGCCAGGGTGTCGCCGTCGTCGATGTCCAGGACGTCGGCGACGATGCAGGTGATGTTGTCGGGGCCGCCGCCGCGCAGGGCGAGCTGGATCAGCTCCTGCACGGTCTCGGCGGGCGCCTGGTACCCGGCGAGGGTGTCCTCGAGGGTCTGGTGGCTGACGACGCCGGACAGGCCGTCGGAGCAGATCAGGTAGCGGTCGCCGGCCCGGACCTCGCGGATCGACAGGTCGGGCTCGACCTGGCCGCGGCCGTCCAGGGCGCGCATCAGCAGCGAGCGCTGCGGGTGCGTGCCGGCCTCCTCCTCGGTGATCCGGCCCTCGTCGACGAGCCGCTGCACCCAGGTGTGGTCCTGGGTGATCTGGGTGAGCACACCGTCACGCAGCAGGTACGCACGGGAGTCGCCGACGTGCACCAGACCGAGCCGCTGCCCCGTCCAGAGCAGCGCGGTGAGCGTGGTGCCCATGCCCTCCAGCTGCGAGTCCTCCTCGACCATGACGCGCAGTTGGTCGTTGGCCCGCTGCACGGCGGTGGCGAGGGAGGTGAGGATGTCCGAGCCGGGGATGTCGTCGTCGAGCGGCACGAGGGTGGAGATCACCTCGGAGGAGGCGACCTCACCGGCGGCCTGGCCGCCCATGCCGTCGGCGATGGCGAGCAGCCGCGGACCGGCGTAGCCGGAGTCCTCGTTGCCCTCCCGGATCATTCCCTTGTGCGAGCCGGCGGCGAAGCGCAACGACAGAGTCATGCGCACCTCGCCCGTCGGCTCCGGGTACATCCGCACGCTGCCCACCCTCTCGCTCGCGCTCGCTGGCTGTGCTCGCCCATTGTGCGACTACTTCCGCAGCTCGATGACGGTCTTGCCGATGCGGATCGGCGCACCGAGCGGGATCGGGGTCGGCGTGGTGAGCCGGTTCCGGTCCATGAAGGTGCCGTTGGTGGATCCCAGGTCCTCGACGATCCAGTTGCCGTCGCGGTCCGGGTAGATCCTGGCATGACGGCTGGACGCGTAGTCGTCGTCGAGCACGATCGTGGAATCGTGCGCCCGGCCCAAGGTGATCGTCTGGCCCTGCAGCGCGACCGTGGTGCCCGCGAGCGAGCCCTCGGAGACCACCAGCTTGGTGGGGGCGCCGCGCCGGGCCCGGTTGTTGTTCTGCTGCTGGCGGCCCTGCGCAGCCGGCGCCTGCTGGCGCTGCTGCGGGGGACGCGACTGGGCCTCGCGGCGCCCGGCCGCGCGCTGGGTCACCCGGGTCCCGAACAGGTCGCTGCGGATGACCTGCACGGCCACGATGACGAACAGCCACAGTACGGCGAGGAAACCCAACCGCATGACCGTCAGGGTCAGCTCTGACATTGCCCCCGCTTCACCCTTCGGCTTGCCGGTACACGATGGTGGTACTGCCCACGACGATCCGTGAACCGTCGCGGAGCGTAGCGCGCTGGGTGTGCTGTCCGTCCACCACGATGCCGTTCGTCGACCCGAGGTCGACGACCGTCGAGGGCGATCCCGCCCTGATCTCGCAGTGGCGGCGGGACACACCGGGGTCGTCGACCCGGACGTCGGCCTCGGTGCTGCGGCCGAGTACCAGGGTCGGACGGGAGATCTGGTGGCGTGTGCCGTTGATCTCGATCCAGCGGCGTACGTTCATGGTGGCGCCCCCGGCGGCCGTGGGGCCGCCTCCGGGGAGCCGGGTGACCGGCGCGGCGCCGGGCGGCGGGCCGGCCGGAATCGGCGGCGGGCCCGAGGGGCGCTGCGGGGCCTGCGGCGGGTAGCCGTAGCCGCCGCGGCCCGCGGGGGGCTGCTGCTGGTACTGCTGTTGCGACTGCTGCTGTTGCTGCTGTTGCTGCGACTCGCTGGAGGCGAGGGTGCGGCTGCGCACCCGGTACAGGCCGGTGTCGAGGTCGTCGGCCTTCTCCAGGTTCACCTTGATGTTGCCCATGAAGGTGTAGCGCTGCTGCTTGGCGTAGTCGCGCACCATGCCGGCGAGCTCCTCGCCGAGCTGGAGGGCGTAGGGGCTCAGCCGCTCGTAGTCGGAGGTGCTGAGTTCGACGATGAAGTCGTTGGGGACCACGGTGCGGTCCCGGTTCCAGATCGTTGCGTTGTTGTCGCACTCACGCTGCAGGGCACCCGCGATCTCCACGGGCTGGACCTCGGACTTGAACACCTTGGCGAAGGTGCCGTTCACGAAGCCCTCGAGACGCTGCTCGAACTTCTTGAGTACTCCCACGGTGCACCTCCCTCCTCGAGGTCCTGCGGTCGCACACGGCCTCCGCCGTGATCTTCCGGTCCGATCCTTCCGGTACTGCTTACTGATCGTATCCACGCGCTGGGAAAACCGCTGGTTCCCCGGCAGCTCCCACGGGACCGGTGTCAACAGTGACACGGTCCGCGGCCGCTCCCCCACAGGGATGGTAGAGGCGGCCCCTGCCAGTGTCCCGCAACAGAGGACGGTTCCCCTCGCTCGGGGGTGCCCGGAAACGGATGTGATTCCACCCTGAGCAGCGTGCTAATGTTCTGGGTGTCGGAAGGGGCTGACGCACCGGACGGGGAAGACCCCCCAAGGTGTGAAGGACTCCGGAGGACAACACCCATGCGCGGGTGGCGGAATAGGCAGACGCGCTGGATTCAGGTTCCAGTGCCCGAAAGGGCGTGGGGGTTCAACTCCCCCCTCGCGCACAGAGCGGGAACGGGTCTTCGACCGTGACGGAAGTCGCAGTCGGGGGCCCGTTTCTCGTGTTGGTCCAAGGATCGGTCGGGCCGCCCGGCCGGTCGGTGGTGTCCTGACGTACCGGAGCCCCCTCGCAGGCCGTTCGCGGTCGGCGAGGGGGCTCTTGTGTGCGGGTGACGTCCGGCTGTGAGGCGTGTCACTCAAGTGGTGGGTGCCGGGTGGCCGGTTGGCGTCCGGTGCCCCGCGCAGGGGGTCCGGCACGTCCGGTTCCGGCCCTTCGGGCGGTCGGGGCAGCGAGGAGGCCGTACCGGCTGACACAGGGGGAACGACAAGGGTTCGGCGGGTGAACATCATCCGCCCGCCCCGGTTGTGCGCTGGTGCTGCTTCCGGGGCCGCCGGGACGACTGTTACGGTCCATGACCATTGTGTGGGGGTGCGGGCCGGGGGGCTCGTGGAATCGTGCGGCGCGAGTGCGCCGCGACACGGCTGCCGTTGTGCCGCCCCGCTTTCTTCGTGACTTCCGGGAGGAACGGGCGGCCAGACGTGCCCGCGTCCGTGTCGCCGTCGTGACTGCCGCCCTGTCGTGCGCGGTTGCCGTCGGCTACGGCCCGCCGCCGACGCCGGCCCACGCCGCGGGCCCGCAGGAGACGGTCATCCCGGCCGAACCCCGTCCGATGCCGCAGCCGGCGTCGCTGCTGGGTGCCGGGGCTTCGGGATTCCTCGAGTACCGCTCGGCGCCCCGGGGTCTGTGGTGGACCCGTGACGACGGCACCCGGGTCCCGGTGGAGGAGACGACCGGTCCGGGCCCGGCCGGCACCTACGGAACCTCGGACGTCGTCGCCCTCGTGCACCAGCACCAGGTCGTCCTGCGGGACATGACGGACGGCACCGAGGACACCGTCACCGTGCCCGACGGGCAGTACTACGTGCAGACGTACGGGCGGACCGTCCTCACGGCCCGGAGCGTCGACGGGGAGGGCAGCGAACCGCACCTCCTGCGCGACGACCACGGCACCACGGTGGAGATCCCGATCACCGGGCTTCCGGAGGGCTCGGTCTTCCGCCACTTCCCCCACGGGTCCAGCGACGGATTCCTGGTGTACGTGTCCGTCCCCTGGGCCACCGCGCCCTCCTACGCCTGGGTCGACGTGGCCACGGGCAGGGCCACGCTCCTTCCCCCGGGCGTCGCCGACTTGTCCTCGGTGATCGATGCGCGGTACGTGGTGAGCCGGACGTCCGGCGAGGTGGCGCTCTACGCGCACGGCGAGTGGGACGCTCCCGCACACACCGTCGCGCTGTCCGCCGACGCCGCGGTCGTGGGCACGGTCGGCGACGCCCTGGTCGTGGCGCGCCACGTACCGGAGTACGGCACGGTGGAGACGTCGGCGGCCGTGTGGCGGTTGTCCGCGGTGCCCTTCGACGGCTCCGCCGAGCGACCTCTCGTCACCCGCGCGTCCAGGACGGTGGTACCGGCCTCGGACGGGAGTCTGGTCTTCGCGGGGGGGCGAGTCCGCCCTCGACTACGGGATCGGGAGGATCACCGCCGACGCCGACGGGCGCCCGCACGCCGCGCGTGTCGTCGACCTGCCGCCCGTTCCCATGACCGTCAAGGGACTGGTGGTGTCCAACGGCCGGCTCGTCACGCTGGAGAACGGCAACGGCCAGACCGCCTTCCACGGCCGCGACCTCAGCGGCACCACCCAGGTGACGTACGGCGAGTGGCGGCAGGTGGCACCCCTCCCCCGCAGCCACTACAACTGCATCGCGGACTGCCCCCGGTTCACGGCCACCGGCGACGGGCGCGTCGCCTACACGGGTTTCGCGAACGCCGGTACGGACGACGCGCAGAGTCCCTACGCCATGAGCGACGGCCCGGCGAGCACGGTCACCGAGCACGCCACGGCCTTCTCCGGCGCCGAGGACGTCGCACTCAGCACGGCTTCGGGCCGGACGAGGGTCGTCTGGTACCGGCACGGCAAGGCCAACTACAACTTCACGGACCTCGACACGGGCAGCGTGCTGCGCAGCCTCCCGCAGGGTTCGGACTGGGCCCTGTGGGGCCGCACGCTGTGGACGTCGACGGGGCCGACGGGCGTGACAGCCCAGGACGTTCGCACCGGCGCACGGATCGCCACCTTCCCGCTGACGGGGTGCTCCGGCCCCGCGGGCCTGGCAGCCGTCGGCCGCTGGGTGCGGTGGGTGTGCCTGAGCGGGAGCACGGTCAAGGGCGGCGTCTACAACACCGTGACCAAGAAGCAGGTCGCGCTTCCCGACACCGGCACCGAACGGCTCGGCGACGGCTTCGTCGTCTCGCGTGGGAGCAACGGCGCCCTGACGCTCTACGACGTCCACACGGCACCGTGGTGAAGCGGACGCTCGCCGACCAGTCCGGCTCCTGGTCGGTGGACCCGTACACCGGCTACGTCGCCTATTCCGACGCGGCCCAGAACGTCCACGTACTCAACGCCTCCGTGCCCGCTTCCCCCTTGAGCGTGCCGGACGCGCAGGTCGGGACGACCGTCGAAACCGATTCCACCCCCGTGGGCTGGCGCGGGAAGTGGTGGCTCTCGAAGCCCGCGGCGTCGTGGAAGCTGGTGGTCAAGCGCAAGGCGACCGGTGCGGGCGTGCGGACGGTGAGCGGCGGTGCGGCCCGGGCCACGGTCAGTGCCCCGCCTGGGACGGCCGGGACGCCAAGGGTGCCCTCCTGCCCAACGGTGCGTACACCTGGACGCTCAGCGTGGCCCCCGCCGACGGCTCCGGCGCGGTGATGACGACGTCCGGCGCCGTGAAGCTGAGCGGTGGAACGGCCGTACGACGGGGCTTCACGGGTGGTGACGGCATCGGCGAACTGCTGACGCTCAGCTCTTCCGGCACCCTCGCCCTCCAGAAGGGCGACGGCGCCGGGAAGTTCTCCGGCACCCTGTCGGGTACGGGGTGGCCCGGCACCGTCACCGCCGTTCCCTTCGGCGACCTGAGCGGTGACCGGTGCAACGACGTGGTCGTGCGTTTCGGCAGCGGCACCCTGAGGGCGTACGAGCCGGGCTGCGGCAAGGCGGTCACGCCGTCGACCCCGTACACCTCCCTGGGCACCGGCTTCCAGCAGTACAACGTGCTGACCTCGCCGGGTGACGTGACCGGTGACGGGCGTGCCGACCTGATCGCGCGCAAGTCGTCCAACGGCGACGTCCACCTCTTCGCCGCGACCAGCGGCGGGAAGCTGGCGGCGGGCAAGCGGATCCGGGCGTCGTGGGACGAGTAGAAGAAGCTCATAGGCGCGGGCGATCTCAACGGTGACGGGTTCGGCGATCTCCTGGCGCAGGACAAGTCGAACGAGCTGTGGCGCTACGAGGGCGACGGCAAGGGCGCGTTCAAGGCCAGGGTCCTGGTCGCCAGGGACTGGGGCGTCACCTACAACACGGTCGTCGGCGCCGGTGACATCACGGGCGACGGCAAGGCCGACCTGGTGGCCCGGGACACCGCGGGCGTCCTCTACCGGCAGACCGGGCACGGCAACGGCACCTTCGCCGCGCGAGTGAAGATCGCGTCGGGCTGGAAGGGCTACAGGAGCGTGTCCTGAGCCGTTCCCGGACGCGGAACACGGCCCGGTTTTCCGCCGGAGCGTCCGGGAGGCGGCGTGCGGCTCACCAGCCGACGTGGCGGGCGTCGTGCTCGCCGACCGGGGGTTCGCCGCCGGCCTCGGCGAAGGCCTGGAGGGCCTGGACGAGGTGGCGGCGCTGTCCCGGGGGCATGGCGTCGACGATGCGGGCGATCTCGGCCCGGCGGCGCTCCGTGACGTCGTTCACGGTGCGCCGTCCGGTCGCGGTCAGCGAGATGACCGTCGTGCGCCGGTCGGTGGGGGAGGCGTCGCGGGCGACCATGTCGACCGTCACGAGCCGGTCCAGCATGCGCAGCGCCGTGGAGGGCTGCACGCCCAGTTCCGCGGCGAGCTGCGAGAGGTTCAGCGCCCCGTGGGTCTCGAGGACGACCAGCATGCGCAGTTGGGGCAGGGTCAGGGCCTCCTCCACCGCCGCGAGCGAGCGGGCGGAGACGGCGACGAGGAGCCGGGACGCGGTCAGCAGGGCGCTGACCATCTCCTCGGCGGTGCTCCCGGGGCCGTCGGCGCCGGAGGAGGAGTCGGACGAAGCACGGGAGCCGGTGGCCATGGGTCCTTTCTACCGCTACCGCGGCCTCGTACGGGTCTGTACGGCACTCAGGTGAACGGCCGCGGCGCCGGGAACCCACGCCCGGGACGAGCCGTTGAGCGATTGGGCAAAGGAATCGTCAAGGGGCGCGGCCCGCGCCGGAATGAGCAGGGAGATCCCATGGGTGTCAGCCTTTCCAAGGGCGGCAATGTCTCGCTGACGAAGGAGGCCCCGGGACTGACCGCGGTCACCGTCGGTCTGGGCTGGGACGTCCGCACGACCACCGGCACCGACTTCGACCTCGACGCGAGCGCGCTCCTGGTCAACGCCGAGAGCAAGGTCGTCTCGGACAAGCACTTCGTGTTCTTCAACAACCTGAAGAGCCCGGAGGGCTCGGTGGAGCACACCGGCGACAACCTCACCGGCGAGGGCGAGGGCGACGACGAGCAGGTCAAGGTGAACCTGGCCACCGTGCCGGCCGAGGTCGAGAAGATCGTCTTCCCGGTGTCGATCTACGACGCCGAGAGCCGCCAGCAGTCGTTCGGCCAGGTGCGTAACGCCTTCATCCGCGTGGTGAACCAGGCCGACAACAACGAGCTCGCCCGCTACGACCTGTCCGAGGACGCCTCGACGGAGACGGCGATGGTCTTCGGCGAGCTCTACCGCAACGGCGCCGAGTGGAAGTTCCGCGCCGTCGGCCAGGGTTACGCCTCGGGCCTGCGCGGCATCGCGCAGGACTTCGGCGTGAACCTGTGAGGTAGCCGTACGCCCGGGCGCACGGGCACGTACGACGGGAGGGGCCGCGTGGCGCATGCCACGCGGCCCCTCCGTGCGTGGGGGCGGCCGGGACGGGGTCAGGCGACCCGCGCGGCGAGCTCCTTGGCCTTGGCGGCGGCCTGCTCGTGGGCCTTGGCGCGGGAGGCGTCGGAGGCCTCGACGAGGCCGGACATGGCCGGGACCGCACGGGCCAGGGTCAGCTCGGGGACGATGAACTCGACGTCCGTGATGCCGAGGCCGCCCTCCAGGACCTTCGTCAGGTAGGTGGTGACGAACTCGAAGTCCTCGCGCGGGGTCCCGGGGCCGTAGCCGCCGCCGCGGCTGGCCACCACGACGACCGGGGTGTCCGCGGCGGAGGGCCGTTCGCCCCCGGTGCGGCCCAGGATGATCACCTGGTCGAGCCAGGCCTTGAGGGTGCTGGGGATCGAGAAGTTGTACATCGGCGCGCTGATCAGCAGGGCGTCGGCGCGCTCCAGCTCGTCGGCCAGTTCGTTCCGCAGCGGGTGCTCGGCGCCGCCCACGTGGTGGGCCGCGTCGAGGTGCGGCACGGGCTCGGCGTTCAGGTCGCGGTAGATCACCTCACCGCCCGGGTGCTGGGCCTCCC
The DNA here is from genome assembly GCF_055635295.1 of Streptomyces sp. NPDC111520. Classification (NCBI taxonomy): domain Bacteria; kingdom Bacillati; phylum Actinomycetota; class Actinomycetes; order Kitasatosporales; family Streptomycetaceae; genus Streptomyces; species Streptomyces sp. NPDC111520. The sequence continues at coordinate 44,726 of NZ_JBVKBW010000010.1, read as the reverse complement.
ACTCCTTGCGGAAGGAGTTCGCCACGTCGCGGGACGCGGAGGTGTCGGAGGGCCAGATGGACGAGTCGAGGTGCAGCAGCGTGGGCATGGGGGTGCCTCCACTTCCATAAAGTTCGCAGTAAAGAATTCGTGCGCAACTAGTGCTATCACAGGACCTTACTTTTCTGCAGTGAGTGATGGCAAGCCGGGTACCCTTGTGGCCATGGGACAGGGGACTGAGCCGGCCGCGCACGACGCGGAGCCGTGCGCGAAGGTCGACGTCGGGTTGACCCGCGTCTTCGGGATCCTCGGCAAGCGCTGGAGCGGCCTGATCGTGGCCGTCCTCACGCATCGTCCGGCGTACTTCGTCGAGCTGCGCCGGGCCATCCCCAGGATCAGCGAACGGATGCTCTCCGACCGGCTCACGGAGCTGGCCGAGGCGGGCATCGTCGTCCGCGAGGTGGACCCCGGGCCCCCGCTGCGGGTGAGCTACCGGCTCACCGAGGCGGGCGAGGCGCTCGGGCCGGCCCTGGGGGAGCTGGGGTCGTGGGCCGAGAAGTACCTCCCCGACGGTGCCGCCGCCTGCACCGAGGCCGCGCAGGCCTGCACGGAGGGCGCGGAGGCCGGGCGATGAGGCCGGGACGCCTGCCGCTGAGGCCAGGCGCCTGCTACTGAGCCCCGGACGCCGGCCGCGGGCCGGTCAGTCCCGGCGCTCCGGGGCGTGGTTGTAGCGGGTCAGGTACGCGGCGAACCGCGCCAGGTCCCCCTCGTCCCAGTCCGCCAGCCTCCCGCGGACGCTGCGCCGGGCCGCCCGGGTCGCCTCCGCCAGGAGTGCCGCGCCCGCCGTGCTCGGCAGCAGCACCTGGACGCGGTGGTCGGCGGGGTCGGAGCGCCGTTCGACGAGGCCGAGCCGTTCCAGGGTGGCGACCTGGCGGCTGACCGTCGACTTGTCGAGCAGGAACGCCTGGGCGAGGTCCGTGGCCCGGCAGTTCCGGCGCTCGCTCATGTGGGCCAGCAGCGTGTACGCGACCAGGGACAGTTGCGGGTGCATCCGGGCGGCCGCCGCGCGGGCGCGGCGGGCGAAGGCGGTCATCTCGCGGTGGATGGTCTCCACCGAGGCGTTTTTCCCGGCCTGCATGCTTGTAGGTTACATCTGACCGGATCGGGACGGTTTCCCCCGGTTCGTTCCCAGGTCAGACGGGCAAGGGCAGCTCGAACCAGACGACCTTGCCGACCGCCTTGCGACTGGTGCCCCAGCGCCTGGAGAGGTTGCTGACCAGGGCCAGGCCGCGGCCCTCCTCGTCGTCTGCGTCCGCGCGGCGCAGCTGCGGCAGGTTGTGGTCGTCGTCGGTGACCTCGACCATCAGCTTGCCGACCCGCATCAGCCGCAGCGACACCTCGTGCGAGGCGACCCGCAGCGCGTTGGTCACCAGCTCGCTGACCAGCAGCTCGGTCAGGTCGCTGAGCCCGTGCAGCCCCCATCGCGCGAGCTGCTCGCGGGTGAGCGCACGGGCCCGCCGGACGTCGGAGATGTCCATCGCCAGCCGCCACTCGGCGACGTCCTCGGGCGGGATGCCCTGGAAGTTGGCGACCAGCAGCGCCACGTCGTCGCGGCGGTCGTCGGAGTGGACACGGCTGAGGATCTGCTCGCAGACGTCCTCGGGGGTCTGCTGCGGTTCGATGACGTTGGAGCACAGCGCCGCCAGGCCCGCGTCTATCCCCTGGCCGCGCACCTCCACCAGGCCGTCGGTGCAGAGCACCAGCCAACTGCCGTCCGGGACGGGGATCTCGACCGTCTCGAAGGGCACTCCGCCGACGCCGATCGGGGCGCCCTTGGGGATCTGCAGCAGCTCGCTGCGGCCGTCGTGACGGGCCAGCACGGGAGGGATGTGGCCGGCGTTGGCGAGGGTCAGGGTGCGGTGGATCGGGTCGTAGACCGCGTACACGCAGGTCGCCAGGTGCTCGGCGCCGAGGCGGTGGGCCAGGTTGTCCAGGTGCCGCAGCAGCTGCGCGGGCGGCAGGTCGAGCGCGGCCATCGTGATCACGGCGGTGCGGAACTGGCCCATCACGGCGGCCGACAGCAGACCGTGGCCCATGACGTCGCCGACGATCAGCGCCACGCGGCCGCCGGGCAGCTGGATGGCGTCGAACCAGTCCCCGCCGACCTGGGCCTGGCGGTCGCCGGGCATGTAGTGGTGCGCGATCCGCACCCCGGGGATGCGGGGCGGGCGGGTCGGCATCATGCTGCGCTGCAGCGTCGCGGCGGCGCGCGACTCCAGCCGGTGCAGCCGGGCGTTGTCCAGGTGCACGGCGCCCCGGGCGGCGACCTCGGCGGCGGTCGCGGCGTCCTTGGCGTCGAAGGGACGGCGGCCGGGATGGCGCAGGAAGCACATCCGCCCCAGCACCGTGCCGCGCGCGGTGAGCGGTACGACGACCATCGACCGCTCGGGAAGTAACGGGCCGAGCCCGGGCACGCCCAGGTCGAGCGCGATGTCCCGGGCGAGGGCGGGGTCTATCACCGGTACGAGCAGCGGCTCGCTCAGCCGCGGGGTGGAGTCGGCGGGCAGCGGGATCAGCTCGCCCTCCGGCAGGGCCGCCGCCCACGGGCCGGGGGTGGTGCCGGTGTGGGCCACGGCGACCCGGCGGGCGATGATCGTGTCCCCGGACAGGTCGTCCTTCGGCGGCTCGGTGTCGGAGAACAGCTGGTCGACGACGAGGACGGCGGCGAAGTCGGCGAACCGCGGCACGGTGACCGCGCACAGCTCGCGGGCGGTCGTCTCCAGGTCGAGGGTCGTGCCGACCTTGGCCCCGGTCTCGCGCAGCAGGGCCAGTTGCTCGTCCAGCACGTGGCCAGGGGCGAGCGAGGGGCTGGGCGCGGCCACGGGGACCAGCGCCGGCGCCGCCGCGTCGGCCCGCGGCCCCGGCAGCAACTCCGGGTGCGGGGCGGGCCGGGTGGGCCGGGCGGTGCGGCCGGTGGCCGGGTTCACGGGGGGCGGCGCCACGGTCGTGCCGTACTCCTCGGGGAGCACGGGGAGCAGCACCGTGCCGTCGACCTCCACCGCCGGGTAGCCCAGGGGCACGATCTGACGGACGATCCGGTCCAGCCGCCCCGCGCTGACCCGGGGCAGCACCGAGCCCAGCCGGCCGGCCAGGTGCTCGGCGTGCGCGGGGTCGGCGACCGGGGCGAGGCGCGGGGTGATGCGGACGGCGCCGCGGGCGATGGTGCCGTCGGCGGTGTAGGGCAGCAGGTGGTCGCCGAGCGCGAGGCGCGGCCCGGTGTCGCGCAGCGGACGGGCGTTGGCGGCGATCACCAGCAGGCTCCGGCCGGCCGGCTCCATGATCCGGTAGGACCACCACACCACGTCCTTGACGCCGCCGTCGCGGTCGGTGGTGGGCAGCGCGCCGGCCCAGGCGGACCGCGTGAGCTCGTCCAGCACCTCCAGGGCGTCCTGCTCCCCGGGGTGGCGGCCCGCGGTGTGCGGCAGCAGTCCGGCCGCCGGGCGGCCGAACACGCCCTCCCAGCGGTGGCCGAAGAGTTCCTCGGCACCGCGGTTCCAGTACGAGATGTCGCCGTCGGGGCCGACGCAGAGCACGGCGAGGCGTACGAGCGCGGAGACACCGGTGGCTGCGAGCGGGGTCGTGGTCGTGGGAAGCCTGGTCATCTCGTCCAACGTCGGGCACCTGAGGTTCGGCTGCGGTTCGGCGCGGAAGGCTGAAAGAGCATCAGGGTCGGGTCTTCACCGTCCAGGCAAGCATGAAACATCGGGCGGGGTCCGGTAAATGGCTAGATTGCCCCCAGGAGTGACCAACCGGGCATGGCCCAAGGGGAGGGAGAACACATGGAGCACAGGCTCCCGCACGTCGCGGGATTCCAGAGGTGGCCGCACGACGGCGCGCCCAAGCAGGAGGGCAAGGCGCTGCGGGAGCGGGTACCGCGCGAGGCGCACGCGGTGTTCGCCCCGGGTCCCGACCGGCCGGGCACGGTGGAGGCGGTGCGGGAGTCCGGCCTCGGGCGCATCCCGGGACTCGTCCCGCTGCGGGTGGGGAGGATGGCGGCGAGCCCCTTCGCCTTCCTGCGCGGTTCGGCCGGGCTGATGGCCGCCGACCTCGCGGGCGGCCCGGTCACCGGGATCGGCGCCCAGATCTGCGGCGACGCGCACGCCGCCAACTTCGGCCTGTACGGGGACCATCTGGGCCGGCTCGTCATGGACATCAACGACTTCGACGAGACCGTGGCCGGCCCCTGGGAGTGGGACGTCAAGAGGCTCGCCGCCTCCCTGGTGCTGGCCGGGCGCGAGGCCGGGGCGGACGAGGACGCGTGCCGGGGCGCCGCCTTCGACGCCGTGGGCGCGTACCGGCGGACCATGCGGCTGCTGGCGAAGATGCCGGTGCTGGACGCCTGGCACGCCATCGCCGACGAGGAACTGGTCGCGCACGCCGACGCCCGCGACCTGGCGGGCACGCTGCGCCTGGTGGCCGGGAAGGCGCGCCGCAACACCAGCGCCAAGTTCGCGGCAAGGGCGACGGAGGAGGTCGCGGGCGGCGGCCGGCGCTTCGTCGACGCGCCCCCGGTGCTGCGCCGGGTGCCGGACGAGGAGGCGGCGGCGGTCGCCGGGGCCCTGTCGCAGGACGGCTATTTGGCGACGATCGGCGAGGACCGGCGGCCGCTGCTGGCCCGGTACGCGGTGCACGACGTGGCGTTCCGGGTGGTCGGGACGGGCAGCGTGGGCACCCGCTCGTACGTGGTGCTGCTCCTGGACCACCTCGGGCAGCCGCTGGTGCTGCAGGTGAAGGAGGCCCGTCCCTCCGCGCTGCTGCCGTACCTGGGGAAGGCCGGGTTCGACGCCCCCGTGGCGGAGCACGAGGGGCGGCGCGTGGTGCTCGGCCAGAAGCGCATGCAGGTCGTCAGCGACAGCCTGCTGGGCTGGGCCGACGTGGACGGCCGGCCGTACCAGGTACGGCAGTTCCGCAACCGCAAGGGCAGCGTCGACCCCGCGGAGCTGGAGGCCGGCCTGATAGACGACTACGCGCGGATGACGGGCGCGCTGCTGGCCAGGGCGCACGCGCACTCCGCTGACCCGCGGCTGATCGCCGGCTACTGCGGCAAGGGCGAGCAACTGGACGAGGCGGTCGCGGCCTTCGCGGTCGCCTACGCCGACCGGACCGAGGCGGACCACGCGGAGTTGGTGGCGGAGGTGCGGGCCGGGCGGATCGCGGCGGAGGAGGGCGTGTGAGGGCACGGGCGCCGGTGGGCCGGGGGCAGCTACCAGGCCGTAGGCTGTGACCGGCGCCCCCCACTCCTCGTAGGCTGGACCGGTGACGAATTCCCCCGGCACCGAGTCGGCCCCCGGCACCGAGTCGGCCGCCGCATCCTCCGAACCCCAGGACCGGCTGGCCCAGGCGGTGCGTGCCGCCGAGCGCGCCCTGATCGAGTTCGAGATCGCGGTGGAGACCTTCAGGGTGGAGGTCGAGAACTTCTCCCGGCTGCACCACCAGAAACTCGGCCCGATGTACGCCCGGCTCGACGAGCTCGACGCACTGATCGCGGAGGCGGTCGCGGCGAAGAGCGGCTCCCGTGAGGACATCCAGCGCGCCTGGGAGGCGCGGGCCCTCGTGATGCCGATGCCGGGGGTGGAGGAGCTCTTCGAGGGGCTGCTCGGCACCGACGGGGTCAGGCCGCAGGAGGACCCGAACCCGCCGCGCCGCGTGCGGCCGGGCAAGGAGGCGCAGCGGCTCTACCGCGAACTGGTCCGCAAGGCCCACCCCGACCTGGCGCAGGACGAGGCCGAGGTCGAGCGCCGCAGCGCGTTCATCGCCCGGGTCAACGAGGCGTACACCTACGCCGACGAGCAGCGGCTGCGCGAGCTCGCGGAGGAGTGGGAGGCCGGGCCGGTCCCGGAGGAGGCGCAGCCCAGCGAGGCCGAGGTGCTGTACGCGCGGCTGGAGTGGCTGGCGCAGCGCAAGGAGCAGCTGGCCGCGCTCGCGGGCGAGCTGGAGAACAGCGCGATCGCGCAGATGATGAAGCTGGCCCCGGACGACCCGGACGGGCTGCTCAACGAGATCGCGGAGAGCCTCCTCAACCAGGTCGCCAACCGCGAGGCCCGGCTGGCGGAGCTGGTGCGGTCCTCGAAGGGGTCCGGTTAGCGGGTCGGGTACGTTCGACCTGCACGCCCAGACCGAAGGAGTCCGTCCCATGTTCAACGCCCAGCTGCCCGCGGTGGACGCCGCGCAGGTCCCCGCCGACGGCTACCTGCTCGACGTGCGGGAGCACGACGAGTGGGACGCCGGGCACGCAGAGGGCGCGGTGCACATCCCGATGGGCGAGGTCGTCGCCCGTCTCGACGAGGTCCCGGCGGACCGCCGGGTGCACGTCGTGTGCCGGGTGGGCGGCCGCTCGGCGCAGGTGACCCAGTACCTGCTCGCGCAGGGCCTCGACGTGGTGAACGTCGACGGCGGCATGCTCGGCTGGGACGCCGCGGGCCGCCCGCTGGTGTCGGACGGCACGGGCCCGGCGCACGTGCTCTGAGGCCCCCGAGGGGCCGTGCCCGTCCGTTCCCGACGCTCAGGCCTCGGCGGCCAGCAGGTCGCCGAGTTCCTCCTCGTGGGCGGCGGCGGGGCCGAGGGAGAGCTCAAGCTGCTTGGCCCAGGCGTGGTAGCGGTGCAACGGGTACTCGGTGTCGGCGCCGAAGCCGCCGTGCAGGTGCTGCGCGGTCTGCACCACCCGTCGTACGCCCTCCGAGGCCCAGATCTTGGCCACCGCGACGTCGGCCGGGTCCAGCCGCCATGCGGCCTGCCAGCAGGTGACCTCCATCGCCCGCAGGTCGATGTAGCGGTCGGCGGACTGCACGGCCACCGCCTGGAAGGTGGCCAGCGGGTGCCCGAACTGCTCGCGCCGGGAGGTGTAGGCGCCGGTCATGCGCAGGACGGCGGTGCCGAGCCCGAGGGCCAGGGCGCAGGTGCCGGTGGTCAGCAGCCCGCGCAGCCGGTCCCAGGCGCCGTCGGCGGTGATCACGTCCGGCGCGGGGACGCGGACGGCGTCCAGCCGCAGCTCGGCGTGGCGCTCCCCGCTGGTCGAGATCTGTCCGGCCGCGGTGACCGCGGCGCGGGGGACGACGGCGACGACGGTGCGGCCGTCGGCGGCGGAGGCCGGGACCAGGACGTGGTCGGCGTGCGGGGCCCAGGGGACGGCGGTCTGGACGCCGTCGAGCAGCCAGTCGCGGGGGGACCCGGTCCCGCTCCTGTCGTCGGCTCCGTCGGCGGGCCGCGCGGTGACGGCCAGCTCCGCGCCGTCGTGGCCGGTGCGGCCCGCGGAGGCGACGGTCAGCACCAGCTCGCCGCGGGCGACCGCGGGCAGCAGCCGGGCGCGCAGCTCGCCGGAGCCGTCGGCCTGCACGGCGAGGGCGGCGGCGCAGGTCTCCAGCAGCGGCACCCGGGCCAGTACCGCCCCCGCCTCGCGCAGCACCAGGCACAGGGCGACCGGGTCGAGGCCGGCCCCGCCGTACGTCTCGTCGAGCACCAGGCCGAGGAGGTCGGCCGAGGCCAGGCGGCCCCACAGCGGGCGGTCGAAGTCCTCGGCGACGGCCCCGGCGGTCAGGGCGGGGCTCGGCACGGCGTCGGGGGCGACGCCGGAGAACACCGCCCGTGCCGCCTCGACGGCCGCCAGCTGCTCCTCGCTGAAGCTGAAGTCCATGGGCCGGCCTCCCGGGCGCATCGATTCTGACGGTCTGTCAGATTAGGTGGACCGGGCCGGGAAGTCCACATCCCCGTCGCCATCCCCGCTGCCGCCCCTCGGCCCCGCCCGTAGCCGCGCCCCCGCCCACGCCGTGCGACCCGTGGCCCGTGCTGACCGGGACGGCTGTACCGCATGCGTGGGGCATGAGTACCGTTCCGTGCGGAGCGGTACGCGGGGAAACAGGAGCGGAGACCACGATGGAGCCACCCGAGGAGTCCGGGGGACCGGCTGCGATAGCCACGCTGTCGCAGCCCGGGCGGATCGTGCTCGCGCTGGGGCTGGCCGCGGCGGCGGTCGGCGTCGCGGTGCACCTGCTGATGGTCTTCCTGCACGTCGCGCCGGCGAACACCGCCACCAAGAAGCACGGCGACCTGGTCGGTTCCTACGTCTACCCCGAGTTCGAGCAGAACTGGAAGCTCTTCGCGCCCAATCCGCTCCAGCAGAACATCCACGTGTGGGCGCGCGCCGAGGTGCGCAAGGACGACGGCGCCGCCGAGGTGACCGGCTGGGTCGACCTCACGGCCATGGACGTGGCCGCCATCAGGCACAACGTCGCGCCCAGCCACACCGAGCAGAACGAGCTGCGCCGGGCGTGGAGCTTCTACGCGGCCTCCCACGGTGAGGACGACAAGCCCATCGGCATGCGCGGCGAGCTGAGCCGGCAGTACCTGCAGCGCATCGTCGAGCACCGCTTCGGGCCCCGGCTCAACGGCGGCGACGTCGTCCGCCTGCAGGTGCGGACCGGCACCACGGCGGTCGCGGCGCCCACCTGGAGCCCCGAGAAGACCGACACGCGCACCACCTTCCAGGTGCTGCCCTGGTGGAGCTCGGACGTGGCGGACGAGGACAAGGGCGGGGCCGAGGACGAGGGTGGGGAGGAGGCGTCGTGAGCGAGGCAGTGAACGGGGCCGCACGCGAGGCGCACGAGGCCACGCACGATGGCGGAGGCGCGGCCGCCGAGGCCGCCGTGGACCGGGCCGCGCGCGTGCCGGCGCCCGCGGCCGCCCGGACGCCGGCCGCCCCCGTCCCGTCCCCCTTCGCCGGGCTGCTCGACTCCGCCGTCGGCGGTCTGTTCCGCGGCCTGGCCCGGATCACCGGCACCACCGTCGGCTCCTACCAGACCGCCGTCGTACGGATCGGCGTCGCGCTGACCTGGCTGCTGTTCCTGCTGCGCGAGTGGCCGCACCGCCACGAGCTCTACGGGCCCGACGGGGTCTGGAGCTGGGACCTGGCGAACCGGCTCGTCGCCGACAACCACGCCTTCACCGTGCTGCTGTGGGGCAGGGCCGACGCCTGGTTCGAGCTCGTCTACGCGGGCGCGATCGCGGCGAGCGTGATGCTGCTGCTCGGCTGGCGCACCCGCACGGCCTCGCTGCTGTTCATGATCGGCGTGCTCTCCCTGCAGAACCGCAGCGTGTTCGTGGGCGACGGCGGCGACAACGTGATCCACCTGCTGGCGATCTACCTCGTCTTCACCCGGTGCGGGCAGGTCTGGTCGCTCGACTCCCGCCGCCGGGCCAGGGGACGGGACGGCGACGGCGCGGGGATCGCGCTGTGGATCGTCCTCGGGCTCGTGCTCGCGGTGGCGCAACTGCTCGGCCGTACCGGTCTGACCTGGACCGACGGACTGCTGCCCTGGCTGGGCTGGACCCCGTTCCTGTGGGGCTTCCTGCTGCTCCAGGCCGTGTGGTGGGCGGTGCGCCGCTACGCCCCGGGCGAGCCGCGCACGGTGCTCGACATGCTCGCCGGCATCGTGCACGCCGCCGCCCTGCTGGTGATCGTCGTCGAGGTGTGCCTGATCTACTCCACGGCGGGCTGGTACAAGGTCCAGGGCTCGCGCTGGCAGGACGGCACCGCGCTGTACTACCCGCTGCACCTGGACGACTTCAGCCCCTGGCCGGGGCTGTCCCACGCGATGGCCGCCAGCGGCCTGATGGTCATGGTGATCACCTACGGCACGGTGATCGTCCAGGTCGCCTTCCCCTTCACGCTCTTCAACCGCCGGGTGAAGAACGTGCTGCTCGCGCTGATGATGGTCGAGCACGCCTCTATCGCCGTCGTCCTCGGACTGCCGTTCTTCTCCCTGGCGATGATCGCCGCCGACGCGGTCTTCCTGCCCACCGGCTTCCTGCGCTGGGCGGGCGACCGGGTGGTGCGCCTGGTGCGGCGCGGCGGAGGCGCCGGCGGCCCCGGGAAGCCGGCGGACGCCGGGCCGCGTGACGCGCGGGAGACCGCGGGCGCGGCCGACGTGCGGGCGGTGGCGGGGCAACGAGGGCCGGGACCGGCCGGCGAGCCCGCCCCCTCTAACCTCGTGGTGTGAGCACCAGCCAGGACGACGCGGCCGAGCCCCTGCAGTACGACGACGGCTTCGGCCCCGAGGTCGGCGTCGGTCCGCACCCGCGGCCGTGGCCGGAGGGCGCGCGTTACGACCCCGAGCTGCTTGCGCACGGCGACCGCCGCAACGTGGTGGACGAGTACCGCTACTGGACGCGGGAGGCGATCGTCGCCGACCTCGACACCCGGCGCCACGACTTCCACGTCGCCGTCGAGAACTGGCAGCACGACTTCAACATCGGTTCCGTGGTGCGCACCGCCAACGCCTTCCTGGCCAAGGAGGTGCACATCGTGGGGCGGCGCCGCTGGAACCGGCGGGGCGCCATGGTGACCGACCGCTACCAGCACGTGCGCCACCACCTGGACGTCGCGGCGCTGGCCGCGTGGGCGGCGGCGGAGGACCTGCCGATCATCGGGATCGACAACCTTCCCGGCGCCGTGCCGCTGGAGACCACCGAGCTGCCTCAGCGCTGTGTGCTGCTCTTCGGGCAGGAGGGGCCCGGTCTGACCGACGAGGCGTGGAAGCACGCCGCGGCGGTCTGCTCGATCGCCCAGTTCGGCTCCACGCGGTCGATCAACGCGGGCGCGGCGGCGGCCATCGCGATGCACGCCTGGATCCAGCGTTACGCGCGGGTGGGTACGGAGCAGCCCCGTCCGGAGTGACAGGGCTGCTCCGGACGGGGCTGTCGATGATGCGGGTGGGCGGGCCGGCCCGGGTCAGGCCTGGCGGCGGACCTCGATGACCCGGAAGCGGCTCGCGACGAAGGCGCCGTCGCACAGGGCCGCGTTGGCGGCCGGGTTGCCGCCGGAGCCGTGGAAGTCCGAGAAGGCGGCCGTCTGGTTGACGTACACCCCGCCGGTCAGGTTGAGGGAGAGCTGGGCGGCCTCCTCCAGGCAGACCTCCTCGAGCTGCCGTTCCACCTCGCCGGAGGTGGTGTAGGCGCCGACCGTCATGGCGCCCTTCTCCCGGACGGTGCGGCGCAGCAACTCGACCGAGTCCTCCGTGGAGTCCATGGCGACGGCGAAGGCGACCGGGCCGAAGCACTCCGACAGGTAGGCGGCCTCGTCGTCGGGCTTGGCGCCGTCCAGCTTCACGATCACCGGGGTGCGGACCACGGCGTCCGGGAAGTCGGGGTGCGTGACCTCGCGGGAGGCGAGCGCGACCTCGCCGAGGGAGGCGGCCGCCTCCAGGCGGGCCTTCACGTCCGGGTTGACCAGGGCGCCGAGCAGGGCGTTCGCCCGGGCGTCGTCGCCGAGCAGCCCGCCGACGGCGGCGGACAGATCGCCCACCACCTCGTCGAAGCCCTTGTGGCCGTCGTCGGTGGCGATGCCCTCGCGCGGGATCAGCAGGTTCTGCGGGGTGGTGCACATCTGGCCGCTGTACAGGGACAGCGAGAAGGCCAGGTTGGACAGCATGCCCTTGTAGTCGTCCGTGGAGTCGACGACGACGGTGTTGACGCCGGCCTTCTCCGTGAAGACCTGGGCCTGGCGGGCGTTCTCCTCCAGCCAGTCGCCGAAGGCGGTGGAGCCCGTGTAGTCGATGATGCGGACCTCGGGGCGCAGCGCCAGGGTCTTGGCCAGGCCCTCGCCGGGCCGCTCGGCGGCCAGGCAGACCAGGTTCGGGTCGAAGCCCGTCTCGGCGAGCACCTCGCGGGCGATCCTGACCGTCAGCGCCAGCGGGAGCACCGCGCGCGGGTGCGGCTTGACGACGACCGCGTTGCCGGTGGCCAGGGAGGCGAAGAGGCCCGGGTACCCGTTCCAGGTGGGGAAGGTGTTGCAGCCGATCACCAGCGCGACGCCGCGCGGCACCGGCGTGAAGTCCTTGCGCAGGGTCAGCGGGTCGCGCTTGCCCTGCGGCTTGACCCACTCGGCCGTGCCGGGGGTGCGGACCTGCTCCACGTAGGCGTAGGCGACGGCTTCGAGGCCACGGTCCTGCGCGTGCGGGCCGCCGGCCTGGAAGGCCATCATGAAGGCCTGGCCGGAGGTGTGCATGACCGCGTGGGCCATCTCCGTGGTGCGCGCGTTGATCCGGGCCAGGATCTCCAGGCAGACCAGGGCCCGGTTCTCCGGACCGGCCTCGCGCCAGGCGGGCATCGCGGCCTTCATCGCGGGGAGGAGCACGTCGACGTCCGGGTGCGGGTACTCCACGCCCAGCTCGATGCCGTACGGGGACACCTCGCCGCCGGTCCAGCCGTCGGTACCGGGCTGGTCCAGGTCGAAGCGGGTGCCGCGCAGGGCGTCGAACGCGGCCTGGGCGGTCTCGCCGTCCGCGTATGCCTTCGGGTGCTCGGGGTACGGGGACCAGTACTCACGGGTACGGATCGCCTCGAGCGCCTTGTCGAGCGTCTCGCGGTGCGTTTCGACCGACGGGACAGCGGTGAGATCGGCAGCCATGGGGCCAACTCCTCGTCGAGCTGGATTGGGGTGGGCAGGGTGCTGGCTTCCCCGCTAGATTAACCGAATGTTCGGTCGGGACAAGGGGGCCGACCCAAGCTGTGGACAACCGGCGAGGAGCAGTGGCGGCGATGAGCGCTCTTGACCGATCTTGCACGGTCGCGGTGGTGGGCACGGGGACGATGGGCCAGGGGATCGCCCAGGTCGCGCTGGTGGCGGGGCATCCCGTACGCCTCTACGACGCGGGCCCGGGCCGGGCCGAGCAGGCCGAGCGGGCCATAGGGGAACGGCTGGACCGCCTGGTCGAGAAGGGCCGGTTGTCCGCCGAGGAGCGCGACGCGGCCCGCGGGCGCCTGTCGGCCGTCCGGGAGATCGAGGAACTGGCGGGCGTGTCGCTCGTCGTCGAGGCGATCCTGGAGGACCTGGGGGCGAAGCAGCAGCTCTTCACGGCACTGGAGTCGGTGGTCCCCGAGGACTGCCTGCTGGCGACCAACACCTCCTCCCTGTCGGTGACGGCCGTGGGCGGCGCGCTGCGCCTTCCGGGACGTTTCGTGGGCCTGCACTTCTTCAACCCGGCCCCGCTGCTGCCCCTGGTCGAGGTGGTCTCCGGTGCCGCGACCGACGAGGCGGCCGCCAGGACCACGTACGACACGGCCGCGGTCTGGGGCAAGACGCCGGTGCGCTGCACCGACACCCCCGGCTTCATCGTCAACCGCGTCGCGCGCCCCTTCTACGCGGAGGCGTTCCGGCTCCACGAGGAGCGGGTCGCGGACCCCGCCACCATCGACGCGGTGCTGCGGGAGAGCGGCGGCTTCCGGATGGGCCCGTTCGAGCTCACGGACCTGATCGGCCAGGACGTCAACGAGGCCGTCACCCGCTCGGTGTGGGACTCCTTCTTCCAGGACCCGAAGTTCACGCCCTCGCTCGCCCAGCGGCGGCTGGTGGAGTCCGGGCGGCTCGGCCGCAAGAGCGGGCACGGCTGGTACGACCACGCCGAGGGCGCCGCTCCTCCGGCGCCCCGCACTGCGGGGCCGGAGAAGCCGCCCGCCGAGGTCACCGTGTGCATGGGCGGCCGCGGTCCGGCCGCGGTGCTGCCCCAGCTGATCGCCGAGGCCGGCATCGAGGTGCTCGACGGGGAGGTCGCGGACCCCGAGGACGGGTACGTGGAGCTGCCGGGCGGCGGCCGGCTCTACCTCGCGGACGGCGGCCCGGCCACCACGGGCCCGGCCGTCGACTACGTGCAGTTCGACCTGGCGCTGGACTACCGGGCGGCGACCCGGATCGCCGTCGCCCCGTCCGACTCCGCGCGCCCGGAAACGGTGCAGGCGGCGATCGGGCTCTTCCAGGCGCTCGGCAAGAAGGTCAGCGTCATCGAGGACGTCCCGGGCATGATCGTCGCCCGTACCGTGGCGATGCTGGTGGACTTCGCCACCGACGCCGTCGCCCGTGGCGTGGCCTCGCCGGAGGACGTCGACGCCGCGATGCGGCTGGGGGTGAACTACCCGCGCGGTCCGCTGGCCTGGGGGGAGGAGCTGGGCTTCGAGTGGGTCCGCGAGGTGCTGCGCAACCTGCACCAGGCGTATCCCGGCGGGCGCTACGCGCCGTCCCGCCCGCTGGACCGCCGCGCGGCGGCCGAGGGGGGACTGCTCTAATCATGACCATGGCACAGCGCGACGGCTCCGCCCCCAAGAGGGACACGTACACCCCGGACTCGCTGCTGGCCGTGGCCGTGGCGGTCTTCATCGAGCGCGGTTACGACGGCACGTCCATGGAGCACCTGTCGCGGGCCGCCGGCATCTCGAAGTCCTCGATCTACCACCATGTGCGGGGCAAGGAGGAGCTCCTGGAGCGTGCCGTCGGCCGTGCCCTGGACGGTCTCTTCGGCATCCTGGGGGAGCCCGGGGCGAGCGGCGGGCGCGCCGTGGAGCGGCTGGAGTACGTCACGCGCCGCACCACCGAGGTGCTGATGACGGAACTGCCCTACGTCACCTTGCTGCTGCGGGTGCGCGGGAACACCACGACCGAGCGGGCGGCCATGGAGCGCCGCAGGGAGTTCGACCACCGGGTCGCCGACCTGCTGAAGTCGGCCGTCGCCGAGGGGGACCTGCGCGGGGACGTGGAGCCCAGGCTGGCGACCAGGCTGCTCTTCGGGATGATCAACTCCATAGTCGAGTGGTACCAGCCGCACGCGGCCGGTACCCGGGAGCACGACGACGCCGCGGTCGTGGACGCCGTCGTGCGGCTGGCCTTCGACGGGCTGCGCGTCTCTTGACGCTGGTCCAGACCAGCCATCACGATCAGGGCCATGCCACTCGCCACACGTGCCCGCCTGTACTGCGCCGTCGCGGCCGCCGTCCTGCTGCTCGCCGGGTGCGGCGGCGGTGACGACGGCCCGCAGGCCGCCGACGCCACGCCACCGGAGGACTTCGGCTGCCTCACGGCCGCGCAGGCGAAGTCCGGCTCCGTCGGCTACGACGACACCGACGCCAACCCGGTGGACGCCTGGTTCGCCGGCAAGGGCGACACCGCTGTGCTGCTGATGCACCAGGCGGACGGCGACATGTGCCAGTGGATGCCGCAGGCGGACCTCCTGGTGAAGGACGGCTACCGGGTGCTGGTCGTCGACTCCAACGGCAGTGAGGTGCCCGAGGTCCTGGGCGGGGTGGGGTTCCTGCGTGCCAAGGGCGTGCGGCACGTCCTGCTGATGGGCGCTTCCAAGGGCGGCACGGCCGTCCTGGAGGGTGCCGCCTCCGTGGAGCCGCCGGTAAACGCCGTTGTCTCGCTCTCCGCGCCCGAGACCTACGGGACGATGGACGCGAGCTCCGCGGTGCCCCGGCTGACGGTGCCCGTGCTCTACATGGCGGCGGCGGGCGACACCGCGTTCGCGGAGTCGACCGAGGCGCTGAGCAAGGCGACCAAGAAGGCGTCCGAGAACCGGCTCGAGATCGTCAGCGGGCCCCAGCACGGCGTGGGCATGCTGACCTCCGACCCCAACTGGGCCACCGTGACGGCCTTCCTGAAGAAGTACGCCGGCTAGGCCCGGCCCAGCCCGCCGGAGGGGCCGGCGGATCAGTCGGTCAGTACCCGGTCGGTCTCCTCGAAGACCAGCAGGGTGCGGCTGCTGAGCACCTCGGGCACCGCCTGGATGCGCGTCAGCACCAGTTCCCGCAGGCTGCGGTTGTCGGGGGTGTGGACGAGCAGCAGCACGTCGAAGTCCCCGGACACCAGGGCGATGTGCGCCACCCCCGGCAGCTCCAGCAGTTTCTCCCGAACGGTGCGCCAGGAGTTCTGCACGATCTTCAAGGTGATGTACGCGGATGCGCCGTGACCTGCGCGTTCGTGGTCGACGCGGGCGGTGAAACCGCGGATGACGCCGTCCTCGATGAGCCGGTTGATCCGGGCGTAGGCGTTGGCGCGGGACACGTGGACGTGCTCGGCCACCGAGCGTATGGACGCCCGGCCGTCCTCCTGCAGGTAGCGCAGGATCGCCCGGTCGATGGCGTCCAGCGGACGCACCGCCGCCGGACCGGTGTCCGCCGCCGCTGCCTGCGGTCCCGGGGCGCCGCCCCGAGAAATTTGGGAATCCGTCACGCCCCCGAGCCTCCCTAGCATGGACGTACTGGCTCCATCTCAGGGTGTGGAGAACCGTTTGTCCACAGGCGGGACACACCTGTAGCCAAAATGCCTCCGGCGACCGAACAATCGGTAGGGGAGCGATACCCGCTCCCCCCACCGAACACGCCCACGAGGAGGTGCTCGCGATGACCGTCCTGGACCAGCACGTCTGGCAACCCCGCACCGACCCGGCGCCGCTGCTGCCCGACCCTGAGCCGTACCGACTGCTCGGCACCCCCGAGGCAGGCGCGCTCGACGCCGGACTGCTGACCACGATGTACGGACAGCTGGTGCGCGGCCGCCGCTACAACCGGCAGGCCACCGCGCTCACCAAGCAGGGCAGGCTCGCCGTCTACCCGTCCAGCACCGGGCAGGAGGCCTGCGAGGTCGCCGCGGCGCTCGCCCTCGAGCCCCAGGACTGGCTGTTCCCCAGCTATCGCGACACCCTCGCCGCCGTCGCCCGCGGTGTGGACCCGGTGGAGGCGCTGACGCTGCTGCGCGGCGACTGGCACACCGGCTACGACCCGCGCGAGCACCGGGTCGCCCCGCTCAGCACGCCGCTGGCCACCCAGCTGCCGCACGCCGTCGGCCTGGCGCACGCCGCCCGGCTCAAGGGCGACGACGTCGTCGCGCTCGCCATGGTCGGCGACGGCGGCACCAGCGAGGGCGACTTCCACGAGGCGCTGAACTTCGCCGCCGTGTGGCGCTCCCCCGTCGTCTTCCTCGTGCAGAACAACGGCTTCGCCATCTCGGTCCCCCTCGACAAGCAGACCGCCGCCCCGTCGCTGGCCCACAAGGCCGTGGGCTACGGGATCCCCGGCCGGCTCGTCGACGGCAACGACGTCGCGGCCGTCCACGCCGTGCTCACCGAGGCTGTGGCCCGCGCCCGCGAGGGCGGCGGCCCGACCCTGGTGGAGGCGATCACCTACCGCATGGACGCCCACACCAACGCCGACGACGCCACCCGCTACCGGGAGGACTCCGAGGTCGAGGCCTGGCGCGGGCACGACCCGATCGCCGTGCTCGAACGCGCCCTGCGCGAGCGGGACCTGCTCGACGAGGCGATGGTCCGCGACACCGAGGAGGACGCCGAGCGGATGGCCGCGGCGCTCCGCGAGCGGATGAACGAGGACGCCGTCCTCGACCCGATGGACCTGTTCGCACACGTCTACGCCGAGCCCACCCCGCAGCTGCGCGAGCAGGCCGCGATGCTGAGGGCCGAGCTGGAGGCCGAGGCACAGTCATGAGCACCGCCACCACCGCGACCCCCGTGGCGACCGGACGCAAGCCGGCCACCATGGCCCAGGCGCTCAACCGCGCGCTGCGCGACTCCCTCGCCGAGGACCCGTCGGTCCACCTCTTCGGCGAGGACATCGGCACCCTCGGCGGCGTCTTCCGGATCACCGACGGCCTCGCCGAGGAGTTCGGCGACAGCCGCTGCACCGACACCCCGCTCGCCGAGGCCGGCATCCTCGGCACGGCCGTGGGCATGGCGATGTACGGCATGCGCCCCGTGGTCGAGATGCAGTTCGACGCCTTCGCCTACCCGGCGTTCGAGCAGCTCGTCAGCCACGTCGCCAAGATGCGCAACCGCACGCGCGGCGCCATGCCGCTGCCGCTGACCATCCGGGTGCCCTACGGCGGCGGCATCGGCGGTGTCGAGCACCACAGCGACGCCTCCGAGGCGTACTACGCGCACACCCCCGGCCTGCACGTCGTCACCCCCGCCACCGTGGCGGACGCCTACGGGCTGCTGAGGGCCTCGATCGCCTCCGACGACCCGGTGATCTTCCTCGAGCCGAAGCGGCTGTACTGGTCCAAGGCGGACTGGTCGGCGGACGCGCCGGAGGAGGTGGCCCCCATAGGGAAGGCCGTCGTCCGCCGCAGCGGCCGCTCCGCCACGCTCATCACGTACGGCCCGTCGCTCCCGGTCTGCCTGGAGGCGGCCGAGGCCGCCGTGCAGGAGGGCTGGGACCTGGAGGTCGTCGACCTGCGCAGCCTGGTGCCCTTCGACGACGAGACGGTCACCGCGTCGGTGCGCCGTACCGGCCGTGCGGTCGTCGTCCACGAGTCCTCCGGCTTCGGCGGCGTGGGCGCGGAGATCGCCGCCCGGGTCACCGAGCGCTGCTTCCACCACCTGGAGGCCCCGGTCCTGCGGGTCGCCGGCTTCGACATCCCGTACCCGCCGCCGATGCTGGAGCGGCACCACCTGCCCGGCGTCGACCGCATCCTGGACGCGGTCGGGCGCCTGCAGTGGGAGGAGGCGTGATGGCCGTCGTCCGCGAGTTCGCCCTCCCCGACCTCGGCGAGGGGCTGACCGAGGCCGAGATCGTGCGGTGGATGGTGCAGGTCGGCGACGTCGTCGCCATCGACCAGCCGGTCGTCGAGGTCGAGACGGCCAAGGCCGTGGTCGAGGTGCCCTGCCCCTACGGCGGCGTGGTCACCGCGCGCTTCGGCGAGGAGGGGCAGACCCTCGACGTGGGGCGGCCGCTGCTGACCGTCGCGGTCGGTTCCCCCGACGGGCACGCCGACGGCGCGCCAGTGGCCGCCGCACCGGCCGCTGCCCCCGGTGCCTCCGCCGACGGCGACTCCGGGTCCGGCAACGTGCTGGTCGGCTACGGCACCAGCGGTCCCGCGGCCCGGCGCCGCCGGGTGCGGCAGGCGGCCGGTGCCGTCGCGGCCGCCCCCGCAGCCGTCGCCGCAGCCGTCGCCGCTCCGGCCCCGCCGGCCGCCGCGCCGGCCGTGGTCGCCGTGCCGGTCCGGCACGAGGGTCCCGTCGCCGTCATCTCCCCGCTGGTGCGGCGCAGGGCCCGTGAGAATGGCCTCGACCTGCGTGCGCTGACCGGTTCCGGCCCCGAAGGGCTGATCCTGCGCTCGGACGTGGAACGGGCCATCACGGCCGCTGCCACGCCGCCGGTCACCGCGGCCGCCTCCGCGGTGTCCGCCGCCCCGGCGGCCGGGGCCACCCGCATCCCCCTGCGCGGCATCCGCGGCGCCGTGGCCGAGAAGCTCGGCCGCAGCCGGCGGGAGATCCCCGACGCCACCTGCTGGGTGGACGCCGACGCGACGGAACTGCTGGCGGCACGGTCGGCGATGAACGCCGCGGGCGGTCCCAAGGTCTCCGTCCTGGCGTTGTTCGCACGGATCTGCGCGGCGGCCCTGGCCCGTTATCCGGAGCTCAACTCCACGGTGGACACCGAGCGCGCCGAGATCGTCGTGCTGCCGGAGGTGCACATCGGCTTCGCGGCGCAGACCGACCGCGGTCTGGTCGTGCCCGTCGTCCGGGACGCCCACCGGCGCAGCACGGAGGAGTTGTCGGCGGAGATCGGCCGGCTCACCGAGGCGGCCCGCTCCGGCGGACTGACCCCGGCCCAGCTCACCGGCGGCACCTTCACGCTGAACAACTACGGCGTGTTCGGCGTCGACGGCTCCACGCCGATCATCAACCACCCCGAGGCCGCGATGCTGGGCGTCGGCCGGATCACCCCCAAGCCGTGGGTGCACCAGGGCGAACTGGCGGTACGTCAGGTGGTCCAGCTGTCGCTCACCTTCGACCACCGGGTGTGCGACGGCGGCACGGCGGGCGGCTTCCTCCGCTTCGTCGCGGACTGCGTGGAACAACCGGCGGTGCTGCTCCGGGCGGTGTGAACACGTCACGGTGGGCGATACTCCGGGCATGACTCCGGAGCCGCGTGAGCCGCGTGACCACCCATCGCCGCGTTCGCCGTACGAGCAGCCCCACGACGCGGTCGTCCTCGCCGGCGGCGCCGCAAGGCGCCTCGGCGGGGCCGACAAGCCGGGCCTGCCCGTCGCGGGGAGGGCGCTGATCGACCGCGTCCTGGACGCGTGCGCGGGCGCGGCCACCACGGTGGTCGTCGGCCCGCGCCGCCGCACCGTCCGCCCGGTGGCCTGGGCCCGTGAGGAACCGCCGGGCGGCGGTCCGCTGCCCGCGCTCTCCGCCGGACTGCGCCAGGTCACCGCGGACGTCGTGCTGGTGCTCGCCGCCGACCTGCCGTTCCTCTCCCGCACGACGGTGGACGCCCTGCTCGCCGCCCTGCGCGGAGCGGAGGGCGACGACGGGGTCGTGCTCACCGATCCCGACGGCCGCGACCAGACGCTGGCGGCCGCCTACCGCACGGAGGCACTGCGCCAGCACCTGGCGCTGATCGCCGCCGAGCACGGGACGCTCACCGGGCTGCCGTTGCGGCTGCTCACCGGTGAACTCGCCCTGCGGCGGCTGCCCGACCCCACCGGGCAGGCCTCCTTCGACTGCGACACCTGGGACGACCTCTCCACAGCCCGGGCCCGTATCAGGGAGCATGGGGGCGTGTTGGATGAATGGATCGCCGCAGCCAAGGCCGAACTCGGCATCGACCTCGACGTCGACATCCGTATGCTCCTCGATCTCGCCCGGGACGCCGCGCACGGCGTCGACCGCCCCGCAGCGCCGCTGACCACCTTCCTGGTGGGCTACGCGGCGGCCACGGCGGGCGGCGGCGAGCAGGCCGTCGCGGAGGCCGTCAGGCGTGCCTCCGCGCTGGCCGAGCGGTGGGCGAAGGAAGCGGAGAGCGGGGACCCGGACGCATGAACCTGCCGGGTGCGGCGGGCGGTGCCCGCGACACCGGTGCCGGGGCCGCCGACGACGAGCTGGAAGCGGCGCTCGCCCTGGCCAACGGGCGGGCCGCCGGCCGGTACGGCCCCGTGCAGCCGCCTTCCGGCGGCGGCGCGGACGGCGCCCGGTCGCTCCCCCACCTGCACGGCGGGACCCGGGGCGGGGACCACGGTGCCTCCCGCGGCGCGGCCCACGGCGGCCACCACGACATGCCGTGGCCGCGGGCCCGGCGCATCGCGGGCTCCGCCGCGGGACCGCTGGGCCGGCTGACCCTGCCGCTCGGCGAGGCCCTCGGGCACGCCCTGGCCGAGCCGCTGACCGCGCTCACCGACCTGCCCTCCTTCGACACCTCCGCGATGGACGGCTGGGCCGTCGCCGGCCCCGGCCCGTGGCGCACCGAGGGCAGCGTCCTGGCCGGTCAGCGGGCCGCGACCGCGCTGCTCGACGGGCAGGCGACCGTCATCGCCACCGGGGCCGCGCTGCCCCCCGGCGCGACGGCGGTGCTGCGCCGGGAGCACGGCCGGCTCACCGCCGACGGGCTGCTGCACGCCACGCGCGGCGGCCCCGGGCCCGGTCAGGACGTACGGCCCCGTGGCCAGGAGTGCCGCGGCGGCGACGAGTTGCTGGCGGCCGGCGCGCTGGTCACCCCCGCGGTGCAGGGCCTGGCCGCGGCGGCGGGATACGACGCACTGACCGTCACGGCGCGGCCCTCGGTGGAGGTCCTCGTGCTGGGCGACGAGTTGCTGGACGCCGGGGCGCCCGGCGGCGGCCGGGTGCGGGACGCGCTCGGCCCGCTGCTGCCCGGCTGGCTCACGGCACTCGGGGCGGGCACGGTCACCGTGCGGCGGCTGAAGGACGACGCCGGTCTGCTGCAGGACGCCGTCACCGCGTCCGCCGCCGACCTGGTGGTCACCACCGGCGGCACGGCGGGCGGCCCGGTGGACTTCGTCCATCCCGTACTGGAGCGCATCGGCGCCCGGTTGCTCGTGGACGGCGTCGCGGTCCGCCCGGGGCACCCGATGCTGCTGGCCGAACTGCCCGGCGGCGGACGGCTGGTGGGCCTGCCGGGGAACCCGCTGGCGGCGGTCTCCGGGGTGCTGACCCTCGCCGTCCCCCTGCTGCGCGCGCTCGCGGGCCGCCCGGCCCCCGCGGCGTACGAGGCACGGCTCACCGGTGACGTGCACGGCCACCCCACCGACACCCGTCTGGTGCCGGTGGTCCTGGACGAGGAGTCGCAGGCGGCCCCGCTGCACTTCAGCGGCCCGGCCATGCTGCGCGGCATCGCGGCGGCCGACGGCATGGCCGTCGTCCCGCCGGGCGGGGCCGTGAAGGGCGACCGCACGGCCGTCCTGGAGACGGGCTGGGGGCGGCAGTGAGGGACGTGGGCCGCGGCCGTGGCGCCGCACGGACGGGTGTCGACATCGTCCACCTGCCCCACAAGAAGGCCGTCGGCCCCCTGGTCCAGGTGGTCCGGCGGCTCCTGATGGCCCTGCTGGTCCTGGTGCTGACCGTGCTGATCGTGTACGTCGACCGCGGCGGCTACCACGACAACGCCGGCGGCACGATGTCGCTGCTGGACTGCGTCTACTACGCGACCGTCACCCTCTCCACCACGGGCTACGGCGACGTCGTCCCCTACAGCGCGAGCGCCCGGCTGAGCAACGTGCTCCTGGTGACGCCCCTGCGCGTGCTCTTCCTGATCATCCTCGTCGGCACCACGCTCGAAGTGCTCACCGAGCGCACCCGTGAGCAGTACCGGCAGCAGCGCTGGAGGTCCACCGTGCGCGACCACACCGTCATCGTCGGATACGGCACCAAGGGCCGTTCGGCGGCCAGGACGCTGACCGGGCACGGGGTGCCGGCCCAGCGAATCGTGGTGGTCGACCCCGACCACAAGGCCGTGGAGGCCGCGGTCGCCGCGGGATTCGCCGGGGTCATCGGCGACGCCACCCGCAACGACGTGCTGCTGCGCGCCGAGATCCAGCGGGCCAAGGAGCTGATCATCGCCGCGCAACGGGACGACACCGCCGTCCTGGTGGCCCTCACGGCCCGGCAGTTGAGCAAGCGGATCAACATCGTCGCGTCCGTGCGCGAGGAGGAGAACGCCCCGCTGCTCCGCCAGTCCGGCGCCAACGCCGTCGTCACCAGCTCCGGGGCGGCGGGCCGGCTGCTCGGGATGTCGATGCTCAGCCCCAGCGCCGGCGAGGTGATGGAGGAGCTGATCAGCTACGGCAGCGGGCTGGACCTGATCGAGCGCCCCGTCACCAAGGCGGAGGCCGGGCTGGACCCCCGCGAGGTCGACGACCTGGTGGTGGTCGTCAAGCGCGGCCACCGCCTGCTCGACCACGACAACCCCGAGGCGAGCCCGCTGCAGTTGACCGATCGGCTCATCGTCATCCACAGGACGAGCCAGGACGACCCGTCGCACGTCCCGCAGGGGTAGCGTCGGCGGCATGCATGCGATCACCATCCCCGAACCCGGCGGCCCCGACGCGCTCGTCTGGGCCGAGGTCCCCGATCCCGTACCCGCCGAGGGCGAGGTGCTGGTCGAGGTCGCCGCGACCGCCGTCAACCGTGCCGACCTGCTGCAGCGGCAGGGCTTCTACGACCCGCCGCCCGGCGCGTCCCCCTACCCGGGCCTGGAGTGCTCGGGCCGTGTCGCCGCCCTCGGCCCGGGGGTGAGCGGCTGGTCGGTGGGCGACGAGGTGTGCGCGCTGCTCGCGGGCGGCGGCTACGCCGGGAAGGTGGCCGTCCCCGCCGGGCAGCTGCTGCCGGTGCCCAAGGGTGTGGGGCTCGTCGAGGCGGCGGCCCTGCCCGAGGTGGTCTGCACCGTCTGGTCCAACGTCTTCATGATCGCCCACCTGCGTCCCGGCGAGACGCTGCTGGTCCACGGCGGTTCCAGCGGCATCGGCACGATGGCGATCCAGCTGGCCAAGGCGGTCGGCGCCAAGGTCGCCGTCACCGCGGGCAGCGCGGACAAGCTCGAGAAATGCCGTGAGCTGGGCGCCGACCTCGGGATCAACTACCGGGAGCAGGACTTCACGGCCGAGGTCCGGGAGGCCTTCGGCGGCGCCGACGTCATCCTCGACATCATGGGCGCCAAGTACCTGGGCCGGAACGTCGACGCCCTCGCGGTCAACGGCAGGCTGGCCGTCATCGGGCTCCAGGGCGGCGCCAAGGGCGAGCTCGACCTCGGCAGGATGCTGGCCAAGCGGGCCGCGATCACCGCGACCTCGCTGCGCGGACGGCCGCTGGAGGAGAAGGCGGCCATCGTGGCGGCGGTGCGGGAGCACGTCTGGCCGCTGCTGGAGTCCGGGGTGGTGCGCCCGGTCGTGGACCGCGCCCTCCCGATGCGGGAGGCCCCGGAGGCGCACCGGCTGGTCGAGGCCAGCACCCACGTCGGCAAGGTGCTGCTCACCCTCTGACCGCCGCCGGGCGGCCGGTACGGCCCCAGGGCACGACTGGCCGCCCATGACGCTCCGTGTGACGCTGGGAGCATGGAGTTGCGGAAGGTGGTCGTGGCGACGACGGTGACCGGAGTCGCCCTCCTGGTCACCGGCGCGGCCGCGCCGCCCCCTCCCCACCCGGCGGCGTCCTCCGGGCTGGCGGGCACCGAACCCGGTGAGGGACGCAGGCACCCCGGCCGCGCGGAGCCGCCGCAGACCCCGGGCGACGACGGGGGACGGCCCTCGGCCCACGTCCCCGTGCACGTGGAGGAGCCGCAGGACCAGGGCCCGGCCGCCGTCCGGGCGCCCGTGGGACGTGTGCTGGAGGTCCTGCCGCTCGGCGTGGGACTGCTGCTGATCGGGCTCGGACTGGGCTTCCTGGCCCTCCGGCTGCGCCGTGGCCGCTGACCTCCGTGTGCCGCGACCGGGCCGGCCGGGGCCCCCGGGCCGCGGACGAGGGCTGCCGGGAGGAGTGGCGCGGGACGGTGGGGGGCACACATTCCGGAGAGGCGCCGGTGCGCGACAATGGCGGCATGGAGATGCCGATGAACGAACGGTCGCAGGAGAGCCCGCAGGTCCTGGTCGTCGGCCCGGACGGGATGGCCCTCGGCGGCGGCGGACACGCCGACCGCGCCGGAGAAGGCGACGAGCAGCGCGAGGTCCCCGTGACGGAGATGGTCGAACAGCCCGCGAAGGTCATGCGGATCGGCAGCATGATCAAGCAGCTCCTGGAAGAGGTCAAGGCCGCGCCCCTGGACGAGGCGAGCCGGGTGCGCCTGAAGGAGATCCACCACAGCTCCGTGAAGGAGCTCGAGGCGGGCCTCGCGCCCGAGCTCGTCGAGGAGTTGGAGCGGCTCTCGCTGCCCTTCGCCGAGGACGGCGTGCCGAGCGACGCCGAGCTGCGCATCGCCCAGGCGCAGTTGGTGGGCTGGCTGGAGGGCCTGTTCCACGGTATCCAGACCGCCCTGTTCGCCCAGCAGATGGCCGCCCGCGCGCAGCTGGAGCAGATGCGCCGCGCCCTGCCGCCCGGTGTGGGTCACGAGGGCGACGAGGACGGGCAGGCCCCGGGCGGGGCGCGCACCGGCCCCTACCTGTGAGCCGGCGGCACCACGACGGTACGTACGCGTAGGTACAGACGGCGGGGACCCATGGGGTTACCCGCCGTCCGTCGTTGATCCGCGGCCGTCCACGAGCGCGTCCGTCCACGAGCGCGTCCGTCCACGGGCGGGTCCGCCCGGGTGTGAGGCCCGGGGCGTCAGCCGCCCTGGCCGGTGGAGACCCAGATGGTGATCCGGTCCTTCTCCGGCCTGAGCGCGCCGTAGGTCTTGGGCTTCTGGTCGACGACCGCGCCCTTCCCGTAGATCTGTTCGTTGCGGTACTTGATCTCGTAGTCCCAACCGGCGGCTTCCATGCACGACTTGACCGAGTCGACGTACTTGGTGAAGAAGTCCGGCATCACCACGGCGTCCGGGTCGTCGCCCAGGTAGCTCTTGGTGGCCTCGGCGCAGCGCGAGGCGTCGATGGTGCGGGTCTGGTCGGCCTGGCTGACGCCGGGCGCGGGTTCGTCCTCCGCCGGTTCGTCGTCCGCCGGTTCCGAAGAGGTCTCCTGGCGGCCGGTGGTGGCCGTGTTGCCGGGCCGGGAGTCGTAGGTGGGAGTGCCGCCGGTGTCGTCCTTGGTGCCCGGGTCGCCCATCGACATGGCGATGACGACGACCACGACGACCGCGATCACGGCGACCGTGGCGCCGATGGCCACGACCGCGGTCGAGGCGCCGCCGCCCCTGCGCCCGCCGCCCGACGGCGTACCCGGGCGCATCGTGTAGGGCGGGGTGGAGTGCTGCTGCCCGGCCTGCGGGTGCGAGGGGTGGGGGGCGTTCTGCGGGTAGCCGTAGGCGGGGCCGGGCGGCGGGGTGTGGGCGCCACCGCCCTGGGCGGCCGCGCCCCAGCGCTGCGGGTGTTGCTGCTGCTGGGGGTGCTGTTGCTGCGGGTGCTGCTGCTGGGGCTGCGGGTACGGAGCCGGAGCCGGGGCCGGCGCCTGGTAGTGGTTCTGTATGTGCGGCGGCGGGGTGCGCAGGTCACCCTGCACCGGGGGGAAGACCGCGGAGGAGACGTCCTCGCCGCGGCCGCGCGGGCGCGGCCCGCCCCCGATGATCAGCGGCGTGGTGGCGCCGCCGTGGCCCGGGGCGGCGACCCGCTGCGCCTCGTCGCGCATGGCGTCGGCGGTGGGGAAGCGCTCGGCGGGGTTCTTCCTCAGGGCCCGCGCGACGAGCGCGTCGACGCCCGGCTGCACCGCCCGGTTGAGCGCCGAGGGGGCCGGCGGGACCTCCTGGACGTGCTGGTAGGCGATGGACAGCGGGGAGTCGCCGTCGAACGGGAGCCGTCCGGTGAGCAGCTCGAAGAGCAGGCAGCCCACCGAGTACAGGTCGGAGCGCTCGTCCACGCCGCGTCCCAGCGCCTGCTCGGGCGAGAGGTACTGCGGGGTGCCGACCACCATGCCGGTCTGCGTCATCGACGAGACGCCGGACTGCATCGCGCGGGCGATGCCGAAGTCCATCACCTTCACCACGCCGCGCTTGGTCAGCATCACGTTGCCGGGCTTGATGTCCCGGTGGACCAGGCCCATGCTGTGGCTCTCGGAGAGCGCCGCGAGCACGTCCGCGGTGATCTTCAGGGCCTTCTCGGTGGGCATCGCGCCGAACCGTGCGATGTCCTCGTCGAGCACCTCGCGCAGCGGCTTGCCCTCGACGTACTCCATGACGATGTACGGCACGAGCGCGCCGTCCGCGGTGTCCTCGCCGGAGTCGAAGACCGAGACGATGTTGGTGTGGTTGAGCTTGGCGACGGCCTGCGCCTCACGGCGGAACCGCTCGCGGAAGGACTGCTCCCGGCCGAGGTCCGTGTGCAGCGTCTTGACGGCCACCGGGCGGTCCAGCACTGTGTCGTGTGCCAGGTGGACGGCGGCCATGCCACCCTGTCCCAGCAGGTCCCGGAGTACGTAGCGACCGTTGCCGACCGAGCGCCCCGAATGAGTGCCCCGCGTGCCGTCCCCGCTCATCCGTACCCGTCCCCTTGACGTTCCCCCTGGGCGCACCGCGCGTACGCACAAGACAGTTGCCCCGATCCTGCCCGCCCAGTCTGCCCGACGGCCTGGACAGGTCAAGTTCGTTGACCTGTTCGTCACCGGATGCGTATGAATCCCTTCGCGGGGGTGGCGAGGGCGGCACGGGAGCGCGTCCGTCGCCGAACGCGGTAGCGTGGTGCGCTGGAGGACCCTGTACGGCGACGATCGACGGCGAGGACTGATGGCACAGACGACAGCCGCCGGGGGCCCTGACGAGCCCTCTGCCGACGGCCGGGGCGTGCCCGACTCGCCTGAGCAGTGGGGCGCCGGAGGCCTGGTCGGAGACGGCCGCTACCGGCTGACCGGGCGTCTCGGACGCGGCGGCATGGCCGAGGTCTTCGCGGCCGAGGACGTGCGCCTGGGGCGGACGGTGGCCGTCAAGCTGCTCCGTTCCGACCTCGCCGAGGACCCGGTCTCCAAGGCCCGTTTCACGCGTGAGGCGCAGTCGGTCGCCGGGCTCAACCACCATGCGGTGGTGGCGGTGTACGACTCGGGCGAGGACGTGACGCCGGGCGGCACCGTGCCGTACATCGTGATGGAGCTCGTCGAGGGCCGCACGATCCGCGACCTGCTGCTGGGGTCCGACGAGCCGCCGCCGGTCGACCAGGCGCTCATCATCGTCTCGGGCGTGCTGGAGGCGCTGGCCTACAGCCACGCGCACGGCATCGTCCACCGGGACATCAAGCCGGCGAACGTGATCATCACCAACACCGGCGCGGTGAAGGTGATGGACTTCGGCATCGCGCGGGCGCTGCACGGCGCCTCGACCACGATGACGCAGACCGGCATGGTCATGGGCACCCCGCAGTACCTGTCGCCGGAGCAGGCGCTCGGGAAGACGGTCGACACCCGCTCCGACCTGTACGCGACGGGCTGCCTGCTCTACGAACTCCTCGCGCTGCGGCCGCCGTTCACCGGCGAGACCCCGCTGTCGGTGGTCTACCAGCACGTCCAGGACGAGCCGCGGCCGCCCTCCGAGCTCAGCGACCGCGTGCCGCCGGAGCTGGACGGGCTGGTGCTGCACGCGCTCGCCAAGCACCCGGACGACCGCTTCCAGACCGCCGAGGAGATGCGCGGCGTCGTCCAGTACGCGCTGGGCATGCTCAACGAGCGCGGCGGCCACACCGGCACCTGGAACACCGGCTACGTGCCCGCGCCGCAGGCCGCCCCGACCGCGCCGATGGGCGTCCCCCCGCAGTACGGGCAGCAGAACGCGCACCACACCTCGGAGTTGCAGCCGCCCCTGCTGCTCGGGCCGCCCGGCGGTGACGGCGGCGACCACGGCTACGGCGGCGGGCGGCCCCCGCACGGCGGCGGGCGCTGGGTCAAGCCGGTGCTCTTCGTGGTCGCGGCGGTGCTCGCGGTCGCCCTCGGCATCTACTTCGCCGTCGCCCACACCGGCGACAAGAAGCCCCCGGCGGAGAAGGTGACGCCGACGCAGTCGCAGCCGGAGAAGCCGACCTCGCAGCCGACCCAGGACGACACCACGGGCGGTACGCAGGAGGGCACCGGCGGCGTCACCGAGAAGCCGTCCTACAACTCGTCCCCCACCTACACACGGCCGACCTCGCAGGCCCCCGCGACCTCGCAGGCGCCGACGAAGGAGCCGAGCGCCCCGGCCAGCTCCGCGCCGCCGACGCCGACGCCGACCCCGACCGAGACCGCGGGCGGCACCGAGGGCACCTCGGGTGAGGCGTCCGGCGGTACGGCCGGCACCGAGGGCGCGGACGGCGGCGTCACGGGCGGCTGACCGGCGATGACCGGTGGCCGCCGGCCGGCGGCCGGCGACGACACCGCCGCCTGCCCGGGTCAGCCGGTGAAGGCCTCCAGCACGGCCTCGTACGCCGCGGTCCACCAGACGACCAGGGCGGACGAGGCCGGGAAGAGGGGGTCGGTCCTGCGGTCGTCGAGGACGTAGCGCCAGCGCAGCATCCAGAAGTCGTTCAGCCGCTCCCACCACACCCGGTGCACGGCGGCGGCCAGTTCGTCCACCGCCACGCCCGCGGCGCCGCGGTAGGCCCGGGCGTACGCGCGGATCTTGTCGAGGTCCAGGGCGCCGCCGGGCTGCACGAAGAAGATCACGGCGGCCCGTACCGCCTCCTCGGCGCGCGGCTGCACGCCGAGCCGGTCCCAGTCGACGATGGCGACGGGCTCGTCCTCGCGGTAGAGCAGGTTGAGCGGGTGGAAGTCGCCGTGCACCCAGCCGGACACCGGTCCGGCGGCGTCGGGCGGGCGGCGGTGGGCGTGACGTTCCAGCAGGGCGCGGCGCTCCAGCAGCCGGTGCTCGGCGAGTTCGTCGAAGGTCTCGCGGGGCGCGCGATCGTGCACCCTCCGCAGCAGCGCGGTGATCAGCGCGTAGGTCAGTTCGGGGTCGGCGCTGGCGTGCCGGCCCGGCTCGGGGGCGGGCTGCACCTGGGCCAGGGTGGTGTGGACGAGACCGAGCAGCGCGCCCAGGCGGCGGGAGTCGCCGGTGGTGAGTTCGCCGCCTTCGCGGTGCCGTCCCTCCACCCAGGGGTAGAGCGCGAAGCAGCGGCCGCCGACCACGGCGACGGTGCGGCCGTCGGCGTCCGGCACCGGCGGGGCGACGGGCAGGCCCACCTCGTCCAGCCGCTGGGTCGCCCGGTGCTGGCGGGCGATGACGGCGGAGTCCGCGGTGGCGCTGTCGACGTACAGCTTGAGGAAGTAGCGGCCGCGGGTGGTGGCCAGCCGGAATCCCCGGTTCAGTAGGCCCTGGGCAACGGGTTCGCAGGACAGCGGGGCGCCGGCGTCCGTGTATCGGCGCAGCAGGGTGTCCAGTGTCCCGGCGGAGGGCGGCGCCGTCGCCGAACTCCCGATCACCAGGCAGATGCTAGATCATTCCGGTGGTGGACTCGCGGGTCGAGCCGTACGTACACATGGCCCGGCTCCCGGCTTGTATCGTTTTGATGATCTGTGCCGAAGAGCGCCCGTTGTGCCGTCGAAGGGCGGAACGCGCGGGCCGTGCCGAGGAACTGCACCGCCCAGCCCGCTTCGAGGTCGTCCGCCTGGTAGGCCACGACCGTGCCGTCCACGCCCCACGAGCGGTCGGTGCGGATCAGCACGGAGCCGTCGTCGACGACGTGCCGGGCCACGGCGATGTACGGCAGGGCCCCCCGCGTCAGCGCCAGCCGCCCGTACCGAACCCTTCCCAGCAGCGCCAGCGCAGCGCGCCCCTCGAATTCCATGGGAACCACCCTGCCGGGCGGGGCCCCCGGAGGCGCAGAGCACTCAGCCCCCACCTCCGGGGTCGATGGTCCCTGATGGGGTCATACGACCTCAACCGGCCGAATCGGGCACGGGCGCCGAATCCGGTGCCGAATCCGGTGCCGAATGCGGCGTCGAATCCGGCGCCGGCACGCCCAGCACGCGGTCGCGCAGCACCGGGAAGTCCGCCCGGGTCCTGCCCACCAGGCCCGGGTCGAGGTCGGCGGTGAGGACCTCCTCGCCCGGTCCGGCCTCGGCGACGACGGCGCCCCAGGGGTCGACGACGACGCTGTGCCCGGCCAGGTCCACCCCGGCGTGGGTGCCCGCGGTGCCGCA
Organism: Streptomyces sp. NPDC111520; assembly: GCF_055635295.1. Taxonomy (NCBI): domain Bacteria; kingdom Bacillati; phylum Actinomycetota; class Actinomycetes; order Kitasatosporales; family Streptomycetaceae; genus Streptomyces; species Streptomyces sp. NPDC111520. The sequence continues at coordinate 13,935 of NZ_JBVKBW010000010.1, read as the reverse complement.
GGCCACCACGTAGGCCTGCGACTCGATCGCCCGGGCCCGGGCCAGCAGCGTCCAGTGCTCGCGGCGTCGCGCGGGCCAGCCGGCCGGGAGGACGACCAGGGTGGCGCCCGCGTCGACGAGCAGCCGGAACATCTCGGGGAAGCGCAGGTCGTAGCAGGTGGCCAGGCCCACGGGGACGCCCTGGACGTCGCTGGTGACGACGCGGTCGCCGGCGCTCATGAGCACGGCCTCGCCCCGGTCGAAGCCGAAGCGGTGGATCTTGCGGTAGCTCGCGCGCAGTTCACCGTCGGGGGAGAAGAGCAGGGAGGTGTTGTACAGCGCGCCGTCGGCGGCGCGCTCGACGATCGACCCGGCGTGCAGCCAGACGCCCGCGTCGAGCGCGGCGGCGCTCATGACCTCGGCGGTGGGACCCCGCAGCGGTTCGGCCTCTGGCTGGAAAAGATCGGCCGCGAAGGCCCCGACGGGCCACAGTTCGGGCAGGACGACCAGGTCCGATCCGGCTTGTGCGCGGACGAGCGACGCGACCCGTTCGCGCCGGGCGTCCACCGCTTCGCCGTGGTCGACGTCGATCTGGAGCAGGGAAACGCGCACAGTACCACCGCCCATGAGTTCGGCACGTTGTTGCGGGCCTACGATCGTCACACGAAAGCACTCCCGTGGTGTCACTGCGCAGCGTAATTTAAGGCGCACACCACGACCGCGCACCGACCGTCGAGGGGTCCCGTGACCGGCACCGTCCACAGCCAGATCCAGCCGTACATCGACGCCTGGACCCACTCCATAGAATCCATAGCCGAGTTGGTCCGCCCCGTTCCGGCGGGTGCCTGGAACCGGCCGACCGAGTGCCCGTACTGGTCCGTGCGCGACGTCGTCTCGCACGTGATCGCGTTCGAGTGCGAGCTGCTGGGCGATCCGCGGCCCATCCACACGCTCCCCAGCGACCTGCGGCACATGACCACGGAGCACGCCCGTTACGTCGAGGTGCCGGTCGACAAGCGGCGGCACCACACCGCGCCCGAGGTGGTCGGCGAACTCGACTACACCATCATCCGCCGGTCGCGGCAGCTGCGGAACGAGACCCGCGGCGCGCAGGACACCGTCCGCGGCCCCATGGGCCGGGAGACGACCCTCGGGGAGCTGCTGAAGTGGCGGGTCTTCGACGTGTGGGTGCACGAGCAGGACCTGCGCCGGGCGCTGGGCGAGCCCGGCAACCTGGACTCGGCGGGCGCCGCCGTGGCCCGGGACCACATCCTGTCCGAGCTGCCGAAGGTCGTCGCCGAGCGCGCGGGCGCCCCGGCGGGTTCCGCCGTGGTGTTCGACGTCCACGGTGAGCTGGAGTTCATGCGGACGGTCCGGGTCGACCCCGAAGGCCACGGCTCGATCGACGGCAGCGTCTCGCTCGGCCCGGCGGTCACGCTGACCCTGGACTGGGAGACCTTCGTCCGGCTGACCTGCGGTCGCACGCGTGCGCACGCGGTGGAGGACCGGCTGAAGACCGAGGGCGACCAGTCGCTGGCCGACGCGATCCTGGCGAACATCGCCGTCACGCAGTGACGCCCGGGGGAGCGTTCATGTCCCGGCGGGGACGTGGACGCTCTCGACGCGGCTGACGGCGATGCGCTGCCGCTCCAGCCGCGCGGCCCGGCCGCGCAGCCGCAGGATCTGCACCAGGCCGAACGCCTGGAGCACGAAAACGCTGCTCCAGGCCACCCGGTAGTCGTCGCCGCTCGCGTCCAGCAGGACGCCGATGGCCAGCAGCGCGGCCATCGAGGCGGTGAAGCCGCCGATGTTGACGATGCCGGAGGCGGTGCCGAAGCGCTCGGGCGGGTTCGCCGGGCGGGCGAAGTCGAAGCCGATCATCGACGCCGGGCCGCAGGTGCCCAGCACGACGCAGAGCAGCACGAGCAGCCACAGGGGGGCGTGGTCCGCGGGCCAGACCAGGACCACCGCCCACATCACCGCCGTCGCCCCGACGACGCCGAGGGTGAGCGGCATCCGGGCGCCGTGGTGGCGGCCGATGATCTGCCCGAAGAGCATCCCGAAGACCATGTTGGCGATCACGACCACCGTCAGCAGGGTGCCCGCGGTCTCGCGGGACAGCCCCTGGTCCTCGACCAGGTACGGCAGTCCCCACAGCAGCAGGAAGACCATCCCGGAGAACTGGGTGGTGAAGTGCGTCCACATGCCCAGCCGGGTGCCGGGCTCGCGCCAGGCGGCGGCGATCTGCCGCTTCACGTAACCGCGCCCGGGGTGCTCGGGGGGCGCCGGCTCGAAGCCCTCGGGGTGGTCCTTCATGAAGAGCAGCACCAGGACGAGGACGAGCGCGCCGCCCAGGGCCGTCCCGACGAAGGTGGGGGTCCAGCCCGCGGAGTGCAGCAGCCGCGCCAGCAGCACGGTGCTCAGCAGGTTGCCCGCCACGCCGAACAGCGCGGCACCCTGCGCGATCATGGGTCCGCGCCGGGCCGGGAACCAGCGCGAGCCGAGCCGCAGCACGCTGACGAAGGTCATGGCGTCGCCGCAGCCCAGCACCGCGCGGGCGGCGAGCGCCGGTCCGTACGCGTGCGAGAGGGCGAAGCCGAGCTGGCCCGCGGTGAACAGGACGATGCCGATGCTCAGCACCTTCTTGGTGCCGAGTCGGTCGACCATCAGGCCCACGGGTATCTGCATGCCCGCGTAGACCAGCACCTGAAGGATCGAGAAGGTGGACAGCGCCGAGGCGCCGATGTGGAACCGCTCCGCGGCGTCGATGCCGGCGACGCCGAGGCTGGTGCGGTGCACGACCGCGACCGTGTAGACGAGGGTGCCGATGCTCCAGACGGCGACGGCCCTGGTGCCGCCGGGCGGTTCACCGGTGGTGGTGGTGCCGCTCGTCGCCATCACTCCCCCCGGGCCAGGTGGCTCACCCAGCTGACGTGCCGTTCGACCAGCGTGGCCGCCGCGGCGGTGTCCCCGGCGCGCAACGCCGCGAGGATCTCGGTGTGTTCGGCGACGTTCTTGGCGATGCGGCCTGGTTCGGCGTGCATCGTGGCCACGCCCATCCGTAGTTGACGGTCCCTCAGCTGGTCGTACAGGTGGGACAGGATGCGGTTGCCCGCGGCGCGCACGATCTCGGCGTGGAAGCAGCGGTCGGCCGCCGCGAAGGCGGCCAGGTCGCCGGTGGCGGCATGGCCGCGCTGCTCGTCCAGCACCTCCTCCAGGCGGGTCAGCAGCCGTTCCGGGGCGGGCACCACCTTTGTCACCGCGTGGCGCTCCACCAGCAGCCGGGTCTCCACGACGTCCGCGATCTCCTGCGCGGAGACCGGCAGCACCAGCGCGCCCTTCTTCGGGTAGAGCTTCAGCAGGCCCTCGGCCTCCAGACGCAGCAGGGCCTCGCGGACGGGGGTGCGCGAGACGCCCACCGCCTCGGCCAGCTCACCCTCGCTCAGGAGGGTGCCGCCCTCGTAGCGGCGGTCGAGCACCGCCTGCTTGACGTGCGTGTAGACCCGCTCGGCGGCGGGTGGCTGCTTGGCGGACGGCTCGGCGGTGGCGCCGGCGGTCGCGAGGGGGCTCCGGGTCATGATGCGCACATCATAGATACAAGGCGTATGCACGGGCAGTCCTCGTCCGGCATACGGACTGGTACGTGGGTCGTCGGGCGGGCCTCGCGCGGGGCCGGACGGTCAGGGCCCGGGCGGCCGGGATCCGGACGGCCCGGGGCCCGTCCCCGACCCCGTTCCCGTGTCCGTGGCCGCCGGACCGCCGCTGCGCAGCCGTGCGACGTAGGCGGCGGCCTGGGTGCGCCGCTGCATGCCGAGCTTGGCGAGCAGCGAGGAGACGTAGTTCTTGACGGTCTTCTCCGCCAGGTGCAGCCGGTCGCCGATCTGCCGGTTGGTGAGGCCCTCGCCGATCAGGTCGAGGATCCGCTTCTCCTGGTCGGTCAGGTCGGAGAGGCGGTCCTCCTGGCGCTCCCCGCCGCCGCGCAGCCGCTCCAGGACGCGCGCGGTGGCGACCGGGTCCAGCAGCGACCGGCCCGCGGCGACGTCCCGGACCGCGCCGACCAGGTCGCTGGCCCGGATGTCCTTGAGCACGTAGCCGGAGGCGCCCGCCATGATCGCGTCGAAGAGCGCCTCGTCGTCCGCGTAGGAGGTGAGCATCAGGCAGGCGATCCCGGGCTGGGAGGAGCGGATCTCGCGGCACACCTCGACGCCGCTGCCGTCCGGCAGGCGTACGTCCAGCACCGCCACGTCGGGACGTACGGCCGGGATCCGGGCCAGGGCCTCGGCGGCCGTGCCGGCCTCGCCGACGACCTCGATCCCGTCCTCGGCGGAGAGGAGCTCGTGCACCCCGCGCCGGACGACTTCGTGGTCGTCCAGTAGGAAAACCGTAATGCCCGACTTTTCGGTCACAAGTTCAGCGTTGCACACGCGACCCGCGCCGACCTCTTACGAAGAATCGATCCTCGGGATACCGTGCCGTTGTCCCGGTGGCCTGCGAGAACGTCCATTTACTAGGAAATCCAAACAAAACCGCAGGTAGAACACCCTTCGCGCGAAAGCGGAAGGTGTGGGTAACGTTCACTTCGCAGGGCCTCCTGCCGGGTCACCAACACTCCCGGCTCGGCCGTGCCGCACACACCCCGTGCGCCGCGACGAGTCGGGCAGAGCCGCACTGGCCGCCGGCGGATCCCGGGGGCCGGACAGACGGAGGAGCAAGCGTGAGCGTGAAAAGCACTGCCGCGAAGCCCCGTACGCCCCGTACGGGCACGCGCGGTGGAGCGAAGCGCCGTGAGGGCGAGCCGGAGCTGGTACAGCTCCTGACCCCCGAGGGCGAGCGCGTCCAGCACAGTGAGTACTCCATCGACCTGAGCCCCGAAGAGCTGCGCGGTCTGTACCGGGACATGGTCCTGACCCGCCGGTTCGACGCGGAGGCCACGTCCCTGCAGCGGCAGGGCGAGCTGGGTCTGTGGGCGTCGCTGCTGGGCCAGGAGGCCGCACAGATCGGCTCGGGGCGGGCCACCAGGCCGGACGACTACGTCTTCCCCACCTACCGCGAGCACGGCGTCGCCTGGTGCCGCGGGGTGGACCCGGTCAACCTGCTCGGGATGTTCCGCGGGGTGAACCACGGCGGCTGGGACCCGAACGAGAACAACTTCCAGCTGTACACGATCGTGATCGGCTCCCAGACGCTGCACGCGACCGGCTACGCGATGGGCATCACCAAGGACGGCGCCGACTCCGCCGTCATCGCCTACTTCGGCGACGGTGCCTCCAGCCAGGGCGACGTCGCGGAGGCCTTCACCTTCGCCGCCGTCTACAACGCCCCCGTGGTCTTCTTCTGCCAGAACAACCAGTGGGCGATCTCCGAGCCCACCGAGAAGCAGAGCCGCGTGCCGATCTACCAGCGCGCCGCCGGCTTCGGCTTCCCCGGCGTACGGGTCGACGGCAACGACGTCCTCGCGGTCCTCGCGGTCACCCGCGCCGCCCTGGAGCACGCCCGCTCCGGCCAGGGCCCGATGCTCGTCGAGGCCTTCACCTACCGCATGGGCGCCCACACCACCTCCGACGACCCCACCCGCTACCGCCTCGACGAGGAGCGCGAGCAGTGGGAGCACAAGGACCCGATCCTGCGGCTGCGGGCCTACCTGGAGAAGCAGGGCATCGCCGACGAGGCCTTCCTGGCCGAGGTCGAGGCGGAGAGCGTCGCGCTCGGCAAGCGGGTCCGCGAGGCCGTGCGCGCCATGCCCGACCCCGACCCGATGGCGATCTTCGAGAACATCTACGCCGACGGCCACGCCCTCGTCGACGAGGAGCGCGCCCAGTTCGCCGCGTACCAGGCGTCGTTCGCGGACAGCACGGAGGGTCACTGACCATGGCAACGATGACCATCGCCAAGGCCCTCAACGAGGCGCTGCGCAAGTCCCTGGAGACCGACCCCAAGGTCGTGCTCATGGGTGAGGACATCGGCAAGCTCGGCGGCGTCTTCCGGATCACCGACGGCCTGCACAAGGACTTCGGCGAGGAGCGGGTGATCGACACCCCGCTCGCGGAGTCCGGCATCGTCGGCACCGCGATCGGCCTGGCCCTGCGCGGCTACCGCCCCGTCGTGGAGATCCAGTTCGACGGCTTCGTCTTCCCCGCGTACGACCAGATCGTCACCCAGCTCGCGAAGATGCACGCGCGCGCCCTGGGCAAGATCAAGCTGCCCGTCGTCATCCGCATCCCCTACGGCGGCGGCATCGGCGCCGTGGAGCACCACAGCGAGTCGCCCGAGGCGTACTTCTCGCACACCGCCGGTCTCAAGGTCGTCTCCCCGTCGACCCCGCAGGACGCCTACTGGATGCTGCAGCAGGCGATCGACTCCGACGACCCGGTGATCTTCTTCGAGCCCAAGCGCCGCTACTGGGACAAGGGCGAGGTCGACACCGACGGCATCCCCGCGCCGCTGCACAAGGCCCGGACCGCCCTGGAGGGCACCGACCTCACCCTGGCCGCCTACGGCCCGATGGTGAAGGTCTGCCTGGAGGCCGCCGCCGCGGCCGCCGAGGAGGGCCGTAGCCTGGAGGTCGTGGACCTGCGGTCGCTCTCCCCGCTGGACTTCGACGCCGTCCAGGCGTCGGTGGAGAAGACCCGCCGCCTGGTGGTCGTGCACGAGGCGCCGGTGCAGCTCGGCATGGGCGCGGAGATCGCCGCCCGCATCACCGAGCGCTGCTTCTACCACCTCGAGGCCCCGGTGCTGCGGGTCGGCGGCTTCCACGCCCCGTACCCGCCGGCCCGGGTCGAGGAGGAGTACCTGCCCGGCCTGGACCGGGTGCTGGACGCCGTCGACCGCTCGATGGCGTTCTGAGGAGAGGGTTGTGACGACAGTGGCAGCACCGCAGCGCTTCCGTGAGTTCAAGATGCCGGACGTCGGCGAGGGACTCACCGAGGCCGAGATCCTCAAGTGGTTCGTCCAGCCCGGCGACACCGTCACCGACGGCCAGGTCGTCTGCGAGGTCGAGACCGCCAAGGCCGCGGTCGAGCTCCCGATCCCGTTCGACGGGGTGGTGCACGAGCTGCGCTTCCCCGAAGGCGAGACCGTCGACGTCGGCACGGTGATCATCACCGTCGACACCGGCGAGGGTGAGGAGCCCGCCGCGGCCGCCCCCGAGCCGGCCGCCGCGACCGCGGCCGCCGGGACCGCCCAGGCGCCCGCCGCGGAGCCCGAGCAGAAGCGGCAGCCCGTGCTGGTCGGCTACGGCGTCGCCGTCTCGTCGACCAAGCGCCGGCCGCGCAAGCAGCCCGCCGTCCCGGCGCAGTCCGGTGCGCAGCAGGCCGTCCAGGGCGAGCTCAACGGCCACGCCCCGGCCCCGGTCGCGGCCCCGGCCGTCCCGGCGGCGGCCGCCACGGCGTTCGCACCCGCCGAGGTGCGCCCGCTGGCCAAGCCGCCGGTACGCAAGCTGGCCAAGGACCTGGGCGTGGACCTGGCCTCGGTCACCCCGACCGGGCCGCAGGGCACGATCACCCGCGAGGACGTCCAGAACGCGGTGGCCCCCGCCGCCGCGCCGGCCGCCCCCGCACGGGTCACCGCGGTCGCGGAGGCGGCACCGGTCGCCGCCGCCCCGGCTTCCGCCGCGCTGGAGACCCGGGTCCCGATCAAGGGCGTCCGCAAGGCCACGGCCGCGGCCATGGTCGCCAGCGCCTTCACCGCGCCGCACGTCACCGAGTTCGTCACCTTCGACATCACCCGGACCATGCGGCTCGTCCAGGAGCTGAAGACCGACCCGGCCTTCGCCGGGCTCAAGGTCAGCCCGCTGCTGCTGGTCGCCAAGGCCCTGCTGGTCGCGATCCGCCGCAACCCGGAGATCAACGCCGCCTGGGACGAGGCCAACCAGGAGATCGTCCACAAGGGCTACGTCAACCTGGGCATCGCCGCGGCCACCCCGCGCGGCCTGATCGTCCCCAACATCAAGGACGCCCAGGCCAAGACCCTGCCCGAACTGGCGTCCGCCCTCGGTGAGTTGGTCGCCACGGCCCGTGAGGGCAAGACCTCGCCGGCCGCCATGCAGGGCGGCACGATCACCATCACCAACGTCGGCGTCTTCGGCGTCGACACCGGCACGCCCATCCTCAACCCCGGGGAGTCCGCGATCCTCGCCTTCGGCGCGGTCAAGGACCTGCCCTGGGTCCACAAGGGCAAGGTCAAGCCCCGCCAGGTCACCACGCTCGCGCTCTCCTTCGACCACCGCCTGGTCGACGGCGAGCTCGGCTCCAAGTTCCTCGCCGACGTTGCGGCGGTCCTGGAGTACCCCAAGCGCCTGATCACCTGGGCCTGATCCGCCCTCGGACACGGCGACGGGAAGGGCCCGGACATTTGTGCGTCCGGGCCCTTCCCGCGCGTGTCGCCCCCACCCGGGCGGCGATATGTGACGTCATACGGCCATGGCGGTATCCATCTCCGTGGTCCTGCTCCTGATCGTGATCACGCTCATCCTGCTCCGGGCGAAGTCGCTGAAGGTCTCCCACGCGATCCTCTGCGTCCTCCTCGGCTTCTGCCTCGCCAGTTCCAGCCTCGCCCCCACCATCCATTCCGGCCTCGTCGCCACCACGGACGCCGTGAGCGACCTGCGCCCCTGACCCTCGGCGGCGCCGGCGGACGGGAGGGCCCGGGCGAGCGGCCGCCCGGGCCCTTCCGTCGTCGAGCCGGACCCCGGCCCGGCTACTGCGGGAACGCGGCCCGCAGCGGTATCACCCGGGCGGAGGCCGCGGTGATGCCCTTCGTGCCGCCGGGCAGCAGCACGCCCGACGGGAGGTAGGCGCCCTCGGAGGCGAGGAGGTCGGCGTCGCCGTCCCGGTCGAGGTCGCGCAGCCGGACGAACCAGCCGAACCCGGAGTACTCCGTGGCGTCGCCGGGGACGCCCGCGGTCTGCAGGCTGAACCACTGCGAGCCGGTGCCCGTCAGACCCTTCTTGCCGCCGCGCAGGACGTGCACGCCGCCCGCGCCCTTGGTGGTGCCGATCTTCTCCCCCGGTACACCGACCGCGAGGTCCGGGTAGCCGTCGCGGTTCGTGTCGCCCGCGGAGAGCGCGGCACCGAACAGGTCACCGCCGGTGGCGCCGGTGACGACACCCGCGCTGGCCTGGGTGAGGCGGTAGCCGGTGGTGGGGCCGGCGGAGCCGCCGCGCAGCACGTAGACGGCGCCGGCGTTCTTGTTGTACGGCTGGTCGCCGACCGCGAGATCCCCGTAGCCGTTCTTGTCGAAGTCCGCGATCACGCCCGAGACGCCGTAGTTCGGGGACGAGGCGTTGTACGTGGTGAACTTGCCCGCCTTGACGGTGGAACCGCCGCGCAGGAACCAGGCGGCCGAGGTGGCCCTGCCGTTCCGGTAGCTCTGACCGAGGACGTACAGGTCGGTGGCCGCGTCCTTCGTGACCTTCCCGGCGACGAGCCCGGCGGTTTCGAGCATGGTGCCCGCGCCCGGGGCCGGGGCGTGGCGGGTGACCTTGCCCGTGGTGCCGGACTTGGCGAAACCGCCCCGGTAGACGTACACGGACCCGATGTCCGTGACGGCCAGGTCGATCTTGCCGTCGCCGTTGAAGTCGCCGGTCGCGAGCGAGCGGCCGAACTGGTACCTGGTGCTGGGGGACTTGAGCGGAAGGCGGGTGGCGGTGGACGACAGTCCCGCCTTGGAGCCCCAGACGATGGTGACCGCGCCCGCGCCGGCGCGGCTGCCCACCTTCTCGGAGCCGTCGCCGACCGCGAGGTCGGCGTACCCGTCGCGGTTGAAGTCGGCCGCCGCCAGGGAGTCGCCGAACGAGTCGGCGTACCCTCCGGCATCCCCGGCGGTCCCGGGGATGCCGGCGCTGTTCTGGGTGAAGGTCTTGACCTTGGTCCCGGGGCCGCTCGCGGTCCCGTACGTGACGGTGACCGAACCGCCGGCGCCGGTGGCGTAGTCCCGATAGCCGTCGCCGTTGAAGTCGTCGGCGTACTTGGCGGGTGCGGCGGCGGCGTTCCCGGCCGAGACGGTGAGCAGTCCTCCGGTCAGCGCGAAGGCTGCGGCCGTCGCCGCGGCCAGGCGGAGGTTCTTGCGCGTGGGCATGCGAACTCCTGCTGCGTGCGGGGCCGTGCGGCGGCCCGCGCTGGTCTGGATCGCCCGTCCGGACGCAGGAGTGCGACGCGGTGGAGCATCGCTGTGACCTCTGGTCCTGCCGTGGCACGAGGGACGGTGGTACAGGAGAGACGGTCCGCGACGGGAAAGGGTTGTACGGGCCGCACGGCTGCGATCGCCCCGCGCGCGGGGTGGCATGCTTGCAGCATGAACGAAGCCGCCCCCACCACCCGCCGTGCCCGCGTCCGAGCCCCCGAGCTGGTCGGCAAGGGCGGCTGGATCAACACCGGCGGCCAGGAGCTGACCCTCGCCGACCTGCGGGGATCGATCGTCATTCTCGACTTTTGGACCTTCTGCTGCATCAACTGCCTGCACGTCCTGGACGAGCTGCGCGAGCTGGAGGAGAAGCACCGCGACACCGTGGTGATCGTCGGCGTCCACTCGCCGAAGTTCGTGCACGAGGCGGAGCACCGGTCGGTCGTGGACGCGGTGGAGCGGTACGGGGTGCACCACCCGGTGCTGGACGACCCGGAGCTCACGACGTGGAAGCAGTACGCCGTGCGGGCCTGGCCCACGCTGACCGTGATCGACCCGGAGGGGTACGTCGTCGCCCAGCACTCCGGTGAGGGCCACGCGCACGCGCTGGAGACGCTGGTCACCGAGCTGGAGGCGGAGCACGCGGCGAAGGGGACGCTGCGCCGCGGCGACGGGCCGTACGTGCCGCCGGAGCCGGTGGCCACGGACCTGCGGTTCCCGGGGAAGGCGCTGCGGCTGCCGTCGGGGAACCTGCTGGTGTCCGACTCGACCCGGCACCAGCTGGTGGAGATGGAGCCGGACGGCGAGACCGTCGTACGCCGCATCGGCGGCCCCGGGGAGTTCAACGAACCCCAGGGCCTGGCGCTCCTGCCGGACGGCACCGTGGTCGTCGCGGACACCGTGAACCACCGGCTGCGGACGTTCGACCCGGCGAGCGGCGCCCTGGAGACGGTGGCCGGTACCGGGAAGCAGTGGTGGCAGGGGTCGGCGTCCTCGGGCCCGGCGCTCGGGACCGACCTGTCCTCGCCGTGGGACCTGGCGTGGTGGGACGGCAGGGTGTGGATCGCCATGGCGGGCGTCCACCAGCTGTGGACGTACGACCCGGCGGACGGGACGGTCGCGGTGGCGGCCGGGACGACCAACGAGGGGCTGGTCGACGGGCCGGCGGAGCAGGCGTGGTTCGCCCAGCCGTCGGGGCTGGCGGCGGCCGGGGAGCGGCTGTGGGTCGCGGACTCCGAGACCAGCGCGCTGCGCTGGGTCGAGCGGGCCGCGGACGGCCCGGGGTACGCGGTGCGCACCGCCGTGGGCACGGGGCTGTTCGACTTCGGCCACCGCGACGGCCCGGCGGAGCAGGCACTGCTGCAGCACCCGCTGGGGGTGACCGCGCTGCCCGACGGGTCGGTCGCGGTCAGCGACACGTACAACCACGCGCTGCGCCGCTTCGACCCGGCGACCGGTGAGGTCACCACGCTCGCCACCGACCTGCGGGAGCCGTCGGGAGCGGTGCTGGACGGCGCGGAGATCGTGGTGGTGGAGTCCGCCCGCCACCGGCTGACGCGGCTGCGCCTGCCGGAGGAGGCGGTGCGGGTCGAGGGCGCGGCGCACCGTACACAGCGGCCCGCGACGGACGTGGCGCCGGGGCCGCTGCGGCTGGACGTGGTGTTCTCCGCCCCGGCCGGCCAGAAGCTCGACGAGCGCTACGGCCCGTCGACGCGGCTGCTGGTCAGCGCGACGCCGCCGGAGCTGCTGCTGGAGGGCGCGGGCAAGGGCACGGACCTCTTCCGCGACGTCGTCCTGAACGGGGACGTCGGCGAGGGCGTGCTCCACGTGTCGGCCATGGCCGCGTCCTGCGACGACGACCCGGACAACGAGTACCCGGCCTGCCACGTGCACCAGCAGGACTGGGGTGTCCCCGTCCGCCTGACGGCCGACGGGGACACCCGGCTCGCCCTGGTGCTCGCCGGGATGGACGCCTGACGCATCCGCACGTCCGTCACACGTGCGGGTAGTTGCGGGCGCGTTCGTCCATCACCGGCATCGGCTCCACGACCCGGCGCTTCTTGAAGATGCTGATGTACGCGGCCAGGCCGATGACGCCGACCGCCATCATGATCAGGCCGACCAGGTCGAGGTTGACCCCGGCCATGTGCCAGTCGGTCGCGAAGGTGAGGATGGCCCCCACCGCGATCAGGCCGATGCAACCGCCGATGCCCATGATGTCCGCCTCCGAACGGGGTTGGCGCTACGGACTCGTAGGACTCGGGTACCCCGGTGCGGGCGACTCATGACCGCCGGACGCCGGTGAAGTCCGCTCCTTGCGGGCGGACTTCGCCGGCGGGGGCGGGGGCTCAGCCCTCCAGGAACGCCTTCAGGGCGCTGGCCAGCAGGAACGGGTCGTCGGCGCCGCACAGTTCGCGTGCGGAGTGCATCGAGAGGATCGGCACGCCGACGTCCACGGTCGCGATGCCGTGCCGGGCGGCGGTGATGGGGCCGATGGTGGTGCCGCAGGGCATCGCGTTGTTGGAGACGAAGGCCTGCCAGGGCACGCCCGCCCGCTCGCAGGCGGCGGCGAAGACGCCGCGGCCGGTGCCGTCGGTGGCGTAGCGCTGGCTGACGTTGACCTTGAGGATGGGGCCGCCGTTGGGCATCGGGCGGTGCGTCGGGTCGTGCTTCTCCGCGTAGTTGGGGTGGACGGCGTGGCCGGTGTCGGCGGAGGCGCACACCGTGCCGGCGAAGGCGCGGGCGCGGTCCTCGTAGCTGCCGCCGCGGGCGAAGACGGAACGCTCCAGGACGTTGCCGAGCAGCGGGCCGAGGGCGCCGGTGTCGGACTCGCTGCCGGTCTCCTCGTGGTCGAAGGCGGCCAGCACGGGGATGTACGGCAGGTCGGCCCCGGCGACGGCGGCCAGGGCGGCCGTGCCGGCGTGCACGGAGAGCAGGTTGTCGAGCCGGCCCGCGGCCAGGAACTCGCGGTCGCGGCCGAGGTAGGCGGGCGGCTGGACGTCGTGGGTCATCAGGTCCCAGCCGACGACGTCGGCGGCGGCCACCCCGCCCTCCTCCGCGAGGAAGGCGATCAGGGCGCCCTCCTCGACCTCGCCGAGGCCCCAGACGGGCTGCATGTGGCGCTGCTTGTCGAGCTTGAGACCGTTGTCGTTGACACCGCGGTCCAGGTGGACGGCGAGCTGCGGCACCCGCAGCAGCGGCCGGTCGACGTGGACCAGGGCCGTCGTGCCGTCGCGCAGCACCAGCCGGCCGGACACCCCCAGGTCGCGGTCGAGCCAGGTGTTGAGGAGGGCGCCCCCGTAGATCTCGACGGCGATCTGGCGCCACCCGAAGGAGCCGGAGTCGGGACGCGGCTTGACGCGCAGGTTGGTGGAGTCGGTGTGCGCGCCGACCACCCGGAAGGGGGTGGCGGGCCCGGCCCCCTCGGGCACGTACCAGGCGATGATCGCCCCGCCCCGCAGCACGTACCTGCCGCCCGCCTCGGCGCCCCACGCCTCGGTCTCGGCCACCTGCTGGAATCCAGCCTTCTCCAGGCGCTCGGCGGCGCTCGCGACCGCGTGGTACTGCGACGGGCTGGCGGTGAGGAACGCTGCGAGGTCGTCGGTGTGGCCGCGGCCGAAGTGGGGCTGAGGGTTCATGCTTCAAGCATAAGGACGCGCGGCGGCCCGCTCCCCGAGGGAGGAGCGGGCCGCCGTTGCCGTATCGGTCCCGGCCAGAACCGGTCAGGACCGGGTCAGAACGCCTCTTCGGGCAGGTCCATGATGTCGAGGCTGACGCCGTCGGCGACGGACCGCGCGACGGAGACCTGGGGCAGGATCTCGGCGGCGAAGTGCCTGG